>DASSXM010000133.1:0-5502 GCA_035703805.1 Gaiellaceae bacterium | reverse complement strand
GAGAGCACGACCGCGTGCGGCGTGTCGTCGATGATGAAGTCGACGCCCGTCAAATGCTCGAGGGCGCGGATGTTGCGACCCTCGCGGCCGATGATGCGCCCCTTCATGTCGTCGGACGGCAGCTCGATGACGCTCACCGTGGTCTCGGCTGCGTGACTCGCGGCGACGCGCTGGAGCGCGTCGGCGACGAGGTTGCGCGCCCGTCGCTTCGACTCGCCGCGCGCGTCCTCCTCGAGCATCCGCACGCGCCGGGCGAGATCGTGGCGCGCAAGTTCCTCGCCGCGCTCGAGCAGGAGCGTCTTCGCGTCCTGGAGCGTCATGCCCGCGATGCGTTCGAGCGCAGCCTGCTGCGCGATCTTCGTCTGCTTCAGGTCTTCTTGGAGCTGCTTCAGATGGACCTCGCGATCGGCGACACCCTGGTCATTGCGCGCGAGCTCCTCGAGCTTCCGCTCGATCTCCTCTTCCTTCGCGATCAGCCGCTCCTCGACCTTCACGACCTGCTGGCGCCGTTCGGCGAGGTCAGCGTCGATCTCCGCGCGGAGCTTCACCGCGGCTTCCCGCGCCTCGATTTGCGCCTCCCGCTGGAGCGTGTCCGCCTCGCGCTGAGCGTCGTCGACGATCTGGCGGCCGAGGCGGCGCGCCTTGCCGACACCGGTCGCCCCGAAGACCTGGACCGCGAGTAGGGCAAGCGCGGCCCCTGCCGCGATCCCGATGGCGACTCCGATTCCGATCAGCACGGCCGCTCCTCGTGGGTTGGCCGGCATCGGGCTATCCGATGGTGCTCGCTACTCGGCGCGCAGCGGCATGCGCGCGCCTGCGTTTGGTCCCGCTACCTCGCGGGCCACCTGCCTGAAATCGTCGAAGGGACAGTTGTCATGTGTTCAGCGAGCTTCGGAAAGACCACGTATGCAGGCAAAACTGTCAGATGTTACAGAGCTGATCCTACCCCCGATCAGGCCTCGCCCGCAACCTCCTCCACCGTGTCCGGCTCGAAGCCCCGGCCGGCAAGCCACCGCGCCGTCTTCACCCCGCGCCCGCGGCGCTCGGCGAGCCGTTGGGCCCGCTCTCGCTCCGGCTCCAGGGCGGCAAGCGCTTCGGCGACGAGCTCATCGGGCACGCCTTGGCGCTCGAGGTCGAAGCGGATCGCGGCATCGCCCTGGCCCCGCTCGGCGAGCGCGGCAGCTCGGGACGCGGCGAACCGCGCGTCGTCGACGAGGCCGGCGCGTGCGAGCGTCTCGAGCGCCTCGCGCCGCGGCTCTGCCGGCACCCCCGCGTTGGCAAGCCGTTCGTCGAGTACCCGCCGCGACCGGTCGTGCATTGCCAGCGCGCGCGTCGCGCGCGCGAGCGCCCGGGAACGGCGCAGCTCCCGGCCGAGCGTGCGCGCAGTCGCGCGGTCGAGCGTGCGCCCGACCATGAGCTCTGCACGAACGACGGCGTCGACCGGAAGGCGCCGCCAGGGGGCGCCGTCCAACTCGACCTCAACTGTCCCCCGCGGCAGCTCGCGCAACGCGGTCACAACTGCTCGCGCGTTTTCTGTTGGCATTCGATCGGATCGACCGGTCATTTCCGACGAAGGTGCGGGCAAGCCCGCACCTTCTGAGGGCGGCGCCGCAAGCGGCGCCTTACGCGGCCTCTTCGGCCTCTGCGCTACGCGCCTGAGGATCAGCTCCCCCGTTCGTCGCGGCGACTGCTGCCGCGGCGGCTGCGGCCTTCGCGGCCTTGCCGGTCTTGGCGGCGCCGTTCTCCGGTGCCTCCTCGATGATCGGTAGCAAGCGTGCCGAAACGATCTGCTCCGGCCCGAGCTCGAGCTGGATCGCCTGGAGGATCTGCTGTGTCACGTCGGGGTGCTCGTTCAGGAACGCGGTCGCATTCTGGCGCCCTTGGCCGAGCCGCTCGTCGCCGAAGCTGAAGTACGAGCCCGACTTCGCGACGATCTTCCGCTCGAGCCCCGTGTCGAGCACGGTGCCCTCCCAGGAGATGCCGGTGCCGTAGATGATGTCGAATTCGGCCTGCTTGAACGGCGGCGCGACCTTGTTCTTCACGACCTTGACCCGCACACGGTTGCCGAACGCCTCGACGCCGTCCTTCAGCGTCTCGATGCGGCGGATGTCGAGGCGAACCGACGAGTAGAACTTCAGCGCGCGTCCGCCCGGCGTCGTCTCCGGGTTGCCGAACATGACGCCGATCTTCTCGCGCAGCTGGTTCGTGAAGAGACAGATCGTGTCTGTGCGGTTGAGCGTGCCCGCGAGCTTGCGCAGCGCCTGGCTCATGAGCCGGGCCTGCAGGCCGACGTGCGAGTCGCCCATCTCCCCTTCGATCTCCGCCTTCGGCGTGAGCGCCGCGACCGAGTCGATCGCGACGACGTCGAGCGCGCCTGAGCGGATGAGGAGCTCGGTGATCTCGAGCGCCTGCTCGCCCGTGTCGGGCTGCGAGACGAGGAGGTTGTCGATGTCGACGCCGATACGCTTGGCGTACGCAGGGTCCATCGCGTGCTCGGCGTCGATGAACGCGCAGATGCCGCCGCGGCGCTGCGCCTCGGCGATGACGTGATAGACGAGCGTCGTCTTGCCCGACGACTCGGGACCGAAGATCTCGACGACACGCCCGCGTGGCAATCCGCCGATCCCCAACGCGAGGTCGAGGGAGAGCGAGCCGGTCGAGACGGCGCCGACCGAGACAGCCGCGCGATCGTTCATCTTCATGACCGAGCCCTTGCCGAACTGGCGCTCGATCTGTCCGAGCGCAACGTCGAGTGCTTCGTGCTTGTCCACTTATCCGCCTCCTAGCGCTACCGCGTCGACAGCCTCGTACTGCGCCCCGCCGGGGCGTAGTCGTGAAAGGAAAGCAGCCGCGTCGGACGGAACGTATGTTCCGAGGGCCGGGGGCTCGAGCCGAAGCCGCGGGCGCTCCCGGAACCGGGCCACGGTGACGTGCGGGAGCCATGGGCGCGCCTCCCGGCGGTAGACGCCGAGCCGCTCCAGGCGGGCATGGAGGTCGGCCGCGAGCGCCGTCGCGCCGCCGCCGAGATCCTCCTGGACGAGCATGGCGACGCTCCTGGTCTCCCGGTAGCCGGTCGCGGCGAGACGCAGATCCGGCCCGGCCGCAGACGCGGCCGCCCGCAGCTCCCCGACGATCGCGTCGAGCTCGCCCGCGGGGCGATGCCCGAGGAAGGCAAGCGTGATGTGCAGGTTGTCGCGCGGGACCGCGCGGACGTCGCGTAGGTGCTCGCGCTGCCACGCTTCGATTGCGTCGAGGACGCCGCCTGGCAGGCGCAGGGCAAGGAAAAGCCGAAGCCGAGCATCGCCGCCCACGCTAGTGGGCGAGGTCATTCGACTTCGTCGCGGCTCTCGAGCAGCCTTCGCACGAGATGGAGCGCGCCGACCGTGGCGCGCGCGCGGATCGTCGCCCGGTCGCCGGGGAAGCTGAACTCGCGTCCCCTTCCACCCTCGGGGCCTTCTGCGTGGAGGTAGACGAGGCCGACGGGCTTCTCGTCCGTGCCGCCGTCGGGGCCGGCGATGCCGGTGACGGCGACCGCCACGTCGGCGCCGAGCCGCTCGCGCGCGCCGCGGGCCATCGCCTCAGCCGTCTCGGCCGAGACCGCGCCGTGCTCGCGGAGTATCTCCGCCGGCACGCCGAGCTCGTTGCGCTTCACGTCGTCCGAATAGGCGACGACGGCGCCGACGAAGCTGGCGCTCGCGCCGGGAATCGACGTCAGCCGCGCGGCGACCATGCCGCCCGTGCACGACTCGGCGGTGCTCAGGGTCCACACGCGCGCGCGTAGGAGGGCGAGGATGTGCTCCTCCACCGGTCGCTCGTCGCGGGAGTAGAGCCAGCGCTCGAGGGGCGGCAGGAGCGCCGCTTCGAGCTCGTCGGCCCTCGGCTCCGCGCCCGGCGCGACGACGACGTCGAGGTGGATCTCGAAGTCGCGCGCGCAGATTGTCACCTCCACCCCGTCGCCGTCGCCTCCCGCCTCCGCGAGCGCACGCGCGACCGCCGACTCGCTCACGCCGAAGAACCTGAGCGAGCGACGGCCCGGCGGTTGCGCTCGCACGAGCAGCGTCCGCATCGGCTCGGTGTCGAGCGCACGCGGCCACAGCCGCTGCAGCTCCGACGGCGGACCGGGCAGCACGACCGCGACGCGGCCGCCGTCGTGCTCGACGACGAGGCCTGGCGCGGTGCCTGCGAGGCCGAGCGAGATCGCGCCCTCGGGAATCGTCGCCTGCTTCGTCACGCCCGGCGAGAAGTCGGCGTAGGGACGCTTGAGGCGCGTGGCCGCCGCCTTCGACACCGCTTCGATCTCGGACTCGAGCCCAGGATCGACGAGGAGCGGGCGGCCGAGCGCCTTCGCCACCATCTCGACGGTGCGGTCGTCGTGCGTCGGGCCGAGCCCGCCGGAAACGAGGCAGATGTCGGCCGCAAGCCCGTCGCGCAGCGCCGCCTCGAGCTCGTCGGGCGCGTCGCCGACGATCGCGATGCGCGCCGGCTCGAGGCCGAGACGCAGCGCCTCGCGCGCGAGAAAGGGGCCGTTGAGATCGGTTCGCTCGCCGCGCACGAGCTCGCTGCCCGTGACGACGACCGCAGCGCGAGGTCGGAGAACTCGGTTCAGGATGACGCCCGTCGACGGGGCGCGATTCGGCGGATGCGATGCAAGGACGCAGGGAGCGCCGATAGTTCAACTATCGGCGCGACCGAGGACGCCGCAGCGCGCCGTCGAGCGCGTTCCGACGACATCGCGTTCATTCTGAATCGAGTTCTCACTACCCGCCGGCGACTGCGGTGCGCGACGGCGTGACGATCACCTTGAGGTTCTTGCGCGCCGGCAGCGCGACCGCCTTGCCGCCGAGGAGAAGCTGAATCGCGGCCGGCTGCTTCACGTACACCCAGAAGCGCGATCCTGTGACACGCTCGACCTTGCCGCCCGGCACGGTCGCCTGCAGCAGCACGGCACCGCTCGCCGAGTTGCGCCGCACTTCGACGTACGTACCGCTTCCGAGGCCGGTGAGCTGCAGCTCGGTCGGCAGCTGCGCCTGCGGTGAGAGCACGCCCGGTGTCGAAGCGCCGCTGCCGCCGAACTTCCACGCGACGATGACGAGCGCGGCGAGCGCGACGACGCCTGTAAGCCCGAGCAGCACCATGCGCCGCTCGATCGCGAGCTGGCGCTTCGGACGCGACGAGCTGCGTCGCTGCGGCATGTCGTCGAAGCGGTCGGTGACGAAGCGCGACGTGTACTCGTCAACGTACAGCGTGCCGTCGAGGCCGAGGTACTCCGCGTACGCGTGCAGGAAGCCCTTGACGTACGGCTCGTCCGGCAAAAGCTGGAACTGCTCGTCCTCGATCGCGCGCAGATACTTCGAGCGGATCTTTGTGGCGAGCTCGACCTGCGCGATCTCCAGGCCCTGGCGCACGCGGGCCTCGCGGAGGCTGTTTCCGATCTCGAACACGACCAGGGGCAGACTAGCTCAGGATTCCGCCAAAGGAATGCGACCAGGTCGCTCCGCGACC
>DASSXM010000098.1:0-57591 GCA_035703805.1 Gaiellaceae bacterium | reverse complement strand
CGATCCAGAACGTGGACGTGTTCCGGAGCACGAGGACATTGTTCACGAGCCCAAGCAGGACCACACCGGTGAACGCGCCGATCATCCGGCCGCGTCCACCCTCGAGCTCGATGCCGCCGATCACGGCCGCTGCAAACACGGTGAAGATGAGATTGTTCCCCTGGTTCGCCGTGACGGCCACGACCTGTCCGGCGATCATCAGGCCCGCGATCGCGGCGAGCATGCCGGCGACGGTGAATACGGCGATGCGGATGCGGTCGACCTTGATCCCGGCCGCACGCGCCGCTTCGAGGTTGCCGCCGATCGCGTAGATCGCACGACCGGTGCGGTGGTAGCGCAGGAACAGTGCGGCCACGAGGAAGACGGCGCCGGTCGCCCAGGCCGAGACCGGGAAGCCGCCCCAGTAGGCCGAGCCGAGGTAGATGAAGGAGTGCGGCATGTCGTAGATCGTCCGCCCGCTGACGATCCCCTGCTGCAGGCCGGCGAGCAGGATCAGCATCGCGAGCGTGAAGATGAACGCGTTGAAACGGAGCTTCACGATCATGAATCCGTTGAAGATGCCGACGGCCGCGCCGATGCCCATCACCACGAGGATGCCGAAGGCCGGATTCCAATGGGTTCCGAGTCCCTGGGCGTCCTTCGACACGATCAGCCAGGCGCCGATCATCGGCGCCAGGCCGTAGATCGACTGCAGCGAGAGATCGAAGCTGCCCGTCAACAAGATCAGCGACTCGGCGACGACGACGAGGCCGAGCGCGGCAGAGAACTGCGCGGTGTTCGAGAAATTGGCGGTCGTGAAGAACGCCGGGCTCGTGAAGATGCCGGCCACGAAGAGCACGGCGATCGCCGGTATGAGAGCAAGCTCTCGTACCGACCCGAGGAGGACGCGTCGCGCGGGACGCCGGACGATCTCGGTGCGCTCGATCACCGCGTCTGTCATGCCGCCGTCTCGAGCCCTTCTGCCGCCGCGATCAGCTCGTGGCGGTCCCATGGCGCCTCGCGGAGCTCCTTCACGATCGCGCCCCGGCGGACGACGAGCACGCGCGTGCAGATCCTCAGCTCGTCAAGATCGTCCGAGACGAGCAACACCGCCGTCCCGTCCTGACGGGCGCGGTCGACGACGCCGAGCAGCGCTTCCTTCGATGCGACGTCGACCCCGACCGTGGGGCTGACGACGACCAAGAGCGACGGCTGCGCCGCCAGCGCGCGGCCGACGACCACCTTCTGCTGGTTACCTCCGCTCAGCTCGGAGAGCTGCTGGTCGCCGCCACTCGCGACGATCTGCAGTCGACCGACGATCCTCTCCGCGGCGCCGCGCCGCTTCGCGCTCGAGACGATGCCCCAGCTGCACAGGCGCTCGAGGATCGGCAACGTGAGATTCTCGGTCACGCCGAGCGTCGGAACGAAGCCGCGGGCATGGCGATCCTCCGGCACGTAGCCGACGCCACGCCGTAGAGCAGCATCGACCTTCCCCGGCTGCAGCGGCTTTCCGTCCAGCTCGATCGTTCCGGCGGACGGCTTCACCAGCCCGGCGACCGCGTCGGCGACCGCCGTCGTGCCCGAGCCCCGCAGGCCGAACAGTCCGACGCACTCTCCGGCGTGCACGCCCAGGCTCACGTTCTCGACCGAGCCGAGCGGAGTCTGCACCGAGAGGCCGCGCACGCTCAACCGCAGCGTCCCTTCGACGTCGTCCGGAGGAGCGCCCTGCTCGCGAATCGTTCGCGCCAGCGCACCGCCCACCATGGCGGTGACGAGCCGTTCATGGTTCAGCTCCGCCACAGGTGCGGAGATGACTTGCTTCCCGTCTCGCAGCACGGTGGCCCGGTCGCAGATCTCGTACACCTCTTCGAGGTGGTGGGAGATGTAGAGGATGCCGACGCCGCTTGCCTTGACACGGCGCATGCGTTCGAACAGGCGCTCAATCGCATGCGACTCGAGCGATGCCGTCGGCTCGTCGAGAATCAGAAAGCGGGCTCCGATTGCGAGCGCGCGGGCGATCTCGACGATCTGCTTCTGCTCGACCGAGAGCTCGGCGACCGGCTGGTCGACGTCGAGGTCGAAGCCCCAGTCGAGCAGCAACCGCCGGGCCTGCCGGCGCAGCTCATGCCAACGGACGAGCGAGCCGTCGCTGCGGTTCAAGAAGATGTTCTCGCCGACGCTCAATGACGGGATCACCATGGAGCGCTGGTACACGCACGCGACACGCTCCTGCCAGCCGGCGCGGTCACCGAGACTGGGAGCCGGCTCGCCGTACAGCCGAACGCTCCCGGCGTCCGGCTTCAGCAACCCGGTCAGCACGCCGACGAGCGTCGACTTCCCTGCACCGTTGCGCCCGACGAGCGCGAGGCATTCACCGGGCCGCACGGAGACGGAGACGTCCTGGAGCGCCTTCGTGCGGCCGAAGGATTTCCAGATCGACTCCGCCTCAGCGGCAGGCGGCCGGAGGTCGTCCGGCCGCCCTTCGTCCGCTGTCGGGTCGAGCGTCATCTACTTCTTCTTGTAGTTACCCCAGAGGCCTGGATCGTTGACGTTGGACTTGCTCACGACGGGCGCGACGATCGCGTCTTCGAGGTTGCCGAGCAGGTTGATGATCTTGCTGCCGTGATCGGTCTTCATGCCGGCCTGGTACTTGACGCCGGCCGTCGCCTGCTTGGCGTAGAAGACGGCGAAGCCCGCGTATAGGTTGGCCGGCTGCGAGATCGTCCCGTCCTCCTCGCCTGCGCGGATCCAACCGTGCTCCTGCGGCGTCCCGTCGTCGCTGAACAGGACGATGTGGTTCGGCGACCCGACGGTCGTGAACTTCCCGGCCGCCTTCTCCGCTGCGATGATCCCCGGCACGGGCCCGCTCCAGTGGACGTAGATCCCCTTGAGGTCGGAATACGTGCTGAGCGCGGTCTTCGCGTCGTTCACTGCAGTCGGAGTGTCCCACTTGGTCGCATATTCGACGACCTTGAGGTTCGGATACTTCGCCTTCATGCAGTTGAGGAAGCCGTTCTTGCGGTCGAGCCCGTTGATCGACGCGAGGTCGCCTTCGAGCATCGCGACGTGTCCCGAGCCCTTCGTGTGCGAACCGATGAATGCGCACGCGTTCTGGCCGTACAGGATGTTGTCAGCCCGAACAATCATGTAGACCTTGCCCTTCGTCGGGGCGACGTCCACGCTGACGACGGGAATGTGCTTGCTCGCCGCGTACGCGAGAGTCGGGGCGATGGCGGCGCTGTCCACCGGATTGATGATGAGCGCGTTCACGCCCTGTGAGATGAGGGTCCGGATCTGCGTCGCCTGCTTGCCGGCGTCTCCGTTGGACGAGATCGGGCCGACGAGCGAGACGCTGTACTTCGTGGCGGCGGCCTTCTCGAAGGCGACATACGAACTCCAGAAGTCCGTGCTGTAGCCGGCGAGCGAGACGCCGATCTTGATGCTTCCTGCCTTCTGCGCGTGTCCAGCGCTTCCGGCAAGTGCTGCCGTGGCGAGGACGCCGGCGAGCCCGACCAGTGCGAGCGTGCCGATGACACGAGACTTCATCGTCTCCTCCTTCTTGAGGTCGATCGATGCTTGACGGGGGTCACGCGGGGACTTCCTCCTCCTTCCACCAGCTCGTTCCGTCCGGGAACGCGAACTCGGACAGCGACTCGGGCCGGATCTCGATGCTGTAGCCCGGCGTCGTGGGCGCCAGATAGCGACCGCCGACGACGCGGACCGGATCGACGAAATGCTCGTGCAGATGGTCGACGAACTCGCACACGCGATCATCGAGCGTTGCGCCGACCGCGATGTAGTCGAACATCGACACGTGTTGCGCGTACTCGCAAAGGCCGACGCCGCCGGCGTGCGGACAGATCGGCACGCCGAACTTGGCAGCGAGCAAGACGACGGCGAGGACCTCGTTCACTCCACCGAGACGGCAGCAGTCGAGCTGGCACACATCGATCGCCCCGAGCTGGAGCAGCTGCTTGAAGACGACTCGGTTTTGCACGTGCTCGCCGGTTGCGATGCGAACTGGAGCGACCGCCTCCCGGATGCGGCGATGCGCAAGGACGTCGTCCGGGCTCGTCGGCTCCTCGATCCACCAGGGGTCGACCTCGGACAGCGTCTTGATGGCGTCGATCGCCTGTTCGACACCCCAGGCCTGGTTCGCGTCGAGCGACAGCCGATTCTCAGGCCCGATCGCGTCGCGCACGAGACGCGCGCGGCGCAGATCGCTCTCGAGATCGCCGCCGACCTTCAGCTTCAGGTGGGTGAACCCCTCGGCGAGCGCGTCGCGGGCGCGCTGGGGCAGGCTCTCCTCCGGATAGCCGAGCCAGCCGGCCGACGTCGTGTAAGCGGGGAAGCCTTCCGCGAGGAGCGTCTGCTCGCGCTCGCCCTTGGTCACCTCGTTTTGCCGGAGGATCGCCAGCGCCTCGTCCGGGGTGAGGGCGTCCTCGATGTAGCGGAAGTCGATGCAGGCGACGAGCCGCTCCGGCGGCAGGTCGGCGAGCAGCTTCCACAGCGGCTTCTCCTCGGTCTTCGCGTACAGATCCCACACGGCGTTGACGATCGCCGCCGTCGCCAGATGGATGACGCCCTTCTCCGGCCCGAGCCAGCGGAGCTGCGTGTCGGTGACGAGCCGGCGCCACAGTCCTCCGAGGTCTGCGACGAGCTCGTCAACCGTCGCTCCGACCACGTGCGGAGCGAGCGCCTCGATCGCGGCGACGCAGACCTCAGTCCCGCGGCCGATCGTGAACGTCAGGCCGTGCCCTGTGAGGCCGCTCGGATCGTCCGTCTCGAGCGCGACGTACGCTGCCGAATAGTCGGGATCCGGGTTCATCGCGTCGGAGCCCGCGCCGCTCCTCGAAGTCGGGAAGCGGATGTCGTAGGTGACCGCCCGCACGATCCGTGGCTTCATCGCCATGTGAGGGATGTTTCTAAATGAAAGATCCGATGTTTGTCAATAGCAATGGCGAGATTCGTCCGTTAAGGTGATCAATCTCGTTCTTTGACCCGACCTCTCCCTGGGAGACATAGGATGGCTTCAGAGACGGTTCCTGACGGGCGCCGCCGCGGCGCAGGCGTCACAGGCGATGCCATCGAGCGGATCCGCGAGCGTGTGGCCTCGGGCGAGTGGGGCCCCGGCACGCGGCTCCCGCGCGAGGCCGACCTCGCCAAGCAGCTCGGGCTTTCGCGCAACTCGCTGCGCGAAGCCGTGCGCGCGCTCTCTCTCGCACGCGTGCTCGAGGTCCGCCAGGGCGACGGCACCTACGTCAGCAGCCTCGAGCCGGGAGAGCTGCTCGAGCCCACGCTCTCCGCGACGCACCTCCTCCAGGGCCGCACGGTGCTCGAGCTGTTCGAGGTCCGCCGGATGCTCGAGCCAGAGGCCGCCGCGATGGCGGCGCAGCGGGCCGACGCCGACGTGATCGCAGCGTTGCGACAGGAGCTCGACCGGATGATTGCGGCCGGCGACCGCGCCGACGAGCTCGTCGAGGCAGATGCCGCCTTCCACGACGTCATCGCGCGCGCTCCCGGAAACGGCGTGCTGCGGGCGCTGCTGCGCAGCCTCTCTACCAAGACCGTCCGCGCACGACTCTGGCATGGCATCGCCGACCGCGACGCGCTGGACCTTGCGCGCGCGGAGCATGCGCGCATCTACGAGGCGATCGCCGTCGGTGACGCCGACCTGGCACGCGCGGCGACGCTTCTGCACATCGCCCACAACGAGACGTGGCTGCGTGAGCATCTCGGTCCCGCCGACGACGTGCCGCTCGACGGTGCCTGAGCGCGTCGGGCTACACACACGGCTGCGCGCCGGATCAGAGGAGCGCTACGACGAGCTCCATCGCGCGGTCTGGCCGGACGTGATCGCCGCCATCGAACGCGCCGGAATCGCACGTTGGCTCATCTTCCGCGACGGCCTCGATCTGTTCCATTACGTGGAGTGCGACGACTACGACGCGGCGATCGCGGAGCTGGCCGGCGTTCCCGTGAACGTGCGCTGGCAGGCCGAGGTCGCGCCGCTGATGGAAAAGGCGCACGACTATAGCGGCAAGGGCAGCGACCGGTTGCCCGTGATCTTCGACCTCGACTGATGCTCGAGCTTGCAGGGCTCGGTCTCGGCACGGCTCCGCTCGGGGGCCTGTACGAGCCGGTCGACGACGACACCGCGCACGCCGTCGTCGAGCGGGCGTGGCACCTCGGGATCCGCTATTTCGACACGGCCCCCTACTACGGCTCCGGCAACGCCGAGCGCCGGCTCGGAGCTGCGCTCCGCGAGCGCCCGCGCGACGAGTTCGTGGTCTCGACGAAGGTCGGCCGGCTATTGCGTCCCGGCGAGTCGGGGTGGCACGGAGCGCCGACCCTCGAGGCGTACTTCGACTTCTCCCACGACGCCGCGCTGCGCTCGCTCGAGGCAAGCCTCGAGCGACTCGGGCTCGACCGAGTTGACATCGCGCTCGTCCACGATCCCGACGACCACTACGACGAGGCGCTCGCGGGCGCTTTCCGGGCGCTCGCGCGGCTCCGCGACGAGGGAGTGGTGCGCGCTGTCGGGGTCGGGATGAACCGGACGGCGCTGCTGTGCCGCTTCGCGCGCGAGGCCAATCCCGACTGCTTTCTCGTCGCCGGGCGCTACACGCTGCTCGACCGAAGCGCCGGCGACGAGCTGCTGCCGCTGTGCGCCGAGCACGGCATTGCGGTGATCGCGGGCGGAGTCTTCAACAGCGGCGTGCTCGCCGGCGGAAACACGTTCGACTACCAGGCGGCATCGCCGAGCGTGGTCGCGCGGGCCGCCGAGCTGCGAGAGACGTGCGCACGCTTCGGCGTTCCGCTGGCGGCGGCGGCCGTCCAGTTCCCACCGCGCAACGATGCCGTGGCCTGCGTCCTTGTCGGCTGTCGCACGCCGGCGGAGGTCGAGGAAGACGTTCGCCTCTTCGAGCTCGATCTTCCGTCGGGGCTGTGGGACGAGCTCGTGTGATCGTCGACTCGCATCAGCACTTCTGGGACCCCGCCCGCGCGGAGTACCCGTGGATGACGGACGAGGTCGCAGTGCTGCGGCGACGTTTCGGCCCCGACGACCTCGAGCCCGAGCTCCAGGCGCACGACGTCCGCGGCACGGTGCTCGTGCAGGCACGCTCGTCGGCGGACGAGACATGTGCGCTGCTCGAGATGGCGGCCGAGACGCCGTTCGTCCTCGGCGTCGTGGGCTGGGTCGACCTCGCGCGTGACGTCGAGCACGCACTGGCGGGCCTCGTCGGCGTGCGCCATCAGGTGCACGACGAATCCGATCCGGCCTGGCTTCTGCGCGATGACGTGCAGCGAGGGATCGCTGCAATCGGCGAGGCCGGCCTTGCGTTCGACCTGCTCGTCCGAGCTCGCGAGCTGCCGGCTGCGGTCGAGACGGCGCGGCGCCATCCCGATGTGCGGTTCGTGCTCGACCACTTCGGCAAGCCGTCGGCCGACAGTGCCTGGGCCGACGGCGTCGCCGCACTCGCGGAGCGGCCCAACGTGACGTGCAAGCTGTCCGGCCTGTTCACTGAGGTGGGCAACAACGTGACGCCGTACGTCGAACAGGCGCTGCGCTGGTTCGGCGCCGATCGCTGCATGTTCGGCTCCGACTGGCCGGTCTGCCTGCTTGCGACGAGCTACGGCGACACGCTCGCCCTCGTTCGCGACGCCGTTCCCGAACGCGACCGCGCGCGCGTCTTCTCGGAGACCGCAATCCGGACGTACGGTCTCGAGGTCCGATGACGCGCGTCCAGCTCTTCGCGACCTGTCTCGGCGACCTGATCTTTCCCGACGCGGTCGCAGACGCGGAAGCCCTTCTGCGCGCGGCGGGGTGCGAGGTCGAGTTTCCCCGCGGGCAGACGTGCTGCGGACAGCCGGCGTTCAACGCCGGACACCACCGCGCCGCGCGCCGCCTCGCCCGCACGTTCGCGCGCGTGTTCTCGCATGAGGTCCCGGTCGTCTGCCCCTCGGGCTCGTGCGCGGCGATGGTCGCGCATCATCTGCCCGAGCTCGCCGGCTGCGAGCCGTTCGAGGTGTGGGAGCTCTCGTCGTTCCTCGACCGTCGAGGCGCCGAGCCGCCCGCGCGGAACGACGGCCTGCGGCTCGCGTACCACTCGTCGTGCCACCTCATGCGCGAGCTCGGCGTCGACGAGGCGCCGCGCCGGCTCCTCGAGCGCACCGGCGCCGAGCTCGTGCCGCTCGAACGGCCGGATCTCTGCTGCGGATTCGGCGGGACATTCGCGGTGCGCCAACCGGACGTGTCGGTTGCGATGGCCGACGACAAGCTCGCCGACGGCGCCCGCGCGGACGCGCTCGTCACCGCCGACCCGGGTTGTCTCATGCACCTGCAGGCGCGCGCCGCCAGGACGGGTGGCGTACGCGTCGTCCATCTCGCCACCGCGCTCACACGGGGAGTCCGATGAGCTTCCCTGTGCTCGACCGGCATCGCCTCGCGGCGACCGACGCCGCGACGCTCCGGCTACTCACGGGCCGCACGAATGCCTGGGCGCAGCTCGACGACGTCGAGGAGCTGCGCGAGCGCGCGCATTCCATCCGCATGCGGGCGATCGACGATCTCGAAGGCCATCTGGAGCAATTCGTCACGGCCTTCGAAGCGACCGGAGGACGCGCGCACGTCTGCCCCACCGCGGCGGATGCGCGCTCGACAGTGGCGCGGATCTGCTCGGCGGCCGGCGCGAAGCTGGCGGCGAAATCGAAGTCGATGCTCTCGGAGGAGATCGAGCTCAACACGGAGCTCGCGGCTACAGGCGTAGAGGTCGTCGAGACCGACCTGGGCGAGTACATCCTCCAGCTCGCCGGCGAGCACCCCGTGCACATCATCGCGCCGGCGATCGAGAAGACCGCCGAGGACGTCGCTGCGCTCTTCTCCGCGGTCGAGGGAGCTCCCGTCGAGCCGACGCTCGAGGTGCTGGCACAAACAGCACGTCGCCAGCTGCGGCGTGTCTTCGAGCGCGCCGACCTCGGCATCACAGGCGCGAACTTCGCCGTGTGCGAGACCGGGTCGATCTGCCTCGTCACGAACGAGGGCAACGGCGGACTCGTGACGGCGTTGCCGCGCGTGCACGTCGCGCTGCTGGGGATGGAGCGACTCGTGCCTACGCTCGACGACCTTGCGGTCCTGCTGCAGCTCCTTGCGCGTAGCGGGACCGGCCAGTCGTTGACGACGTACACCCGTCTGCTCACCGGGCCGCGGCGCGCGGGCGAGGAAGACGGGCCGGAAGAGATGCACGTCGTGATCGTCGACAACGGACGCACCGGCCTGCGCCGGGGCCGGTATCGCGAGATGCTCGCCTGCATCCGCTGCGGCGCCTGTCTGAACGTCTGCCCGGTCTACCGCAAGGCGGGCGGCGGCGCTTACGGCCCCGTGTACTCCGGGCCGATGGGCGCGGTCCTCGTGCCGTTGCTGCGCGGGCTCGAGCGCGAGCCGGGGCTCCCTCATGCCTCGTCGCTCTGCGGCGCCTGCACCGCCGCCTGCCCGGTGAAGATTCCCCTGCACGAGCTGCTCCTCGACTTGCGACGGGACCTCGTCGGCGAGGGGATCGCGCCCCGCGCGGAGCGCTTCGCATTCACGCTGTGGTCGCTGCTCTGGTCGCGTCCCGTGCTCTACCGCCTGTCCACGACCCTCGCACGGCTCGCCAGGCCGCTCGGCGCGCTCGCCGGGCCCGGCCGTACCTGGTCGAGGGACCGTGCGCTGCCCCCGTTCGCGCGGCGTCGATACCGGGACGGCGGGTGAGCGAGCTCGTCGAGACGTTCGCGCGGAACGCCGCCGCCGCCGGCTTCGTCGTGCATCGCGGTGAAGCGCCGGCACTTGCCGGCGCCGGCGTGTCGCGCGCCGTCTACGGCGTGGCGGCGACCGGAAGCGTTGTCCTCGCATCCTCGCCGGAGGAGCCACGCTCCCGTCACCTGCTGCCGGACGTGCACGTGTCGCTGCTGCGCGAGGATGCGGTCGTGCCGGATCTTGCAGCGCTCTTCGCCGCCTTCGCGGGCCGTCTTCCGAGCGCGCTCGCGATCGTCACCGGCCCGAGCCGCAGCGCCGACATCGAACAGCGGCTCGTCGTCGGCGTGCACGGGCCCGGCGAAGTGCACGTTGTGCTGGAGCGCGAATGAAGATCGTCTGCGTCGGCCTCAACTACGTCGACCACGCGCGCGAGGTCGACCTCGAGCTGCCGGAGCGTCCGCTGCTGTTCGCGAAGTGGCCGAACGCCGTCATCGCCTCGGGCGAGGCGATCGTGATCCCCGGCGGCGTCGGGCACGTCGACTACGAGGCCGAGCTTGCTGCCGTCATCGGCGCGCGCGTGAAACGCGTCTCGGTCGAGAACGCGCTCGAGGCGGTCGCCGGCTACACGTGCCTCAACGACGTCTCCGCACGGGCCATGCAGTTCGCCGACGGCCAGTGGACGCGCGCGAAGTCGCTCGACACGTTCTGCCCCATCGGGCCGCGCGTCGTGCCGCGTGAGGACGTCGGCGATCCGCAGACGCTGCGGATCAGCTGCCGCCTGAACGGCGAGACCGTGCAGAACGGCTCGACTGCGGACATGATCTTCGGCGTCGCCGAGCTCGTCGCGTTCGTCAGCGAGACGATCACGCTCGAGCCGGGCGACGTCATCGCGACTGGCACCCCTCCGGGCGTTGCGTTCGGCCAGGCGGACCCGCGCTATCTCCGGGACGGCGACACGGTCGAGGTGGAGATCGAACGGATCGGCGTCCTCCTGAACCCGGTGGTGGCGATCAGCCCTTGATCGCGCCGCTCAGGCCGGGCCCGCGCAGGAACGAGCGCTGGAAGACGACGAAGCCGGCAATCGGCACGAGGCACGCGATGAACATCGCCGCGAGGAAGACGCCCAGCGACGTCTGCGCCTGAATGTTCGGCAGGCGGACCGAGAGCGGCTGCTCGTTCGGGTTCGTCAGCACGAGCAGCGGCCAGAGGAAGTCCTTCCACGACGCGAGCACCGCGAAGATCGAGACGACGCCAAGGATCGGCTTCGACATCGGCAGCACGATCGACCAGAAGAGCCGGAACGGGCCGGCTCCGTCGATGCGCGCAGCCTCGAAGATTTCGTGCGGGAGGTTGTCGAAGAACCGCTTCACGAGCACGACGTTGAACGCGCTCGCACCGGCTGGGAGCCAGATCGCCCAGTAGCTGTCGATGAAGGAGTGATGGATGAGCGGCGGATGGACGATCTCGATGTAGAGCGGCACGAGCAGCACGACCGCCGGAACGAACAACGTGGTCAGCAGCAGCGCGTTGATGAGCTTCGCGTACTTCGGGTGAAGCACAGAGAGTGCGAACCCGCCAGTTGTCGCCACGACGAGCTGCGATGCCCATGAGCCGAATGCGATGACAACCGTGTTCCAGAAATAGCGGCCGACGTGCACCGTCGACCATGCTTCCTTCAGGTTGCTCCACGCCGTCCCGTGCGTGAAGAGACCCATCGGGTGCGAGATCGTGTCGATCGTCGGCGTGATCGCACCCTTCGCCAGCCACAGAATCGGTCCGAGGCCGACGACGACGAGCGCGACGAGGAGGAACGCCTGGAGCCCACCAATCCCGCAGCGGATGCTCGGCTTCTGCCACTCCTGCGACGAGATCAGCCCGCCGGTCTCGTGCTCGCTCATTGCGTGCTCCAGGAGCGCGTCGCGCGCAGGTAGATGAGCGAGAACACCGCGAGGAAGCCGGCGAGCATGAGGCTGAGCGCTGTCGCGGCGCCGTAGTTGCCGCCGAGCGAGTTCCCGAACGCGTAGTTGAAGATCAGGAGGAGCACGGTGAGCGTCGCGTTTGCCGGGCCGCCCGACGTGAACAGGTACGGCTCGAGGAACACCTGCGCCGTCCCGATGATCTGCAGGATCATCGTCACGAGCAAAACACCGCGCAGCTGCGGAAGCGTGATGTGCCAGACCTTGCGCAGGATCCCCGCGCCGTCGACCGAAGCGGCCTCGTAGAGCTCCGTCTGCACGCCCGTCAGCGCAGCGAGATAGATGATCACTGTCGCACCGGCGTTCGCCCACGTCGACTCGAGGACGAGCGACGGCATCGCCCACTGTTGCGATTGCAGCCACGGGTACGGCCCGAGCCCGAACCAGTGCAGCACTGTGTTGAACGCCCCCGCCGAGCTCGCGTCGTACGCCACCTTCCACAACAAGACGGCGACAACCGGCGGGATGACGACGGGGAGATACGCGAGGGCGCTGTAGATGCCGCGCCGCTTGCGCACCTCGCTCATCAGCACAGCGGCGATAAGCGGTATCGGATAGCCGAAGAGGAGCGCGAGCAGCGCGAAGTACGCGGTGTTCTTCACCGCGACCGGGAAGAGCGGGTCGTTCCATACCTGCTCGAAGTTGTGAAAGCCGACCCACGTCGCCGGCTGCACGAGGTTCGTATGCTGGAGCGACATGAACACCGAGCGCACGATCGGGTACCACGAGAACGCCCCAAACGCGAACAGCAACGGCAGCAGGAACAGCAGCGTCGTCAAGCCGCCTCCCCGCATCCACGTGAGCGGCGTCCGCCGCGGCCCGGCCGTGTCGCGGGAGAGCCCGCGCCGGCTCGACAGCGCGGGCTCTCCCGTTTGATCGACGACAGCCAAGCTCAGCCCACTAGCTGCCTTGCTGGATCGCCGCCTGGGCAGTGCTGTTTGCTTGCTCGAGCATCTGCACGACGTTCGTGTTCTTGTTCGTCAGCACCGCCTCCACGACCGCGTCGAGCGAGTGGTACACGCTCTGGGTCGAGGCCTCCGGCTCGGGGACGAGCCTCTCGCCGAAGATGCCCGCGAGGAACGGCTTCATCTGATTGAGCGGCACGTTGATGTACGGCTTGATCCAGGTATTCGCCAGATCGTACTGCTGCTTGTTGAAGAGCGGCAGCGCCGGCACGCCGACGGGCTGCTTGTTCGCCACGAGCGTCTGCGCGTTGCGGATCGCCTGCGCTTTCGAGACGAGCGGCGACTCGTAGAAGAAGTCGATCCACTTCACGGCCGCGGCCTTCGCCGCCGCGTTCGCGTCAGGGCGAACGCCGACGAGGGTGCCGCCGCCGAGGACGCCCGCGTTCTTGTTCGCGAGCGGAATCGTCCCTAGGCCGTAGATGCTCGGATTGATATTGCTCGCCTGCACGAGGTTCGTGTAGACGTCCGAGCCGCTGATGTACATGCCGATGGTGCCGGCCGCAAACGCCTGGTTGATGTCGCCCCAGCTGTAGTTGAAGTTGGAGCCCATCGAGTTGTCCGTCCAGCGCATCGCCTTCAGCAGGTTGAGCGCCTGAATCGTCTTCGGGTTGTTCAGCGTTGCCTTCGCGCTCGTCCCGGTGCCTACTTCCATCCGGCCACCGAGCGAGTAGACGACCGTGGTGAGAATCCAACCGGCCGTGTTGTCGTCCTTCGCCATCTCGACGTAGCCGGCCTTGCCGGTCTTGTCAGCGATCTGCTTGGCGTCTGCCCGCAGCTGCGTCCACGTCGTCGGCGGCTTGTTCGGGTCGAGGCCCGCTTCCTTGAAGAGCGCGCGGTTGTAGTGGAGCGCCTGCGCGTATGCGCCCTTCGGCAGGGCGATGATCTGCCCCTTGGCGTCGGTGCCCTCGGCGAGAACCGCCGGGTTGTACTTCGAGAAGTACGGCAACTTCTTCACGTAGCTCGTGAGATCAGCGAGCTGACCGTTGTCGCCGAGCGTCCGCGCGTCTGTGAACGGAACCTCGAAGACGGTCGGCAGCGTGCCGGCCGCGAGCTTCGCCGCGAACGTCGGCGCCGTCCACTGATACTCGACCGGATTGACCTTGATGGTCGGGTTCGCCTTCTCGAACTCACTAACCTGCGCGTTGAACTGATCGAGTGCCGCCTGGGTGCTGCCAGGGATCAGCGACGCAACGCTGATCGTGACCGACATCGTCGGCGAGCCAATGGCCGCGGCCGTTGCGCACGCTGCCACCAGGCCGGCGACGGCGACGGCCGTGGCGATCCTCCGTAGGGACTTCATCGTCCTCTCTCTCCTTGACCTAGTGGGTTCAAAAGCCAGACCGTCGTGTCCTGCTGGACCGCACCTCCTTCGAGCTCGTTGCTGCTGATGAGGACTTCGGCGCCGGCAGGCAGCGCTACCGCCTCCGGGCCGAAATTGACAAGACAAGCGAACGAGTCCCCGCGCGCGAACGCGAGGACGTCGTCGCCGGAGGGAAGCCATGTGAAGGCGCCCGCGCCCCAGGGCGCCTGCCTGCGGGCGCGCAGCCCGGCGCGATAGAGCGCGAGCATCGAGGCCGGGTCGTCGGACTCCGCTGCGACCGTGAGCGCCGCCCAGTCCTCGGGCTGGTCGAGCCACGGGCGCGCTGCGCCGTCGACGCTGAATCCGTACGGCGGGCGGTCGCCGGACCACGGGATCGGGATGCGGCAGCCGTCGCGGCCGGGGTCGACGCCGCCGGAGCGGTGCCACATCGGGTCCTGCCGCCGCTCGAAGGGGATGTCCTCGACCTCTGGCAGGCCGAGCTCCTCGCCCTGGTAGATGTACATCGAGCCCGGCAGCGCCATCGCGAGGAGCGCAGCCGCGCGCGCGCGGCGCGCGCCGCGCTCGAGATCGGTCGGTGTTCCCGCCCGCTTCGACTCGAACGCGAACGAGCTGTCGGCGCGGCCGTAGCGCGTCACCGGGCGCGTCACGTCGTGGTTTGAGAGCACCCAAGTCGCGGGCGCGTCCACCGGCGCGTGCGCCGCGAGTGCGGCGTCGATCGACGCGCGCATGCGTGCCGCCTCCCAGGGGCAGCCGAGGAAGTCGAAGTTGAACGCGGTGTGCAGCTCGTCGGGGCGGAGGTAGCGCGCGAAGCGCTCCGCATCGGGGAGCCAGATTTCGCCGACGAGGACCCGCTGCTCGTCGTAGCTGTCCGCGATCGCGCGCCAGCGGCGGTAGACGTCGTGCAGCGCATCGCGGTCGGTGAACGGATGCTCGCCAGGGCCGCTGTCGGGCCGCTCCTCCGCGAGCTCCGGATCCTTGACGAGGAGTGCGGCCGAGTCGATGCGCACGCCGGCTACGCCTCGGTCGAACCAGAAGCGCAGGACGTCCTCGTGCTCGGCCCAGACCTCGGGATGCGTCCAGTTCAGGTCCGGCTGCTCGGGAGCGAACAGATGCAGATACCAGTCGCCGTCGCCGTTCGCGCGGGTCCACGCCGACCCGCCGAAGATCGACTGCCACCCGTTCGGCGGTGTGTCGCCGGACCTGAACCAGAAGCGCTCGCGCTCCGGCGAGCCGGGCGGCGACGCGAGCGCCGCCTGGAACCACGGATGCTGGTCGGAGACGTGGTTCGGGACGACGTCGACGATCGTGCGGATTCCGAGCGCGCGCGCCTCGGCGATCAGCTGTTCGGCTTCCGCGAGCGTGCCGAAGGCGGGATCGATCGCGCGGTAGTCGGAGATGTCGTAGCCGCTGTCCGCCATCGGCGACGGGTACCAGGGGCTGAACCAGAGGGCGTCGACACCGAGGTCGCGGAGGTACGGCAGCCGGTCGCGGACGCCGGCGAGGTCACCGACCCCGTCCCCGTTCGCGTCGGCGAAGCTCCGCACGTAGACCTGGTAGACGACCGCGTCGCGCCACCACTCTCCGACTGCGCGCGGTGGCTCTTCCCGCGTCCCGACCTCGGCCTCGCGAACGTCCACGGGCGCGAGCATGGCACACTGTGCATCTGATTGCAAGATCTAGATGCGATCTTGCAAGAAACTTGCAGATGTCTAGGGCTGGCCGGAGGCCGTTCGCAGCGCGGTGATGGATGCGATCGGCCCGGTGGAGCCGCGGACGACGAGCTCCGGCTGGAACAGCAGCTCCTCGGTCGAGACCGGGGCGCCGTTGATGAGCGAGAGCAGGGTCGTGACGGCGCCGCGCCCCATCGGCTCGATCGGCTGCCTGACCGTAGTGAGTGGCGGATCGGTGCAGCTCATGAGCGCGGAGTCGTCGTAGCCGACGACGGAGACGTCGCCGGGCACGTCGGAGCCGGCGCGTCGCGCACCGCGGACGACTCCGAGGGCGAGGATGTCGCTCGCGCAGATGATCCCTGTGGCGCCTTTCTTCAGCAGTCGGTGGCCGGCGGCCTGGCCGCTCTCCATCCCGAATTGGCCGCGCTCGACGAGCTCCGCCGCGCCGCCGAGCGCCTCGAAGGCGGCGAGCTTCCGGGCCGACGGCACGTGGTCGACCGGGCCGAGCACCATGCCGACGCGCTCATGGCCGAGGAAGCGGAGATGCGTGAGCGCCTGCTCGACCGCGCTCCGGTCGTCGGTCGAGATGCGCGGGAAGCCGAGGTCGTCGTACGCCGCGTTGACGAGCACCGCCGGCAGGCCGCGGTCGCGCAGGCGTTGGTAGTGCTCGTGGTCGGCGGCGGCCTGCGCGTATAGGCCGCCGGAGAAGATGACGCCCGAGACATGGTGCTCGAGGAGCATCTCGACGTAGTCCGCCTCCGAGATCCCGGCGGACGTGCGCGTGCAGAGCACGGGCGTGAAGCCTCGCTTGGCGAGCGCGTCTGCGACGACCTCGGCGAAGGCGGGGAAGATCGGGTTCTGGAGCTCCGGCAGGACGAGGCCGACGAGACGCGCGCGCTCCCCGCGCAACTGCGTCGGGCGCTCGTAGCCGAGGACGTCGAGCGCCGTCAGCACGAGCTCCTGGGTCGCCTTCGCGACACCGGGCTTCTGGTTGAGGACGCGGCTTACCGTCGCCTCGCTCACCCCTGCGTACTTCGCCACATCGGCCAGTCGCCGCGCCATGCGCCCAGCCTAGCCCACCAGCCCGGACGAATCGTTGCAAGACGGATACGTCCGCCCGCAAGAAGCCGTTACCCGGAGGCGCCGAAGCGCAGCGCCACCCCGTGCGGGAGGACGAGCACGGGGCAGCGCAGCATCTCGATCAGGTACTGCGCCGCCGCGCTGAGGGTGACGCGCCCGGCAGCGGTTCCCGGCTTCGAGCCGACGACGACGAGACCTGTGTCTCCGTTCGCGCGGGACACAACCGTCGCGCCGAGCGCGGCGGCGATCGACTCGGCCGTCTCCTGCGTTCCGGGGTCTCCTTCCTCGCTCACCGCGGCGACCTTCTCGACTCCCGCTCCCGCGTGTTCTCGGAACCCGGCCGGCGCGAGGGCGACCGCGAGCGGGCCGCCCTCGAGTAGGCGCTGCGCCGAGGTGCCGGGCGCGACGTGGCCGGGCGTCGTCCGGTATTCGGAGCCGAACACGATGATGTCGGTGCCTTCACGCTCGGCGAGCTCGCGCAGCCCTTCGGGCGTGGATGCGCTCAGCACGACGTGGCGCGGAACGTCGGCCGCGCCGAGCCAGCGGGCGCCGGTTTCGAGGAGCTCCTGCGCCTCGTGCTGCGCGAGGCGTTCGCGTCCCGACTCGACTTCGACGGAGTGGCGAACGTATGCGAGCGCGAGCGAACCTCCGGCCCCGGCGAAGAGGCGCCCGAGCGCGAGCGCGTCGGTGTCGTTCTCCGTCCCGTCGTACGAGACGATGATCGTCGCCGCCATCAGCCCCCCGCCGGTTCGGGCGTCGGCGCCGGCGTGAGCGCCGGTACTGCCATCACGTAGCCGAGCGACGGCACGTCGGACGGATACACCTCGTGACCGTGCACTGCGATGTCGCCCGCTTCCATGTCTGCCTCGGTCATCCGCAACGGCACGATCAGGCCGACGACCTTGAGCAGCACGAACGTCCCCATTGCGGAGAAGGCGATCACCCAGATGCCGGCGTAGAGCTGCAGCTTGAAGAGATGTATACCGCCCTGGGCCGCGATGCCCGGGGTCTTGCCGAGGCCGAGGTACACGGTCATGTTCGAGTCGGCGAACAGTCCGACGAGCAGGCCGCCGGCGAGGCCCGCAAACCCGTGCGTGTAGATCACACCGAGCGTGTCGTCGACGACGCGGAACGGCCAGACGCGGCTCAAGTAGTTGTAGGCGATGTACACGACGCTCGCGCCGATCGCGCCGATCGCAATCGCGCCGTAGCCGTTGACGAAGCCGGCGGCAGGCGTGATCGCGACGAGGCCGACAATCATGCCGTTGACGCTGCCGATAAGCGACGGCTTACGACCCGTGAAGTAGTCCCACGCAACCCAAACGAGGAACGCGACCGCTGTCGCGATGTTCGTGTTCAAGACTGCGGCGGCAGCATCCGCGCCTGCGTAGTAGGGGTCGCCGCCGTTGAAGCCGTTCCAGCCGAGCCAGAGCAACCCAGCGCCGGCTGCGACCATCAACAGGTTGTTCGGCGCGTCGATCTCGCGGTCGCGGGCGAGACGGGGACCGATCACCGCCGCGGCGACGAACCCCGAGACCCCGGCCGAGAGGTGTATGACGTAACCGCCGCTGTAATCGACGGCGCCCTTCGACGCCCAAAAACCGCCGCCCCAGATGAGGAAGGCATTGATCACATAGACGCACGTCGTCCAGAGCGGCACGAACAGAAGCCATGCCTTGAAGTTCACACGCCCGAGCACGGAGCCGAGCATGAGGATCGGCGTGATCGCGGCGAAGACGAACTGGAAGTACACGAGCGTCGAAGTCGGGAAGTGGAACGGCGGGCCGGTGGTGATCGACGGGATCACCGCCTGCCCTTGCTCCCTGACGTGATTGAGGACCGGGCCGGGCTGCCCGACGAAGCTGCCGAGGAACTTGTGAACGTCGCCGCCGGTCCCATTCGAGAGTCCGTGCCACGGGTTGCCGAAGCCCATGTCGAAGCCCCACAGAACCCATGCGATCAGCACGAGCCCGAACGCCGCGAAGGTCAGCATCATGCTGTTGACCGACCAGCGCTTCTGCATGACGCCGCCGTAGAGGACGACGAGCCCGGGAACGCTCATCAGGCCGACGAACGTCGCCGCCGTGAGCTGCCAGGCGTTGTCGCCCGGGTTCAACCAGGTGGGGTACGGAAGCCAAGCAGCCGCTGCAAGCACGAGATCCTCTCCTTTCGGGAACACCGAACATCGAGCGAGGATCCACGCAGCCCGGGAACGAAAAACGCCTCGGGTCCCGTGGACCCAGAGGCGTCGTCACCTCGGTTCCCGCCAGCCTCGGCGGATGTCACGAACCTAGCAGACCCGCAAGACGTACGCACTGCAAAACCGGTCAACGCCTACAGTCCCTTGATGCCGATCGAAGGGCAAGTGCGTACACCGCTCGGCCGGCGTGACCGGTTGCTGCTCGCGGCCGTGGCGACCGCCCTGCTCGCCGCCGCGGCGGTCGGAGGCGTGATGCTCGCAACGCACGGATCGCACTCGGATGCGGGCTGCGTCGTCGTGGCGGTGCCGTCGACGCTGGGTGGTGCGACCGTCCGCGCGTGCGGCCCGGCGGCGCACAGGTTCTGCCACACACAGGGCAAGCGCGACGCGACGATCGCGACCGCGTGCCGAAGCCAGGGCTACGCGGCGGACGTCGCCCGGCCCTGAGGCACCGGATCGAGCCACGCGGGCGACCAGCGGTCGCTGCGACCGTGCACCGTGTCGAGATAGGCCTGTTGGAGCTCGAACGTCACCGGTCCGGGCGCATCGAGCTCGTGGCCGTCGACCTCCCGTACCGGTGTCACCTCGGCGGCCGTTCCGGTGAGGAAAACCTCGTCGGCGAGATAGAGGTCGGTACGGATGAGCGGCTTCTCGACGAGCGTGTGCCCGAGGTCGCGGGCGATCTCGAGCACCGTCTCCCGAGTGATTCCGGGCAGGATCGACGCCGACAGGTCCGGGGTGAAAAGCACTCCGTCCCGGACGACGAAGACGTTCTCACCGGAGCCGTCCGCGACGTGGCCGTCCGGAGTCAGCAGGATCGCCTCGTCGTACCCGGCGGAGGTCGCCTCCTGCACCGCGAGGAGCGAGTTGAGATACACGCCGGTCGCTTTCGCGACATGCGGCACGACGTTCGCGCCGACGCGCTGCCAGGTCGAAACCGCGATCCTGATGCCGTGCTCGAGCGCGTCCTCGCCGAGGTATGCGCCCCACGGCCACGACATGATGGCGACCTCGACCGGATTGTCGCGCGGCAAGACCCCTAGGCCGCCCGCGCCGTAGAAGGCAATCGGTCGAACATAGGCGGAGTCGGCCTCGTTTGCGGACAGCAGGTCGAGCGTCGCCGCTCGGAGCTCCTCAGGCGAATACGGGAGTGTCATACGCAGCAGCCGTGCCGAGCGGTCCAGCCGGTCGAGGTGGTCTTGCAAGCGGAAGACCGCGGGGCCGCCGCTCGTCTCGTATGCGCGGATGCCTTCGAAAACTCCGGAGCCGTAGTGCAGACCGTGCACGCCGACGTGCACCGTCGCATCTGCCCACTCGACAAGCTCGCCGTTCAGCCAGATGTAGGGCGTCTGCTCCATGCATCGACGGTACGGGCGCGCATTCGCGATGTAAAGCGTTAACGGGACAACACGGTCCGCATCCCTCGCACCGCCTGCGCGATGCGCTGCTCGTTCTCGACGAGCGCGAAGCGGACGAAGCCCTCGCCGTCCTCGCCGAAGCCGCTCCCCGGGCTGACTGCGACATGCGCATCGCGCAGGAGGCGAAGCGCAAACGGCTGCGCCGCCTCCGTCGTCGGAATGGACGCCCAGACGAACATCGTTGCCGCCGGAGGCTCGACGCGCCAGCCGATGCGCGCGAGCCCGCTGCAGAGCGCGTCGCGCCGGCCTCGGTAGACCGCGGCGACCTCCAGCGGATAGGTGGACGCCTCGCGCAGAGCCACGGTCGCGGCAATCTGCAGTGGCTGGAAGCTGCCGTAGTCGAGGTAGGACTTCAGGCGTGCGAGCGCACCGATGATGTCGGCGTTCCCTAACGCGAACGCGACGCGCCAACCGGCGACCGAGAAGCCTTTCGTCAGCGAGTACAGCTCGACGGCAACCTCGCGTGCACCCTCGGCAGCGAGGATCGACGGCGGCTTGTAGCCATCGAAGCCAAGATCGGCGTAGGCGAAGTCGTGCACGACGACGAGCTCTCGTTCGCGCGCGAAGTCGACGAGCCACTGCATCAGCTCGCCGTCTGCGCACGCGGTAGTCGGGTTGTGCGGGAACGAGCAGACCAGCACGCGCGGCCGCGGCCGCGACGCGAGCCACGCCGCATCGACGTTTGCCCGGAAGTCCTCGCCGGCGCCTACGCGTACGCGGGCCACCCTCGCACCCGCGAATCCCGGCGCGAAGAGGTGGATCGGGTAGCTCGGGCTCGGCACGAGCGCCGCGTCCCTCGGGCCGAGCAAGACCCAGAGCAGATGCACGAGCCCCTCCTTCGCACCCAGCGTCATCGTCGCCTCGCGTTCCGGGTCGAGCTCGACGCCGAAGTGGTCGCGGTAGAGCTCGCACACGGCCGCGCGGAGGTTTGGAAGCCCCCGGCTCGACGAGTAGCGATGGTTCCGCGGCAGCAACGCAGCTTCGCGGAGCTTCTCGACCGCAATCTCCGGCGGCGCGACGTCGGGGTTCCCGAACCCGAGGTCGATCACGTCCTCGCCGGCGCGGCGCAGCTCGAGCTTCAGGCGCTCGACCTCGGCGAAGGCGTACGGCGGGAGCGCGTCGACGCGGCGGAACTCGGTCACGCAGCGGATCGTTGCAAAGCGCCGAGCGCCTCGCGGACTGCGACGACCTCTCCGATGATGACGAGCGCGGGGGTCGGCAGCAAACGCGCCGCTGCGCCGATGGCGCCGAGCGGCGCGACCACAACGCGCTCGTCCTCCGTCGTCCCGCGCGACACGACGGCCGCGGGCGTGGACGCCGGCTTGCCGTGCTCGATCAGCCTCTCTGCGAGCCGCGCAACGACGGCGCCGCCCATGAACGCGACGAGCGTGCCAGGCACGCCCGCGAGCGCACGTGCATCGAGTGCTTCGACGTCGTGAGAGGCGAACGCAGTGACCGCCGAGGACACCCCCCGGTGAGTGACCGGAATGAGCACCGACTCCGGTACCGCGGCGAGCGACGACACGCCGGGCACGAGCTCGAACGCGACGCCTGCGTCCACGAGGGCAAGCGCCTCCTCACCGCCGCGACCGAACACGAACGGGTCGCCGCCTTTCAGGCGGACGACGCGTTTTCGCCGGCCGTGCTCAACGAGCAGCCTGTTCACTTCGTCCTGCGAGAGCTCGTCGCGCGGAATGCGCAGCGCACCAGACGGCGCCTCGGCCACAAGCGCCTCCGAAACGAGCCGGTCGTAGACGAGCACGTCACACGCGCGTAGGCGGGCAAGGCCACGGACAGTGATCAGCTCCGGATCCCCCGGGCCGGCGCCGACGAGCGACACACTCACGAGAGGGCTCTCGCGACGGCGTTGCGGAAGTAGTCACGGCGCTCCTCGTACGTGTCAAACGTACGCTTCACCCAGGGTCGGACCCGCTGCAATTCGTACGCGAGGTGTTCGTGCTCGAAGCCGATCTGCGCCGCGAAGCGGTCGCGCAGCCACTGCGCGAGCGCGGGCGACGCACCGCCCGTCGAGACCGCGACCGCTATGGGGCCACGACGGTGAATCGCGGGCAGGATGAACGAGCAGAGCTCGGGAACATCGGCGACGTTGCAGAAGACATTGCGCGCAGTCGCATCCGCGAAGACGTGTTCGCCTTGTTGCCGGTCCGCGACGACCACGAGCCAGACACCGTCGAGCAGCGACGGCTCGTATTCCTCGGCGACCACGACGTCGGCGCCACTCGCGCGCAGCCCGTCTGCCTTCTCCTCGGCGGTCGGCCCGGTGCCGACGACGAGGCAGTGACGTCCGGACAAGTCGAGGCAGGCGAAGTAGTGCATCAGACGCCCACCGAGTGGACGCGCGCACCGGAGCTGCCCAGCCGCACCGACAGTTCAAGGCCTTCGACGCCGAGCGCGACGAGAAATTCGCCGGGGCCGACCGACTGCACGGATACGCGCTCGAGCACCTTCCCTTCGAGCGCCTCGAGCGCCTCGCTCACATCACGTGCGCTGTCGGTCAGGCTGCGACCGCGCGGCAGTCGGCGGTATGTCTTCAGTGCGGCCTGTTCCCCTTCCGGGCCATAGAGGCCGCGAATACGACCCGTCGTCAGTCCGAGCTCGATCAGCTCCTCGAGCGCCTGCGCATCCTCGTCGCCGAGCTCTCCGTCCTGAACGGCGGCGACGAGGTCCGCGAGCCGACTGCGACGCTCCTCGTCGTGGACGAGCGCGAGGACGGCCTGAGCCTCGCCGAGCGCCACTTCGGCAGCTTCGCCGCGAAGCACGATCGTCACTCGTGGTCCTTGCCGAGGATCGCGTGCAGCTCGTGCTCGAAGCCCCCGTGCTCGATCGAGCAATGCATCCCGCACTCCTTCGGAGCATTCGTCTCCCACCACCAGCGCCCCGCCCGATCGTCCTCGCCGGATGCAATCGCGCGCGTGCACGGCGCGCATCCGATCGACGTGTACCCCTTCGCGTACAGAGCATGGACCGGAACATCGTGCTCGCGGAGATACGACCAGACTTCGCGCTTCGTCCACTCCGCAAGCGGGTTGAGTTTCACGATCGCGCCGTGGTCGTGGTCGATTTCGACCTTGCGGATATTCGTGCGCGTCGCCCACTGATCGCGACGAAGGCCGGTGATCCACGCATCGAGACCATCGAGATGCTTCGTCAGCGGCTGGACCTTGCGTACGTTGCAGCAGAGCAGCCGGTTCTCGACCGACTCCTTCATGAGCTCGAGGCCCTTGCGCGACACCATGCGCGCGACCTGCGCCTCGTCAGGCTCGAGCACGTCGAGATTGAGACTCGGATAGCGCTCGCGCAGCTGTGCAATCAGCGCGTCGGTCTCTTCCGGCAGGCGCCCGGTGTCGACGGTGAAGACGCGCACCGCTGGATCGATCCGGTAGGCCATGTCGATGAGCGCGACATCGTCCGCCTGGAATGCCGCGGAGAGTGCGAGCCGGGGACTGAACTCCTCGATCGCCCACTCGAGCAGCGCCTGCGGTTCCTCGCCCTCGAAGCGGATCGAAAGCTCCCCGGCCTCCAGCTCGTCGAGCAACTCGAACGTACTCATGCCTCAACCTCCTCACGAACACGTTTCCTCGCAGGCTCGAGACCGGCGAGCGCGCCGAGCTCGTCGTCCGAGAGGCGGCGCTGGAACTCGGTGAACGTCTCGCCCGTCTGGCGGCCGGCGATCCAGCCGCGAACGAGGCCTTCGACGGCGGGCTCGAGCCGTTCGCTCGCAACACGGCGGAAGAGCGAGCCGCCGATCTCGGGCGCCGGGCCGAGCGAGCCGCGGACGAAGATGTCGTAGGCGGAGATGCGGTTGCCATCGGCGTCCTTGCCGGTCGTCGCCTGGAAGCCGAGGTCGCCGACCCAGTGCTGCGCACACGCGTGCGGGCAGCCGTCGAGGTGTAGGCGCAGCTCGGAAACCTCGTGGCCGAACGTCGCCTCGAGATGCTCGACGAGTGTCTGCAGTCGCGTCTTCGTCTCGCCGACGGAGAAGTTGCAGTGCGGCTCGCCCGTGCATGCGATCGAGTTCGCCCAGATCTCGTTCGTCTCGACGGGCAGTCCGATCTCGGCGAGCCGCGCAAGCGCCGACTTCGCGTCGGAGATTCCCGTGACGACGAGGTTCTGCTGGCGCGTCAGGCGCACGTCGCCGCCGACCGACTCGGCGAAGTCGGCGAGGGCGATCAGCTGGTCGCCCGAGATGAGCCCGAGTCGCACCGGAACGCCGACGTACGAGAGCCCGTCCTGCTTCTGTGCGTGCACACCGACGTGCGCGGACGGCTGCGTGTCGATTGGAGGCAGGGTGTAGCGCTCGAGCGTTCGACCGAGCTTCGCCTCGACTCGCTCGAGCATCCCTTCGGCGCCGACGTCGTCGACCATGAACTTGAGACGCGCTTTCACACGCGACATCCGGTACTTCAGGTCCTCGCTCCAGACGGTCGTGACCGCACCGAGGATCTCGTTCGCCGCCTCCTTTGGAACGAACACGCCGAGGTCGCGCGCGATGCGCGGCACGGAGGCGAGCCCGCCGCCGACGAGCACGGCGAAGCCCTCCCGCCCCTCGTTCAGGACGCCGACGAGCGAGACGCAGTTGATCTCCGGCGCGTTGCAGCGGTCAGCGCAGCTCGCAATCGAATACTTGTGCTTGCGGGGCAGGTTCGCCCAGGCCGGATTGCCGTAGAACTCCGCCGTCGCAGCCTCGACGACCGGCGTCGAGTCGAACAGCTCGTCCGCTGCGAGCCCGGAAACGGGGCAGCCGGTGATGTTGCGCACGGTGTCGCCGCAGCCGCCGGCGCTCGTGATTCCGGCCGCCTCGAGGTCGGCGAACACGTCCGGGAGCGCGGCGAGCTCGAGCCAGTGCAACTGGACGCACTGGCGTGTCGTCAGCTCCGACTCGCCGCGCCCGTAGCGGTTCGAGACCTCGCCGATCGCGCGCAGCTTTCCGGGCGTGAGGATCCCGCTCGGAATCTTCACGCGGAGCATGAACGTCCCGATCTTCGGCTTGTCGTGGTAGAGCCCCCACCACTGCAGCCGGACGATGTCCTCCTCCGGCATGCGCTCGTAGCCGGCCGCGATCAGCGCAGGGAGCTCGTCCCGGATCCCGAGTGGCGCTTTGTCGCGCTTGATCCGCTCGACCGAGTTCCGCTCGTAGACGGACTCCCAGGTGGGCGCAACCGCCATGCAAGCCAGGCTACGTGCTGTTACTTCACTTTCGAAAGTGAGTTGTCCGGTTAGCTGAGGAGCACAAGACGGTCGCGGTGGACGGCCTCGACGCCGGCCGGGCGCCCGTCGATCTCAGCCGCGTCGACGGAGGCGATTCCGCGGGCGAAGACCGCGCCGTCGGGCCCGACGAGGTCGAGCCCGTCTCCGGCGCGAAACTCTCCGTCCCGGCCGGTGATACCGACGGCGAGCAGGCTCGCGCCGCCGGCGACGACCGCGCGCCGCGCACCCTCGTCCACGCGCACGCGCGCGGAGACCCGCTTGCCGTGGCGAAGCCAGAGCTTGAACGCGCTCGCTCCTTCCGCGGCGGCGAAGCGCGTGCCAGACACACCTTCACGAGTGAGGACGCCCACTTCGCCTCCGTCGGCGATCACCGTCGGGATTCCTGCACCGGCGGCAAGTTCGGCGGCGGCGACCTTGCTCTCCATCCCTCCCCGGCCGAGCGTCCCACTCCGACCAAGCACTGCCGAGCGTGCCGACGCGCCGTCCTCGATCAGAACGCCCTCGTGGAGGACTCCCGGCACCGAGGTGAGCAAGACGAGCAGCCGTGCGCGCACGAGCACCGCGACCTGCGCGGCGAGGGCATCGTTGTCGCCGAAGCTGATCTCGTCGGTCGACGTCGCGTCGTTCTCGTTCACGACCGGAACAACGCCGAGGCTGAAGAGCGCCCCCAGCGCAGCGCGCACGTTCACGTACGCGCGGCGATCCGCGATCTCGTCGCTCGTCAACAGAATCTGCGCCGCCTCGATCCCGTGCGGCGAGAGCGCGTCCTGCCAGGCGCGTTGGAGCGCGGCCTGTCCGAGTGCAGACGCGGCCTGCAGGCGGGGAAGGCTCGATGGACGCCGATCGAGGCCCAGGCGGCGCAGGCCGAGTGCGATCGCGCCGGAGGAGACGACGCAAACCGGCGTTCCTGCCGACACGAACTCCGCGATCTCCGCTGCCCGCGCGCGCAACAGCGTCCGGCGCGGACGGCCGCGTGCGTCGACGACGAGACTCGAGCCCAGCTTGACGACGAGCGGCCGTCTCACCGGTGCTGCGATCCGTCGCCCGTTACGCGGTACTGGCGCAGCCACAGATCCCGATAGGTGACCGGCCCACGCGGGCCGGGAACGCGATCGACATTGATGCCGGTCTCCGGCGAGCCGGTGAGCGCGAATCCGTCGGTGAAGCGCGTCGTCGCATTCCAGAACGCCGACGTGCCGCGGTAGCCGTCAAGAAAGCGCTGCGCCGCATCCGGGTCGTCGGTGACGATCGCCGCCGCGAGGCCGGAGGTCTCGCGATTCGCGAGCTCGACCGCCTCCTCGACTGAATCCACGGTCCGCACGGTCACGGAAGCGATCCGCTCGGGATCGTTCGCCCACTCGTGCCCAATGCGGTCCGGCTCGCGAACAGCGATAGCAAGGCGCTCGAGGACAGACAGGACATCGACCTTCGCCGCGCGGTCGAGGAGCAACAGATTGAGGCGGTTGCAGACGCCCAGGCGATCGAGACTGGCTTCGACGAGCGCCTCGACCATCGCCGCATCCGCAGCCGCACCGACGTAGAGGACGCCGCCCCCCTCGGCGTGAGCGAGCGTGCGCACGCCGTGCTGCGCTGCCTCGCGGGCAAGCGCAGCCGTGGTCTCGCCGCTGCCGCGCAGGATCACGAGCGGCAGGACGTGCGGGAGAGAGACAAGCACGCGTGCGCCCTCCCGGCCCGGAGAGCGGACAAGCCCGACCGCTTCCGGCGGCAAACCGGCGCTCGCCAGCGCGGGGCGAAGGACGTCGTCGACGAGCACCGTGACGGTCCGCAATGCCGCTCCGCCGGTTCGGAGAACCGCGCTGTTGAGACTCTTCAGCAGCTGGCCGGCGATGTCGATCGCGACGTTCGGCCGCGCTTCGAAGTTCGCGCCGACCGCGCCGATCGGAATCCTCCTCGCCGACACATGCAGTCCATTCTCGAGCTGCCACGAGTCCTCGTCGCGTTCGAGCGGCGGCAGGGAAGCGAGCTGGGCGAGCTGCTCTGCGAGCGCGTCGAGGCGCGCGTCGTCGAGCCGCAGCCGGTCGAGCGCGCCCGTGTCCAGATTCGCCGACTGAATATCGGCGGCGTTCGCGGCCGCGATTGTGTCGCGCCGCTCGCCGACGAGTCGCGCCGCCTGCTGGAGCGCGCGCGCGACACCGTCGTCCGTCAACCGTGCGACGGCTTCATGCGCGGCGCGCGCTTCGCGCTCGACCTGCTCTCTCATCCCGTGTTCCGCAGCGCGGCGGCGATGCCTGCGATCGAACGCAGCAGCGGCTGTTCGGCCGCAAGATCGCCGCTCCGATAGCGCGCGAGGAGCTCAACCTGAATGGCGTTCATCGGGTCGACGTAGGGGTTGCGGAGTTGGACGGAACGCTGAATTACGGGCTGCCGATCGAGCAGCTCATGGGCCTCGACGATCTCGAGCACGGTCGCGACCGTCCGCTCGTGTTCCTCGGCGATCCGATCCCAGAGTCTCGCGTCTTCGACGAGCGAGAGATAGTCGCGCGCGATCTCGATGCTGGACTTCGCGAGCGTCATCTCGAGGTTCTGTACGAGAGCGCGGAAGAACGGCCATTCCCGGTAGAGGCGCCGCAGCTCGTCGACGTCCCTGCCCGCGAAGGCGCTGCCGCAGCCGTACCAGGCCGGCAACAGGCAGCGGTTCTGCGTCCAGGCGAAGACCCATGGAATCGCGCGCAAGGACGCGAGGTAGCCGGCGCCTTCGGCGCGCCGCGACGGGCGCGAGCCGATGTTCAGAAGCGCGAGCTCGTCAACGGGGGTGAAGGCGCGGAAGAAGTCGGCAAACCCGGGTTCGTCGAGGAGTGCGCGATACGACGAATATGAGTGACGCGCGAGAGCTTCGAGCAGCGCGTCGGAGCCGTGGGGCGTGTGCGCACCGGAGCGTTCCGGCCCCGCCGCGAGGAGAGTGGCCGCCAGCGCGGACTCGAGGTTGCGGTACGCCAGGCCCGGCAGCCCATACTTGAACGCGATCGTCTCACCCTGCTCCGTGAGCTTGAGCCAGCCCGGCGGCTCGCTCGGGGGCTGCGCGAGAATCGCCGCGTAGGTCGGCCCGCCGCCGCGGCCGGCACTCCCTCCGCGACCGTGAAAGATCATCACCTCCGCGCCGTGCCGCCGCGCAGCCTCGCTGAGCGCAACCAGCGCCTTCCGGATCTCCCATTGCGCGGCGAGATAGCCGGCGTCCTTCGCCGAGTCCGAATAGCCGACCATCACCTCGCGACAGCCGATCGTCCGGAGCAGCTCCTCGTAGATCGTCGGTGCCGCGCGCAACGCCTCGATCGACTCAAACAGTGGCACCACCAGGGCGCCCGGGGCGAGGTCGTGCACGCGCACCGCGTCCGCGGCCGACGTAGTGCCGGAGACGATGACCGTGCCGGGCGCAGCGCCGAGCAGAGCCCGAATGCGCGCGTCTGGCTCGACGGCATCGCGCGCGTGCACACGGACGTCGAGCGCGGCGAGGTGGAACCCGAAGATCTCGACGCGACGTCGCAGTGCGGCGAGCGAGCCGTCGGCGATGCGCGCGCCGCGATTCGCTCGCAGGCTCCGGTCGAGCACGTCGAGGTCGGCACCGAACGCTTCGGCCGATGAGTACGCGTCGGTCACGAGCCGGTGCCAAACGAACGAGAGCTTGCGGCGGTACGGCTCGTCCTCGTTCTGGTCTCCGATCGCGACGGCGTAGTCTCGTAGCTCGCGCTCATCGCTCGCGATCGACTCGAGCAGCTCCTTGGTAACCGGTATCAGTCGCGACGAGACCCCGACCTCGGCCGCGAGCGCGCGTACATCGTCTCGGTAGCGCGAGAGCAGGAGCTTGCGGGCGCGGTCGAGCGCGTCGCGCACAGTCTCGGCGCTCGTGTGCGGATTGCCGTCGGCATCGCCGCCGATCCAGGTGCCGAACCGAAGAGGAACGGGAGCGTCGGGCCTATGGCCCCGGTAGACGGCGAGCAACCGCTCGGCCGCGTCGATAAGGCTGTGCTCGAAGAACCAGTGGCCGTTGCGGATCTCGTCGACGACGTGCGGCCGCTGCGACCGCACCTCGTCGGCCTGCCAGAGCGCGGTGATCTCGGCGGCAAGCGCACCCGTAACGTCGTCGCCGCCGTCGAGCCGGTCGAGCAGCGTGGCGATCCGCAGGTGGGCTTCGAGCACTGTGCGCCTCGTCGCCTCCGTTGGGTGAGCTGTCAGCACGAGCTCGAGCGACACGTCCGGCGGCTGTTGGTCTCCAATCCGGGCGAACGCGTCCCCAAGAGACTCGCGCGGCACGCGCTCCTCGCGTGCGTATTCACGGTGCCTGCGCACGCGGTGGTGCTGCTCGGCGACGTTGGCGAGCTGGAAGTAGAGCGCGAAGGCGCGGAGCACACTCGCCTGGCGTTCGAGCGGAAGCGCTGCGACTGCGGCGTGGAGATCCTCGTGCGGCTCGCCGGAGCGTGCCGACCGCGCCAGGGCACGAACGCGCTCGACATCGGCCAGCAGCGACTCGTCCTCCTGCTCGACGAGCACATGGCCGAGCAGGTCGCCAAGCAGCCGCACGTCACGTCGGAGGGGCGTGTCGGCGGCGGTCTCGTCGTGGACGAGCATGACCCAAGCCTAGGCCGAAACCCGCTGCAAACCGCACAATCCACTCTGCGTCTGTACCGTCGGGCGCTAGCGTCGAGCCGTGGGCCGCACGCTGTTTGACAAGGTCTGGGAGAGCCACGTCGCCCGTCGCGTCGACGGCATTCCCGACCTGCTGTACGTCGACCTCCACCTGGTGCACGAGGTCACATCGCCGCAGGCCTTCGAAGGATTGCGCCTGACCGGGCGCCGCGTTCGCCGGCCCGACCTCACGCTCGCGACGATGGATCACAACGTCGTCACCGGCGACGACACGCCCATCGACCCGCTCTCCGAGCAGCAGCTCGATGCGCTGCGGCGAAACTGCGAGGAGTTCGGGGTCCCGCTCTATGCGACCGGCAGTGGGCGCGAGGGGATCGTGCACGTGATCGGCCCCGAGCTCGGCCTGACGCAGCCGGGTCTCATCGTCGTCTGCGGCGACTCGCACACGTCGACCCACGGCGCGTTCGGGGCGCTCGCATTCGGCATCGGCACCTCCGAAGTCGAGCATGTGCTTGCCACGCAGACGCTTCCACAGAGGAAGCCGCGCTCGCTGCGCATCCGGTTCGTCGGCGAACCTGCGCGCAACGTCACCGCGAAGGACTATGCACTCGCGGCGATCGGACAGCTCGGCGTCGACGGCGGTGTCGGGCACGTGGTCGAATACGCAGGCCCGGCGATTCGGGCGCTCTCGATGGAGGGCCGGCTCACGCTTTGCAACATGTCGATCGAGGCGGGCGCGCGCGCGGGAATGATTGCTCCCGACGAGGTCACCCTCGCCTACCTGCGGGAACGCGGCGTGGAGACCGACGAGCGCTGGCACGACCTCGGCAGCGACGACGACGCGGTGTTCGACCGCGAAGTGCAGATTGACGTGGGCGAGATCCGGCCCCAGGTGACCTGGGGGACGAATCCCGGCATGGTCGCGTCGATCGACGACGTCGTGCCTGAGCCGGCCGACGAGGCTGCCGAGCGCGCGCTCGCCTACATGGCGCTGACACCCGGCACGCCGATCCGCGAGATCACCGTCGACCGCGTCTTCATCGGCTCGTGCACGAACTCGCGCATCGAGGACCTGCGGGTGGCCGCCGCGGTCGTGCGCGGCAGGCACGTGCACGCAAGCGTGCGCGCGATGGTCGTGCCGGGGTCGGCGCAGGTAAAGCACCAGGCCGAGGCAGAGGGACTCGACCAGATCTTCGTCGACGCGGGATTCGAGTGGCGGCGGCCCGGCTGCTCGATGTGCCTCGGCATGAATCCCGACGTGCTCGCGCCCGGCGAGCGGTGCGCGTCGACGTCGAACCGCAACTTCGAAGGCCGTCAGGGCGCGGGCGGCCGGACGCACCTCGTCAGCCCGGCGGTCGCAGCGGCGACGGCGCTTGAAGGGCACTTCGCGGTGCCGTCGTGAGGCCGTTCCGCTCCGTCACCTCGCGCGCGGTCGTACTCGACCGCCCGGACGTCGACACCGACCAGATCATCCCGAAGCAGTTCCTCCGGCGGATCGAGCGCACCGGTTTCGGTGAGTTTCTCTTCTTCGACTGGCGCAAGGATCCCGAGTTCGAGCTCAACCAGCCCGGCGCGGACCGCGCGCGCATCCTCCTCGCCGGCCGCAACTTCGGATGCGGCTCCTCGCGCGAGCACGCACCGTGGGCCTTGCAGGACTGGGGGTTCGAGGCGATTGTCGCGCCGTCGTTCGGCGACATCTTCCGGCAGAACTCGCTGAAGATCGGCCTGCTCCCCGTCGAGCTGACGGCCGAGCAGGTGAAGGCCCTGATGGAGCAGGCCAACTCCGGCGAGGAGCTCGTGGTCGATCTCGAAGCGCGCACCGCGGGCGAGTTTCCGTTCGAGCTCGACGACTTCTCCCGCGAGTGCCTCCTGGAAGGGCTCGACGAAATCGCGTTGACGTTGCGGAACGAGGATGCGATCGCCGCGTACGAGGCGGCCCATGTCGCGCCGATCTCGACCTTAGCGCTGTAACACCTCGTCCTTCATCAGCGCGAGGAGCTCGTGGTACAAGCGCGCGAGCCCTTCGACAGAAAGCGGGCCGCGATTCGCACGTTGCAGGTACTGCAACATCCACTCTTCCCGAGCGAGATCGACGAATCCGATCCCATGCTCGTCCTTGTAGCGCTTCAGCTGTCCGACGAGGCGAAGCCGCTTGTTCACGAGCTCGACGAGCGCGCTGTCGAGATCGGAGATCTGCCTCCGAACCCTGAGGACGTGCGGATCGTCGGTCACGGTCTCGGTCATGCCTGCTCCTCATGTCCTTCGTAGACGCCGACGACGCGAAGCGTTCGGGTCACGGCCTCGAGCTCGCGGAGCGCAACGCGCACCGCCGGCTCGAGCGGATGACCGGCGACGACGGCATCGAAGCGGTACTTCCACGGTGTTGCCGGCAGCGGCCGTGAGACAAGGCGGACGAGGTCGAGTCCCGCTCGTGCGAACGGCTCGATGGCGGCATGAAGCGCGCCGGGGCGGTGATCCGTCGCAAACGTGAACGCGGTCCGAGCGTCGTGGAGCGGCAGCCCGACGCGGGTGAAGGAAGCGATCGCGACGAAGCGCGTGAACGAAGGACTGTCGCCGACATCGTCCACAAGGACAGTGAGCCCGAACAGCGAGACGGCCTCGGGGCTCACGATCGCGGCCGCGGTCTCGTCGCGGTCGTCCGCGACATGCTTCGCAGCCTCGGCGGTAGTCGAGGCCGCAACCGCGGTCACCTGCGGAAGTCGCGCGAGGAGGTCGCGGCACTGCTCGAGCGCGCTGGGGTGCGAGCGTACGACCCGAAGTGCGTCGAGGGCAACCGGGAATGCGGCGGCGAGACAGTGACGGATCGGCAGCACTGTCTCGCCGACGATCGAGAGCTCACGTTCGTACAACAGGTCGTGCGTCTCTGCGACCGCGCCCGCAAGCGAGCTCTCGATCGGCAGGACGCCGTGCGTGGCGTCGGCGCCGGCGACGGCGTCCGCGACCGCGCGGAAGCCGGACACCGGCACGAGACGCGCCGAGGGGAAGAGCGCCGCCGCGGCGGCGGCGGTGTGCGAGCCGGCAGGGCCGGGGTAGGCAACCGGAACGCTCACCTCAGACGGGGAGGGATCCGCTGACCGCACCGCGTGCAGACGGTGACGGCGGCGCCCTTCCTCTCGGCGCGATGACTGGGGATCGGGACGTCGCAGCGACAGTCGTCGCCGGAAGACGTGCTTGCTGAGGTTGGAGTCGGCTGAGTCATGGCTGGTTCGCCTCCACGCGAACGCCTCGGGTAATCCCGCGGAACATGGGCTAGCCGGCGACGGCGGGAGAAGCGAAAGCGCCGGCTAGCGCGTAAAGGCGTCGCTTGCGATGCCGACCATCAGAGTCTGCGCGGGCTCCGCCAGCGCAGACGATTCAATGGCGCAGCCGTAGAAGCCGAGAATCGCGATCGTGCGGACGGCTTCAGGCGCGAACTGCATCGCCGTCACCGTACGGCCTCGCTGCGACGCCGTCAACGGCAAGTTGTTCCCTTATCGCTGCACCGAGCTCAGCAGTCGTCGATGTGCCGCCGAGATCAGCGGTCGGTGTCGACGCGAGCGCGACGTCGATGGCGCGCGAAAGCGCCGCGGCCTCACGGGGCCTGCCGAGTCCGTGCTCGAGCAGGAGTGCGGTCGAGCGCAGCATGGCGGTCGGGTTCGCGATGCCGCGACCGGCGATGTCGGGCGCGGAGCCGTGTACCGGCTCGAAGATGCCGGGGCCGCCGTCGGAGAGGCTCGCTGACGGGGCGAGGCCGATCCCGCCGGTGACCGCGGCGGCAAGGTCGGAGAGAATGTCGCCGAACATGTTCTCGGTCACCACCACGTCGAACTGCTCCGGTGTCGTCGCGAGCTGCATGGCGGCGTTGTCGACGAGCATGTGCTCGACGGTGACGTCCGGATAGTCCGGCGCGATCTCGTCGACGATCCGGCGCCAGAGCCGTGACGTCTCCAGCACATTCGCCTTGTCGACCGAGGTCAACCTCCCCTGCCGCTCCTGCGCGAGTCGGAACGCGCGCCGCACGACACGCTCGACCTGGCGTGGGTGATACTCGCACGTGTCGTAGACGGTCCCATCCTCCCGAACGCCACGAGCGCCGAAGTAGAGGCCGCCGACCAGCTCGCGAACGATCAGCACGTCGATTCCGTCGGCGACGGCAGGACGGAGATTCGCATACGCGTCGAGTGCCGCGCGGAGTGCCAGCAGTCCCTGCTCGGGCCGCACGTCGGCCGCGTCGAAATCGGGGTGCCCGACCGGGCCTTTGAGGACCGCGGTCGCGCGCAGACACGCGTCACGTGTCTCATCGGGAAGCGGAGTTCCTGTCACACGAATCGCGGCAGCCCCGATGAGACGTTCGTCGATTTCGATCTCGGGAACGAGCAGCTCTAGGACGAGCCGGGCTTGTTCGGCCACCTCAGGGCCGATGCCGTCACCGGAAAGGAGGACGATGTTAGGCGTCGGCAAAAGCGCCCTCCTGGAGCGAGCCGGGCTGGCGGCCACGCGGCCGCGGATCGAAACCCGCGGCAATCATCGCGGCGTTCCAGCTGCCGAACACCCTCGCAACCGTTTGCCTCGAAGGGTGATTCTCGCCCGCTTGGTCCCACTCGCTCGTCAGCGGCGTCCTGTCGTGCTTGCGGTACCACAGCGTGATGGCGTAGACGATCGTGTCGTTCGTCCAGCGGAACCCCGACCGCGGACCGGTTCTCATGGTGCACCTCCTGCTCGTTGTGGGCGACTAAACGGAAACACCGAGTCTTTCCAGGATCAGGTCGGCATCGGGCTCGACGGTCACCGGCTGCAGCGTGTCGGCGACGAGCCCCGGAGTCTTCAGTCCGTCGCCGGTGACGAGGAGAACGACGCGATCACTCTCGGCCAGCTCTCCGGTCGAGACCGCCGTGCGAAGCGCCCCGAGCGCGACGGCCGGCGCGGTCTCGCCGAAGATTCCCGTGGTCTCGGCGAGGAGCTTGATGTTTTCCGGGATCTCTTCCTCGGCCACCGCGTGAATCGCCCCGCCGGACGCAACTGCGGTGGAGACCGCGAGGTCGCCGTCCGCGGGACTGCCGATGGCGAGCGAGCGCGCGATGGTGTCCGGCCGGACCGGCTTGACTCGAGCGTTGTCGGCAAACGCGCGGGCAACGGGCGCGCAGCCTTCGGCCTGCCCGCCGATGAGCCGCGGCCGCTCGCCCTCGAGCAGTCCGAGCTCGAGCAGCTCCGTGAACCCTTGATTGACCTTCGAGAACATCGCGCCCGACGCGATAGGAGCGACGACCGCGTCGGGCAGCTCCCAGCCGAGCTGCTCGGCGATCTCGAACGCGAGCGTCTTCGACCCTTCGGCGTAATAGGAGCGCAGCTCGACGTTCACGAACGCCCAATCGAGCTCGAACGAGAGCTCGACGCTGAGTCTGCTGCAATCGTCGTAGCTGCCGTTGACGGCGAAGATCGTCGCGCCGTAGACGGCCGTTGCGACGAGCTTCTCCGGCTCGAGGTCGGCCGGGCAGAGAACGGCGGCCTCGATGCCCTCGGCGGCGGCACGCGCGGCGACCGCGTTCGCGAGGTTGCCGGTCGACGAGCAGGCGAGGGTCGTGTAGCCGAGCTCGAGCGCTTTTGCGCACGCGACGGCGACCACTCTGTCCTTGAACGAGTGCGTCGGGTTCGCCGTGTCGAGCTTCAGCCATAGCTCGCGTACGCCGAGCGCCGCGGCAAGTCGCGGCGCCGCGACGAGTGGTGTCAGACCGGGCGGCAACCGCTGCTCGGCCGGTGGAGCGACAGGCAATAGCGATGCATACCGCCAGATGGAGGGTGGTCCGGCCGCGATCGACTCGCGGCTGATCGTGCGGCGCTGCTCGTCGCGGTCGTAGACCGGGTCGAGTGGCCCGAAGCAGCGGGCGCAAACCCCAACGGGCTCGAGCGAGACCTCTGTCTCGCAAATGCGACAACGAAGTGCGGTGGCGGGCACTACTCCTTCTCCTTCCGTCGTTGGCTCTGCATCCAGCCGGGTTTGGCACCACGCTCCAGCGGAGCAGGTTGCCGAGGCGTCATAGGGCCGGTTCCCTCAGCCTCTCTTGATGCGGAGCCGGACGTGGCCCGTCTCCGTGCCTGACTATACAAAATGAAGCTCATCGGAGGACGGCCCCTTCGGAAGCCGACGAAACCCCGGCGGCGTAGCGCGCGAACACGCCGGTCGTGTAGCGCGGCGGCGGGGGCGTAATCGTTCCGAGCCGAGCGTGAATCTCGTTGTCGTCGAGGTCGACGTGCAGCTCACGTGCAGCGACGTCGATCACGACGATGTCGCCGTCGCGGATGGCGGCAAGCGGGCCGCCCCGCGCCGCTTCGGGTGCAACGTGACCGACCATGAGGCCGTGCGTCGCCCCTGAGAAACGCCCGTCGGTCACGAGCGCGATCTCCTCGCCGAGCCCCTCGCCGACGAGCGCGGCCGTCACGTGCAGCATCTCGCGCATGCCGGGCCCGCCTGCAGGGCCTTCGTACCGGATGACGACGACGTCGCCCGGCAGGATCGAGCGCGCCTTGACCGCGGCAAAGCACTCTTCCTCCGAGTCGAACACACGCGCGGGGCCGCGATGATCGAGTCGCTCGTGGCCGGCAAGCTTCACGACGCAGCCGTCCGGGGCGAGGTTTCCCCGGAGCACTGCGAGGCCGCCGCTTCGCTTCAAGGGGCGCTCGATCGGAACGACAACCTCTTGTCCAGGAGCCTCGACCACCGCCGTCGCAACCTCGGCGAGCGAACGGCCGTCGACGTTCGGTGCGTCGCCGTGCACGAGCCCTGCCCGCAGCAGCTCACGGGCGACGAGTGCAACCCCGCCCGCGGCGTGCAGGTCGGTGGCGACGAAGCGTCCGGCGGGCTTGATGTCGGCCACGATCGGCGTGCGCTCTGCGATCCGGTCGAACTCGCCGAGCGTCAGCTCGATCCCGAGCTCGCGCGCGATCGCGAGCAAGTGCAGCACACCGTTTGTCGAGCCACCCGTCGCCGCGACGGACGCAATCGCGTTGTCGAGTGCTTCGCGCGTCATGATCTGGGACGGACGAACGTTGTCGCGTACGAGCCGCATCGCAATCCGGCCCGCTTCGTACGCCGCCTCTTTCTTGGCCGGATCGGTCGCGGGTACGTCATTGAGGCCGGCAGGTGAGATGCCGAGGAACTCGAGTGCCGTCGCCATCGTGTTCGCTGTGAACTGTCCGCCGCATGCACCCGCTCCGGGGCACGCGACACCCTCGAGCTCGTGCACCTCTGCGTTCGACATCCGGCCGGCCGCAGCCGCGCCTACCGCCTCGAAGACATCCTGGATCGTCACGTCACGGCCGCGGAACCGTCCGGGCGCAATCGAGCCGTTGTAGAGCACGAGCCCGGGCAGGTCGAGCCGGGCGAGCGCCATGACCGCGGCCGGGATCGTCTTGTCGCAGCCGACGAGGCAGACGAGGCCGTCGAACAAGTGGCCGCGCGCGACGAGCTCGATCGAATCGGCGATCACTTCACGCGACACGAGCGAGGCGCGCATTCCTTCAGTACCCATCGAAACGCCGTCGGAGACTGCGATCGTGTTGAACTCCACCGGTGTACCGCCCGCCTCGAGGATCCCGCGCCGGACGTGGCGGGCGAGCTCGCGCTGGTTCCAGTTGCAGGGCATCGTCTCGATCCACGTCGTCGCGATACCGACCAAGGGGCGCGCGAGCGCTTCGTCGTCCAGACCGATGCCCTTCAGCATCGCGCGCGCCGGGGCGCGGTCGACGCCGTTCGTCAACGCCGCGCTGTGGCGCTTCGCGGGATCGCTCGGACGTGCGTACGGATCGCTCACCGCGGCCCCGCTCCGATTGCTGTGACCGACAGCCGGCGCACCTCGTGGTCGGGGAAGCGGCGGGAGAGCTCGCCGACGACCGCGTCCTCGCGGCCTCGCGTCGCCCAGACGATCACGGTCGGACCGGACCCCGAGAGCGCAGCGCCGAGCGCTCCCTCGGGGAGGTCGGCGCGGATTGCGGCGAGATGCGGCGCAGCTGCAGCCCGGTACGGCTCGTGCAGGCGGTCGTCGGCGCTCGCGGCGAGCAGAGCGGGATCGCCGGCCGCGAGCGCCGCGCCGAGCAGCGCGGCACGCGCCGCGCTGTAGGTCGCGTCGTCATGCGAAACCGCCCGCGGCAGCAGCTCACGCGCTTGGAGGGTGGCGACGCGATCTTCGGGAATGACGGCGACGGCGACCGCCGGAAGATCGTCGGCGAGGCGCGCGATTCGTCCATCCCAGGTGAGACACACGCCGCCGGCGAGCGCGGCGGCGAGGTTGTCCGCGTGTCCCTCGAGCTCGAGCCCGGCGGCGAGCTGCTCGTCGACAGTCGGCTCGGCGTGAGCGACGAGCGCACCGGCGACGAGTCCGAGCGCCACGGCGGACGCGCTCGAACCGAGGCCGCGCTCGCGCGGAATGCGTTCGACGAATCTGAACGAGTGCTTTCGGGGATCGGCGAACAGCGCGAACGCGCGCACGGCGAGGTTCTCTTCGTCGACCGGACCGTTTGCTCCGCCGACCTCGAGCTCGTTCCAGAGGTCGAATGCGACCGCTGCGATGTCGAAGCCGGGCCCGAGGTTGGCGCTCGTTGCAGGTGCGCGGACGTGGATCGTCATGCTGCGGGCCTCTCGACCGCGTCGGGATCCTTGAGCCCGTGTCCCGTGAGAATGCAGACGACCCGCTCGCCGGCGGCAGCCGCATCCCGCTCGATGGCCGCGATGCCCGCCGCGGAGGCGGGCTCGCAGAAGATCCCCTCGTCCCGGGCGAGCGCCCGCCAGGCTCGTTCGAGCTCCTCGTCCGAGAGGGTGACGACGCTGCCGGCGGAGCGGTCGACAACGCGCTCGACTTCGTCGCGGTGCACCGGGTGTTCGATGCGAATCGCGGTCGCGAATGTGTCGTGACGGCGCGACGCTTCGCCGAGCACAAACCGCGGGAGCGCCGCTCCGAAGCCCCGTGCGTACGCGACGGTGTTCCCTCCGCCCCCAAAGGGCAGCGCGACAATGTCGGGCACTCCGCCCAACTGCGCGACGACCTCGCGTGCAGCCGAGGCCTGGCCTTCGATCCGGTCGGGATTGATCGAGTTGACGTTGACGAACCCGTCGCTCTCCGCGAGCCGCCGCGCCTCACGATGTGCATCGCCGAACGAGCCGTCGATCTCGCGGATCTCCGCGCCGAAGACCTTAGCCTGCGCGACCTTGCCACGCGCGATCGCCCCGCGCGACATCACGACGACTGAACGCAGGCCGGCACGCGCCGCGTACGCAGCTGCCGACGCTGCGGTGTTGCCGGTCGACGCGCACACGACGCCCGGCGCGCCTGCGTCTGCGGCACGCGAGACGGCGAGCGCCATGCCGCGGTCCTTGAACGAGCCGGTCGGGTTCGCGCCCTCGCACTTCAACCAGAGCTCGACGCCGAGCCGCTCCGATAGCCGCGGCGCCGGCAGCAGCGGCGTGCCGCCTTCACCGAGCGTAATCACAGCGCTCGCTCCGTGATCACGGGCAGGGCGAAAGGGGCGCGCAGTACCTCCGGGAAGGTCGCGATCTCACGCAAGGCCGCGGAGAGCTCGCCGAGCGACGTCTCGTGCAGGACGATCTCGAGGGTCGCTTCCCCATTGTTCAGCCGCTGGACAAGCTGGGCGACCGACACGTCGTGCGCAGCCAGCCGGCTGGCCGCGTGCGCGAGCACGCCGGGCCGGTCGGCGACCTCGAGATGCACGTAGAACGGCGCGCGCCATTCGGTAGGCGGCAGACGTTCGAGCGCGCGCCAGCAGGCGTCGTTTTGGAGGAAGCCTGTGCCTGCGGTGCCGACGACACTGACGAGGTCGGCGACGACGGCAGACGCCGTCTCGATCCCGCCCGCGCCGGGGCCCTCGAGCGTGATCTCGCGGATCGCGTCCCCCTGGAGCATCACCGCATTGAAGGCGCCGTCGACCGCGGCGAGCGCGTGCGTGCGCTCAACGAGCGTGGGCTGCACCCGCACGTCGACCGCGCCGTCGCTCAACGTGGCGATCCCCACCAGGCGGACGACCATCCCGAGGTCGGCCGCAGCAGCGATGTGCGAGGGCTCGATCTCTTCGATCCCGCGTCGTTCGACGTCCTCGAAGCGCACGCGCGATCCGAACGCAACGGTCGCGAGGATCGCCATCTTCGCGGCGGCATCGGCACCGTTGACGTCGTCGGTCGGATCGGCTTCGGCGTACCCGAGCGTCTGCGCTTCGGCGAGCGCCTCTGCGTAGGAGCCGCCGCGCTCCATACGCGAGAGGATGAAGTTCGTCGTGCCGTTGACGATCCCGAGCACGCGGTGCACATTCGAGACGACGAGCGATTCGCGCAGCACCTTCACGACGGGAATCGCCGCGCACACGGACGCTTCGAAGCGCAGTTGCACGCCTGCCGCGGAGGCGGTCTCGAAGAGGTCGGCGCCGTCGCGGGCGACGAGCTGCTTGTTCGCGGACACGACTGGCTTGCCCGCCTCGAGGAGTTCGCGCACGTATCCGCCCGCCGGATCGAGGCCGCCCATCACCTCGGCGACCACGTCGACGCTGGGGTCATTGCGCAGAGCGGCGAAGTCGGTCGTCAGCACGCCGTCCCCGGGCGGGAACGGCCGCTCTTTCCTGATGTCGCGGACGAGCGCGCGGACCACGCGCAGCCGATGGCCGGTCGCACGCTCGATCTCGTCTGCGCTCTCGACCAGCAGACGGTTGACGGACGAGCCGACCGTGCCGTAGCCGAGCAGACCGATGCCGACCTCAACCGACGCCAAGAAGCCCTTCCACTCCCGCGAGCTCGCGTAGCTCTTTCCCGACACGCTCGATACCTCTCGCCCGGGCCGAGCCCTGCGCCCGCAGCGCGGCGAACTGAGGACGGCCGGCCTCGTCGTCCTCGAAGAGCTCGCGCGCGAACGCGCCGCTGCGAACCTCGTCGAGGATCTCGCGCATGACGTTCTTGACGCGCGCGTCGACGACGCGCGTGCCGCGCGAGAGGTCGCCGTACTCGGCGACGTCCGAGACCGAATACCGCATGTACTCGAGTCCGCCCTGGTAGAGCAGGTCGACGATCAGCTTGAGCTCGTTCAAGCACTCGTAGTACGCGATCTCCGGCTGGTAGCCCGCCTCGACGAGCACGTCGAAGCCCGCCTGCACGAGGGCCGGAACGCCACCGCAGAGGACGGCCTGCTCGCCGAAGAGGTCGCTTTCGGTCTCTTCGGCGAACGTCGTCTCGAGCAGGCCGACGCGGGCGCAGCCGATGCCGGCGCCGTAGGCGAGCGCCAGCTCGAGCGCGTGCCCGCTCGCGTCCTGGTGGACGGCGACGAGCCCCGGCGTGCCCGCGCCTGAGACATAGAGCTCACGAACGCGATGACCGGGTGCCTTCGGGGCAACCATGATCACGTCGTGATCCGCCGGTGGTGCAATCCGTCCGAAATGGACGTTCAGGCCATGCGCGAACAGGACCGCCGCGGTCGGCTCGAGGTTCGACGAGACCCAGTCGTCCCATACGCCCTTCTGCACGTGGTCGGGCAGCAGAAGCGCGACCACCTGCGCGCCCGCCACCGCCTCGGCGACGGAACGCGCCTCGAGGCCGGCTTCCTCGACTGCGTCGCGAGACGGGCTCCCGTCGCGCAAGCCGACCTGGACGTCGACCCCCGAGTCGCGCAGGTTGAGGGCGTGCGCATGCCCTTGGCTCCCGTAGCCGATGACGGCGACCTTCCCCGAGAGGAGATCGAGGTTGCCGTCGCGATAGATCGTTGCCATGGTGTCGGGCTTCCTTTCGTTCGATCAGACGAGGACGTGTTGAGTGGGTCGCTGACTGCTGGGACGGGAGGCTCGGCCGAGGCCGATGCGGCCGGTGCGGACGAGCTCCTGGAGGCCGTGCGGGCGGATCAGCTCCTCGAACGAGTCGACGTCCTCGGGTGTGCCGATCAGCTCGAAGACGATCGCGTCGGGGCCAAGGTCCGCGATGCGCGCGTTGAACACTTCGCCGAGCGCCATGAGCTCGGCCCGGGCGCTCGGCGGAGCGGCCACCCTGAGGAGGACGAGCTCGCGTTCGATCGACTCGCCCGGGCCGAGCTCAGAGACTCGAAGGACGTTCACGAGCTTGTGCATCTGCTTCTCGATCTGCTCGAGCGGCTTCGTCTCGCAATCGACACGCAGCGTGATTCGAGAGACGTCGTGGCGCTCGGTCGGACCGACGGCGAGACTGTCGATGTTGTAGCCGCGGCGCGCGAAGAGGCTCGTGATGCGCATGAGCACGGCCGGCTTGTTCTCGACGAGAACCGAGAGCGTGTGCTTCATGCGGTCACCGCCTCGACGGTGTCGACGAACTCGACGACGTCGAGCGCGGCCGCGCCGCTCGGGATCATCGGGAAGCAATGCTCGCGCGGGTCCACGCGTGCGTCGACGACCGCGGTGCGACCGGAGGTGAGTGCTTCGGCGAGTGCGCCCTCGAGCTCCTCCTCGCTTTCGACGGTGAAACCGAGCGCACCGTACGCGCGGGCGAGCTGCGCGTAGTCGGGAAGCGAGTGCGTCAACCGCACCTGCGAGAAGCGCTCCTCGAAGAACATGTCCTGCCATTGGCGGACCATCCCGAGATAGCCGTTGTTGACGATGACGACGACAATCGGGAGCTCTTCGAGAACGGATGTCGCGAGCTCCTGCCCGGTCATCTGAAAACAGCCGTCGCCGTCGACGCAGACGACGGTCGCGTCGGGCCGCGCAGCCTTGGCGCCGATCGCCGCAGGGATTCCGTAGCCCATCGTCCCGAGGCCGCCCGAACTGACGAACGTGCGCGGGCGGTCGCAGAGCAAGTACTGCATTGCCCACATCTGGTGCTGGCCGACCCCGGTGGTCCAGATGACGTCGTCGCGGCCGGCGGTCAGCTCTTGCAGCGCCTCCAGCACGCGCTGCGGCTTCAGCATCTCGCCTTCGCGCCGATAGCGGAGCGGGAACGCCTCGCGCCACTCCGCGATCTGGCGCAGCCACGCGTCGGTCCGGCCGGCATCCGCTTCGCGCAACTCCCGCTCGAGCTCGGCAAGCACGGGCTTCAGGGGTCCGACCACCGGAATGTCGGCGTGCCGGATCTTGGAGATCTCCGCCGCGTCGATGTCGAGATGGACGACCGTTGCGCCGGGAGCGAACGCGGAAACCTTGCCGGTGACGCGGTCGTCGAAGCGGGCACCCGCAGCGACGATCAGGTCGGCCTTGTTCAGCGCCCAGTTCGACCACTTCGGGCCATGCATGCCGGGCCAACCGGCGTGCAGCTCGTGCGACTCCGGGAACGCGCCCTTGGCCATCAGCGTCGTGACAACCGGGATGCGCGTGGTCTCCGCGAGTGCGCGCAGCTCGTCGGTCGCGTGCGCGTTCGCGACCCCGCCGCCGACATAGAGGATCGGTCGCTTCGCCGCTCCGATAGCGCGCGCCGCAGCGACGATCTGACGCGTGTGCCCGCGGCGTGGCGGCTTCCAGCCGGGGAGGGCGACCGCGTCCGGGTACGAGAAGTCGAGCTCCGCCTCCTGCACGTCGCGTGGAACGTCCACGAGCACCGGGCCGCAGCGTCCCGTACGGGCTACGTGGAATGCCGCCTTCATGACGTGCGGGAGCTCACGCACGTCTTGTACGAGCCAAGAGTGCTTGACAATCGGGATCGTGATTCCGGTGATGTCACATTCCTGGAAGGCATCGGTGCCGATCAGGTTCGAGCGCACCTGGCCCGTGATGCAGACGATCGGCGTCGAATCCATCCATGCGTCGGCAATGGGCGTGACGAGATTCGTCGCGCCCGGCCCGGAGGTGGCGATCGCTACGCCAACCTTCCCGGATGCGCGCGCGTAGCCTTCGGCCATGTGACCGGCGCCCTGCTCGTGACGCGCGAGCACGTGGCGCACAGTCGTCCCCCGCGCGAGTGCGTCGTAGAGCGGGAGGATCGCACCGCCCGGCAGGCCGAACACGACGTCCACGCCCTCGGCCTCGAGCGAGCGAAGAATTGCGTCGGCACCGTTCACGCGACACCCGGGAAGAACTCGGCATTGTGTGTGGAGAGCTGGAACCCCGCGAGCACGCGCTGCGTGAACTCTCGCGTCGTCACGCCGATGCCACGTCGAAGAAGGTCCGGCGTGCGCGGGCCGTCGACAAGGGCCTGAGACACGGCGCCGGCGAGTGTTGCCGCAGCTGAGGGCTGGCCGAGCCCGTGCTGGAGCGCGAGCGCCGCAGCGAGCAGCATGCTGCTCGGGTTGACCACGCCATGGCCGGCCGCGAGCGCGAAGCCTCCGTCGGCCGAGGGCACGAACAGGCTTGGTCCGTGCTCGGCAAGCAGTGCGTGCGCGACGAACCGCGACTCGGCCGGCGCGGCGGCGATGTCGACGATCGCCTCTGCCCACGACGGTCCTACTGCGACGACGTCGAAGCGGCTGGCATTGAACGCTGCCAGCGGCATCGCATCTCGCGGAGAGAGCTGTTCGACGCGGACATGCTCGTAATCCGCACCTATCGCTTCCGCCGCATCGCGCCAGGCCTCATCCCCTACGAGAGCAAGCCGCAACGTGCGGGACTCGGCGAGCGCGAAGGCACGCTCTAGCGCCCATTCCTCACACGACTCGCCCACCGAGGTCACAAAGGCGACGTCGTCGCGCGCGCCGAACCGTACTCGAGTGACACGGGCACGCAGATCCAGCTCCGCCATAACGTCGGCGAGCGCGGGCTCGTCGGCGCCTGCAACCAGTACGGCGTCGGATCCGAGCAACGCTGAGCGAGTGCTCGAAGGCATGAGCTGCGCAACGTGCGCATACGCCAACCCGCCGAACGGCACGTGCACCTGTTCGAGCTCGAAGCCGTGGAAGTGTGCGACGGCATTCAGCGCGACGGACGCTTGCGCCATCAGCTCCGGAGCGGTGCCGGCTCCGGCGAGACAGGCGAGCCGGGGTCGCTTGGAGGTCATGCCGGCACCCTTGCGAGCACGTCCTCGAGCGAGACGGCGCTGCCACTGTCGGCAAGCGCTTTGAAACGGCGGAATGCCGCGTCGAGCTCCTCCTGCCCGAGCTCGATGCCTCGATCGGCGCAAGCACGTGCGAAGGCGTGCCTTCCCGAGTGCTTGCCGAGCGGAAGGGTCATGCCGGCGCCGACGTCCTTCGGGTCGATGATCTGGTACGTCCGCTCGTCCTTCAGCATCCCGTCCTGGTGAATCCCGGCCTCGTGCGCGAACGCGTTCGCACCGACCACGGCCTTGTTCGGCGGCACGACATACCTGGTGCGCCGGGAAACGAGTCGCGAAGCGGCTGCAAGCTCCGACGTCTTGACTCCGGTCTCGACGTTGAACCGGTCGGCGCGGACGCGCAACGCGACGACGATCTCCTCGAGCGATGCATTGCCCGCGCGCTCGCCGATCCCGTTGATCGTGCACTCCACCTGCGTGGCGCCCGCGTGAACACCGGCGAGTGAGTTCGCGACTGCGAGCCCGAGATCGTCGTGGCAGTGGACCGACAGCGTCACGTCGCGGAGCTCCGGGCAGCGGCGACGTACTTCGGCGAGAAACGACGCATATTCGGCCGGAAGCGCGTACCCGACCGTGTCGGGCAGGTTGATGATCGTTGCGCCGGCCTCGATCGCGGCGCGGCAGACGCGCGCGACAAAGGCCGGATCGGAGCGAGTCGCGTCCTCGCAGGAGAACTCGATCTCGTCCGCACGTGTAGCTGCGTACTCGACTGCCCAGCGCGCCTGCTGCACGACCTCCTGCGGCTCGAGGCCGAGCTTCTTCTCCATGTGCAGCGGGCTCGTCGCGAGAAAGATGTGAATGCGGGACCGGCGCGCCGGGGCGACAGCCTCGCCGGCGGCATCGAGATCCTCTTGCACGGTGCGCGCCAATGCGGCGACGACCGGGACGTTCAGCGTCTGCGCGACCGCCCGGACGCCCTCGAAGTCACCCGGCGAGGCGCCGGGGAAGCCCGCCTCGACAACGTCGACCCCGAGCCGTTCGAGCTGCGCCCCGATCTCCGCCTTTTCATGCGGCTGCAAGGCGATGCCCGGCGATTGCTCGCCGTCGCGCATCGTCGTATCGAAGATGGAAATCCTGCGGCGGGACACGAACACAGCCTCCTTTGAGTGCCTCGAAAGGGCGCACCTGTGGTGTGGAAAGGTCGGCGTATGCGCCTACGAGCGGCGCGTGTTCGCAAACTCCCCCTAGAGGGGGAGAATCGTGATGGCGACGACGAGCATGAGGACGCAGGCGAGCCCGGAGCGATACCCGGTGTGTGCACGCATGCGTGTCGAAGTCGTCGCCATCGGAGGTTGAACGATGCCTGAACGATGCACGCGGCGCAAGTCGAGTTGCGCAAATTCGACTCAATCCGACCCGAGTTCTCCGGTTTGGCGCGCGGGCAAGACGCCGCGCCGATAGTCTCCGTGGCTCGCATGGAGCGCTTTTCGAACGTCTCGAAGCCAGTTCTCTTCGCGTTCGCCGCGCTCATTCGTACGCGCTAGTCGGCCCTTCTTCCGCCCCCGCCGACTAGCAAAACAAGGCGGAGCTCCTCTCTTCCTCAACCGTCTGCGAGGCAGATGCCGTTGCCGAACCGTCAATCAGGCCTGTACGACCCGTCGTTCGAGCACGACGCATGCGGCGTCGCCTTCGTCGCGCGGCTGAACGGCGACGCCTCGCACGAGACGGTCGAGCGAGCGCTGACAGCCCTAGCGAACCTCGAGCATCGCGGCGCGGCCGGAGCCGACAAGAACACCGGTGACGGCGCGGGCATCCTCCTGCAGATCCCGGACGAGTTCTTCCGCGCCCAGATCGCGGGTCTTCCGCCCGCCGGAGCCTACGGCGTCGGAACATGCTTCGGCGGACACGAGGAGACGATCGAGGCCGCGGTCGCGGCCGAAGGCCAGGAGCTTGTCTGCTGGCGTGACGTGCCGGTTGACGAAACGCACGTCGGCCGGACCGCCCGCGCCGCCATGCCGCAGATCCGACAGTTCGTCGTCGCGGCCCGCGGGCTCGAAGGAGATGCCTTCGAGCGCAAGCTGTACGTGATCCGCCGTGTCGCCGAGCTCGCCGCCGGGCCGGCGCTCGTCATTCCAAGCCTGTCGTCTCGCACACTCGTGTACAAGGGGATGCTGACCGCGCCGCAGCTCGCGCGGTTCTATCCCGACCTGCTGGACCACCGGTTCGAAAGCGCGCTTGCGCTCGTCCACTCGCGCTTCTCGACGAACACGTTCCCGAGCTGGGAGCTGGCCCATCCCTATCGGATGGTCGCCCACAACGGCGAGATCAACACGCTCCGCGGCAACGTCAACTGGATGCGCGCGCGCGAGTCGCAGCTCGCCTCCGAGCTCTTCGGCGACGATTTGGCGAAGGTGCTGCCGGTGATCCGCGAGGGCGGATCCGATACCGCGACGTTCGACAACGTGCTCGAGCTGCTCGTGCTCGCGGGCCGCTCCCTGCCGCACGCCGTGATGATGATGATCCCCGAGGCGAATCCAAGCGAGGAGCTGAAGGGTTTCTACGCGTACCACGGCTGCCTGATGGAAGCATGGGATGGGCCGGCGGCGATCGCATTCACCGACGGGCGCGTGATCGGGGCAACGCTCGACCGAAACGGCCTGCGCCCCGGGCGCTGGTACCAGACCAGCGACGGCTGGGTCGTGCTCGCATCCGAGACGGGGGTGCTCGACGACGCGCCCGAGTCGATCGTGCGCAAGGGTCGGTTACAGCCCGGAAAGCTCTTCCTCGTCGACCTCGAACAGCATCGGATCGTCCCCGACCAGGAGGTCAAAGCGGCGATTGCGACGCGCCGGCCGTATGCGAAGTGGTTCCAACAGGAGGCGCTCAATCTTTCCGACCTCCCGGCCGCGACGATGCCGCAGCGCGACGAAGAACCGCTGCTTCGCCGCCAGCTCCTCTTCGGCTACGCGCAGGAGGACATGAAGGTGATGCTCGCGCCGCTCGCGCGCAATGCGGAAGAGGCGGTCGGATCGATGGGCAACGACACGCCTCTCGCCGTGCTATCGGAGCGCAAGCCGCTGCTCTATTCGTATTTCAAGCAGCTGTTTGCGCAGGTGACGAACCCTCCGATCGACTCGATTCGCGAGGCGATCGTCATGAGCGTGTCCGCGAGCGTCGGCTCGGAGCGCAACCTCCTCGCGGAAACACCGGAGCACGCGCGCCAGCTCGTGATGGAGAACCCGATCCTTCGCGACGAGGAGCTCGAGCGGCTGAGACAGGTCGACTCCGACGTGTTCGCGTCGCACACGATCGATACGACCTGGGATGTGGCCGAGGGCACGGACGGCTTCGAGCCCGCACTCGATCGCATCTGCACGGAGGCGAGCGCCGCGCTCGCGCGTGGCGCCAACATCCTCATCCTTTCCGACCGCGCCGCCGGCCGCGAGCGCGTTCCCATTCCGTCACTGCTGGCGATCGGCGCCGTGCACCACCACCTCGTCCGCGAAGGGACACGGCTGCAGACCGGCATCGTCGTCGAGTCTGGCGAGCCGCGCAGCGTGCACTCGATCGCCGTGCTCATCGGTTACGGGGCGGCCGCGGTCAACCCGTACGTGATGCTCGAGACGCTGGAGGAGCTGGTCGATCTCGGCTGGCTGCCGGTCGGGATGACGGTCGAAGAGGCCCAGTCTCGCGCTGTAAAGGGGATCGGCAAGGGACTGCTGAAGGTGATCTCCAAGATGGGGATCTCGACCATCCCTTCGTACTGTGGCGCGCAGATCTTCGAGGCCGTCGGGCTCGCGCCGGAGCTGATCGAGCGCTGTTTCACGGGCACGCCCTCACGCATCGGCGGGATCGGACTGCGCGAGATCGCAGAGGGGTCGGTTGCGCGCCATGCCCGCGCGTACCCCGGCAACGGCGGCCTGCTGCCTGTGCTCGGCCTCTACGCGTGGCGACGCGACGGCGAGCACCATCAGTGGAACCCGGACACGATCTCCCTGCTCCAACACGCCGTCCGTTCGGGAAGCTTCGAGACGTTCGAGCAATACTCGGACACGGCGAATGCGGAGAGCGCGCGCCGCTCGTCGCTCCGCGGCCTGCTCAAGTTCCGGTTCCCCGAGGACGGCATCCCACTCGAAGAGGTGGAGCCGGTCGCGGAGATCGTCAAGCGCTTTTCGACGGGCGCGATGTCCCTGGGATCGATCTCGCGTGAGGCGCACGAGACGCTCGCGAAAGCGATGAACCAGATCGGTGGCCGCTCGAACACCGGCGAGGGCGGCGAGGATTCGGCGCGATTCGAGGACAACCGGCGCTCCAAGATCAAGCAGGTCGCGTCCGGACGGTTCGGAGTCAACGCAAACTATCTCGCGAACGCGGATGAGCTGCAGATCAAGATGGCGCAGGGCGCAAAGCCCGGAGAGGGCGGCCAGCTTCCCGGTCACAAGGTCGACCACTACATCGCCTCGGTACGGATGACGACCCCCGGCGTCGGCTTGATCTCACCGCCGCCGCACCACGACATCTACTCGATCGAGGATCTCAAGCAACTCATCTACGACCTGCGCTGCGCCAATCCCGATGCACGCATCTCCGTGAAGCTCGTCGCCGAGGTGGGCGTCGGCACTGTCGCCGCCGGCGTCGCCAAGGCAGGAGCCGATCATGTGCTGATCTCCGGCCACGACGGCGGAACGGGTGCATCGCCGGTGTCCTCGATTTTGCACGCCGGAGTTCCGTGGGAAATCGGACTCGCGGAGACGCAGCAGACGCTTGTCCGCAACGACCTGCGGTCACGAATCTGGGTGCAAACCGACGGGCAGCTCAAGACTGGGCGCGACGTCGTCGTCGCCGCGCTGCTCGGCGCAGACGAGATGGGCTTCGCGACCGCGCCGCTCATCGCGTCGGGCTGCGTGATGATGCGCGCCTGCCACTTGAATACGTGCCCGGTGGGCATCGCAACGCAGGACCCTGATCTGCGGAAGAAGTTCGCGGGAGAGCCCGAACATGTCGTGAACTTCTTCTTCTTCGTCGCCGAGGAGGTACGCCGGCTGATGGCGAAGCTCGGCGTCGCGCGGTTCGACGACCTCGTCGGCCGCGTCGACCTGCTCGACGCCGACGAGGCGCTGACTGCATGGCAAGCGCGCGGCATCGACCTCTCGAACATCCTTCGCGCCCCCGAAGGCTCGCCGCTGCGGCGAACGCACGCGCAGGAGCCGGCGCTCACCGACGCGCTCGACTGGAAGCTGCTCGAGATCGAGGAGGGCGACTTCGCGATCCGCAACGTCAACCGCACCGTCGGCGGGATCCTTTCGCACCACGTCACGAAAGCGCATGGCGCGCCCGGGCTGCCGCCCGCCTCGATCCGGCTGACGTTCCACGGCTCGGCCGGTCAGTCGTTCGGGGCGTGGCTCGCACCGGGGATCGAGCTCACGCTCGTCGGCGACGCGAACGACTATGTCGGCAAGGGACTGTCCGGCGGCGTGCTCGCCTTGCGACCGCCGGAAGGCTCGCCGTTCCGAGCAGAGGAGAACGTGATCGCCGGCAACACGATCCTGTACGGCGCGACGAGCGGCCGGGCCTTCTTTCGCGGCCTGGTTGGGGAGCGCTTCGCGGTGCGCAACTCCGGCGCGATCGCCGTCGCCGAAGGCGTCGGCGACCACGGCTGCGAGTACATGACGGGCGGCGTCGTAGTCGTTCTCGGCCCGACCGGACGCAACTTCGCGGCCGGCATGAGCGGCGGCATCGCGTATGTCCTCGACGAGGACGGGCGGTTCGCAGAGCGCTGCAATACGCAGCTCGTCGCGCTCGACGAGCTCGAGTCAGACGATCTCCGGCTCGTGCAGTCTCTCCTCGAGGAGCACCTCGCGCGCACCGGGTCGGCGGTGGCCGAGCGGGTCCTCGGTGATTGGCCCGGGCCATTCGTCAAAGTGATGCCGCACGAGTACCGACGAGCAATCGAGGACGGCGCGATCTCGACCGGAGGCGACGGCTTCTACACGCGGGAAACCGAGGAGGCCGCCGCCTGATGGGCGAGCTCGGCGCCTTCAAGACGATCGCGCGCGCGAACACGCCCGAGCGCCCCGCGGCGGAGCGGGTCGGCGACCATCGCGAGTTCGTCCGGACGCTGCCGCTCGTCGAGCTGCGCGAACAGGGTGCGCGCTGCATGGAGTGCGGTGTCCCCTTCTGCCACAACGGCTGCCCGCTCGGGAACCTCATCCCTGACTGGAACGATCTCGTCTACCGCGACCGCTTCCGCGAAGCACTCGACCAGCTCCACCGCACCAACAACTTCCCCGAGTTCACCGGCCGCCTCTGCCCTGCTCCATGCGAAGCGGCATGCGTGCTCGAGATCGACGAAGGCAACGCGGTGACGATCAAGCAGATCGAGCTCGCCATCGTCGACCGCGGCTGGGAAGAGGGCTGGATCCCCGCGCAGCCGCCGCGAATGCGCACCGGTCGCAGCGTCGCAGTCGTCGGCTCCGGTCCCGCAGGCCTCGCGTGCGCACAGCAGCTTGCACGCGCCGGGCACGACGTCACGGTGTTCGAGCGAGACGAAGCAGCCGGCGGTCTTCTCCGCTTCGGCGTCCCGGACTTCAAGATCGAGAAGCACGTCGTCGAACGCCGCGTGCAGCAACTCGCCGCGGAAGGCGTGCGCTTCGAGTGCGGCGTGGAGATCAAAAGCCAGGAGCAGCTCGACGCCTTCGACGCCGCCGTCCTTGCGACCGGCGCGCGTGTGCCGCGCGATCTGCCCGTGCCGGGCCGCGAGCTTGGCGGCGTTCATTTTGCGATGGAGTACTTATACGAGCGCAATCGCGCAGTCGCGGGATCGGCAGAGCCGACGATCAGCGCTGCAGGCCGTCACGTGGTCGTGATCGGAGGAGGCGACACCGGCGCCGACTGCGTTGCGAGTGCGCACCGGGAGGGCGCTGCATCGGTAACCCAGATCGAATTGGTCGGCGAGCCGCCTCCGTCGCGACAGGACGACTTGACCCCATGGCCCTTGTGGCCCATGAAGCTCCGCACCTCGTACGCCCTGAAGGAGGGCGGCGACCGCAGCTTCGCCATCTCGACGACCGGCCTGTCAGGCAACGGCCGTGTGCAGGAGATCCACTGGGTGCGGAACACCGGCGAGCCACCCTTCGACCCTGTGCCAACCAGCGACGAGTCACATCCCGCGCAGCTCGTCCTCCTTGCGATGGGGTTCGTCGGTCCGGAAACGGCGCTGCTCGAAACGCTCGACGTGACGCTCGACAAGAGCTCGTACGCCACGTCAGTGCCGGGTATTTTCGCTGCCGGAGACGCACGGCGAGGACAGTCCCTGATCGTCTGGGCAATCGAGGAAGGCCGTCGCTGCGCGACCGCCGTCGATGCCTGGCTGACAGCGCCCGCGTGAACCAGCCTCGGCTCGCGATCCTCGGCGCCGGACGGATCGGGGAGGCGCTCCTCAGCGGCCTGCTGAGCGCAGGCTGGACCGACATCGTCGTCACCGGACGCAACGAGGAACGCGTAGCCGAGCTACGCGAACGCCACGGCGTCGAGGCGACCACCAGTAACGCAGATGCGATCCGCGGCGCAGAGCTCGTCGTCATCGCTGTCAAGCCGCAGGACATCGACGCGCTCCTCGCGGAGGTCGGGGCGGTGCTGACGCCCGCGCAGACCGTGCTCTCAATCGCAGCCGCGATCCCAACGTCAAGGATCGAAGCGCGCGTCACTCAGGGCGTGCCGGTCGTGCGCGCGATGCCGAACTCCCCATCGATCGTCCATGAAGGCATGGCCGGCATCAGCCCGGGCTCGCATGCAGGCGAAGCACACCTTGCGCTCGCCGAGGATGCGCTCGGCCACGTCGGCCGCGTCGTCCGCGTCCCCGAGTCTTCGCTGGACGCGATCACAGCTTTGTCGGGCTCCGGTCCCGCGTATTTCGCCCTCCTTGCCGAAGCGATGATCGAGGCCGGGATTCTCCTTGGACTCTCTCGCGAGATCTCGACGACGCTCGTCGTCCAGACAATGCTCGGGACCGCCAAGCAGCTGCGTGACGAGGGGATGCACCCCGTGGAGCTCCGCGAGTCCGTCACTAGTCCCGGCGGGACGACGATCGCCGCGATTCACGAGCTCGAGCAGGCCGGAGTCCGCGGCGCGTTCTTCAACGCGATCCAGGCCGCGATGAATCGCGCTCGCGAGCTGAGTGGCGCATGACGCGCGTCCGGATCCCGGCCGTTCTTCGCCCCGAGGTTGGCGGACGTCGTGATGTCGACGTCTCGGGAGCGACGCTCGGCGAGGTGCTGAACGCGCTCGTAGAGACGTTCCCGAGTCTGCGCGAGCGCCTCCTACTGGACGGTGCGATCCAGCCATTCGTGAACGTCTATGTCGATGGCGAACCAGCCGAATCATTGGCAACGCGAGTCGAACCACATTCGACAGTCCTTCTGCTGCCGGCGATCGCCGGCGGCCAATGAGCAAGGGAGAAACCGATGGCACTACAGCTAGGCGATACGGCTCCGGATTTTGTGGCGGAGACGACGGAGGGGACGATCAGTTTTCACGATTGGGTGGGTGATTCGTGGGCGGTGTTGTTTTCGCATCCGAAGGACTTCACGCCGGTGTGCACGACCGAGCTCGGGTACATGGCGAAGATCAAGCCGGAGTTCGACCGGCGGGGCGTGAAGATCATCGGGCTGTCGGTCGACCCGACCGACAAGCATGCGCAGTGGGCGGCCGACATCGAGGAGACCCAAGGCAACGCGCCGAACTATCCGATCATCGGGGACAAGGACTTCACCGTCTCGAAGGCGTACGGGATGCTGCCGGCGAGCGTGTCCGGGGATCCGGCCGAGCGCACCCCGGCCGACAACCAGACCGTGCGCAACGTCTTCGTCGTCGGCCCGGACAAGAAGGTGAAGCTCATCCTCGTCTACCCGATGACGACCGGCCGCAACTTCGACGAGGTACTGCGCGTGATCGACTCCCTGCAGCTCACCGCCAAGCACAAGGTCGCAACCCCGGTGAACTGGCAACAGGGCGACGACGTCATCATCGCCGGCTCGGTCACCAACGACGACGCCAAAGAGATCTTCGGCGACTGGAAGGAACCCAAGCCCTACATCCGCATCGTGCCGCAGCCACGCTGACTAGTCGTGCCGGCTTTGCCGGCACGGCGATCAAGCGCAACTTGAGCCGTTTGGGCACCATGAGGTCCCTCATGGGCGTCGAACAACTCGATCCCGTCGATGAGCTGCGCCGCCGCGAGCGCCAGCAGGCGCTTGTCGCCGAGCTGGGCCGCTCTGCGCTGACCGGGACCGAGCTGCCGGAGCTCTTCGACGAGGCGCTCGCCGCGGCTACCGACGGCCTCGCCCGAGCGCAAGTCGAGTACTGCGAGCCGACGCCCGAGACGAGGGAGCCCCTCGTCACCGAACGGGAGCTCGCGGTTCCGATCCGCGGGCCGAAGCGACCGATCTCCGTGCTCGTCGCGCGCACGGACGGCCACATGTTCAGTCCCGATGACGGCCTGTTCTTGCGCGCGCTTGCCAACGTGCTCGCGGTCGCCGCGGCGCGCGCGCACGCGGACGAACGCCGGCGTGCAAGCGAGGAGAGCCTGGGCCTTCTGGCGGAGGCGGGACACCTGCTTGCAGCCACGCTCGACTATCAGGAAACGCTCGCCGCTCTCGCGAAGCTCGTCGTGCCGAGCCTCGCGGACTGGTTCATCGTCGACGTCGCCGATGACGACGGCCGTCTTCAGCGCGTAGCCGTCACAGCTGCCGACCCGGCGAAGCAGGAGCTACTCGAGGAGCTCGCGCTTGAGTATCCGCCGCGACCGGGCTCGCAGCAACCGGCGGGCCTGGCACTCGAGCGCGGCGCGACGGTGCACTTCCCCGCCTTCACGCCCGAGTCGCTACGGAAGACAACCTACGACGACCGGCACCACGAGATCATGCTGGCACTCGCACCGCATTCCGCGATCGCGGTTCCGCTCGTCGCTCACGGGCGCACGCTCGGCGCACTGACGTTCGCGTGGTCCGAGTCGGCGCGCACGTACGAGCAAGCCGACCTGACACTCGCGGAAGAGGTCGCGCGTCGCGCCGCGCTCGCAATCGACAACGCACGCCTGTACCGGCTCGAGCAGAACGCGCGCGATCGCACGACGTTTCTCGCCGAGGCGAGCAACCTCCTCGCCGGCTCGCTCGACTACACCGAGACGCTCGCGAGCGTCGCCCGGCTGGCGGTGCCGCGCGTCGCCGACTGGTGCCTCTTCTACATGCTCGCCGAGGACGGCACGATCGAGCGCGTCGCGGTCGAGCACGGCGGCGGTCGCCAGGACATCGTGCGCGCAATCCTCGCCGGCCACGCGCTGCAGCTGGACGCGCCGTCGGGCGTGCCGGCTGTGATTCGCACCGGCGCGTCGGAGCTCCAGTCGGATGCGACGCCTGTTTCGCTCGCCTCCGACGTCGACCACCCTGAGGAGCTCGCGCGGGCGCTGGCCGAGGTAGAGGTGCACTCGACGATGTGCGTGCCGCTCATCGCGCGCGGGCGCACGCTCGGCGCGCTGCTCTTCGTCTCCGCCGAGTCCGGTCGCAGGTTCGCGGCCGACGACCTGCAACTGGCCGAAGAGCTGGCCGCGCGCGCAGCGCTAGCCGTCGACAACTCCCATCTCTACCGCGAGGCGGAGGAGCGCGCTGAGGCCGCGCGCGCACTTGCAGCCGTTGCAGACGGCGTGTTCCTCGTCGACCGCAATGGAACGATTCGGATCTGGAATGCCGCCGCCGAGACGATCACCGGCCTGAGCGCAGCCGCGGCGCGCGGATCTCGCGCGGCCGACGCATTCGACGGCTGGGATCAGCTGACCGGCGCATTCCCCGCGGGTGCGCCGCCGCAGACGGTGCCGTTCACGCTGGGCGAGCGCGAGCTTTGGCTGTCGATCTCCGGCGTCGAGACGGCGGAAGGAATCGTGTACGCGTTCCGTGACGTCACGGAGGACCAGCGCCTCGACCGGTTGAAGTCGGACTTCGTCGCAACCGTCTCGCACGAGCTGCGCACGCCGCTGGCCGCCGTGTACGGCGCCGCGGTGACGCTGGCCGACCGCGACCTGACCGCGCGACCGGAGCTGCAGCGGGCGCTCATCCAGCAGATCGTCGAGCAGACCGAGCGGCTGACATCGATCGTGTCCGACATCCTCCTCGCCAGCGAGCTCGAGGCAGGCCGGTTCCGGCTGACGCCGGACGAGATCGATCCCGTCGAAGTCGCAACCGCGGCGGTCGAGGCCGCGCGGCTGCGGCTGCCGGAAGGAGCGGAGATCGAGCTCGACGCTCCGCGCGACGGCGGACTCGTCGAGACGGACGCCGGACGCCTGCGCCAGGTGCTCGACAACCTCATCGAGAACGCGGTGAAGTACGCGCCGAATGGCGGGCGGACGACGGTCCAGGTGAAGGCGAGGAAGGACTCGATCCGCTTCGCGATCGTCGACCTGGGCGTCGGCATCCCGGCGGCCGAGCTCGAGAAGATTTTCGAGAAGTTCTACCGGCTCGATCCGGAGCAGACGCGCGGCGTGGCAGGCACCGGCCTCGGGCTGTACGTGTGCAAGGAGCTCGTCGAGCGCATGAACGGCCGCATCGCGGTCGAGTCCGAGGTCGGCGGCGGCTCGACGTTCACGGTCGAGCTACCGCGCCGGTAGCGCGTAGCGCAGGAAGAGATGCTCTTCATGCCGGCGCACGGAGAGCAGCTCTGCATCGACGACTGTCTCGGGTAGGAGCTCGACGCCTTCGACGAGCGCGAGACGATGGACATCGGCTCGTCCTGCGAGCAGTGGCGACGCCGTGACGAAGAGCTCGTCGATGCATTGCCGGGCGACGAGCTCGCCGAAGAGATGCGGACCGCCCTCCGACAGGACGAGAGCGTGGCCGCGGTCGTGCAGCAGCGCGATCGCCGCACGCACGTCGACGAGATCACCGTCGTTGACGGCGACCACCTCGCGCGCGCCGCCGTCGAGCTTCTTCGCGCCGTTCTGCGTCGTCAGCACGAGCGCGTCGGCAAGGACGGGATGCGCAGTGTCGAGCGACGCGCCGGACGTGACGATCGCGACCTCGGTCCGCTCGGGCCGGCCGCGGGTGCGGCGCAGCTCGGCAAATGCGTCTGCAGCAGGCGGATACACGCGTGCCGCCTGCCAGCTCCCCTTCGGCGACGCGTGCAGCGTTCCGGCGCCGACGACGACGACGTCGGCGCACGCGCGTAACAGGCCCATGACGAAGCGGTCGGCTTCGCTCTCGCCGGAGACGAGTGCGTTCGAACGGTCGACGTCTGGAATCGCGACGACTCCGTCGATCGTCTCGACGAAGTTCGTGAACACGCGCGGCTCGTCGAAGCCGATGCCGCCGCCATAGAGGCGCTCGAGCTCGTCGGGGAGCGCAAAGCGCGGCAGCCCGGCGCGCTCATCGAGGAGGCTAAGCGTTCCGGATCTCCGAGAGGAACGCGGCGCGCAAGTCGGCGTCCTCCTCATACAGGCCGCGC
>DASSXM010000099.1:0-4059 GCA_035703805.1 Gaiellaceae bacterium | reverse complement strand
TGATGAGCCAAGCGAAATGGATCGAGCGCGCGATCTTCCCCTACGCCGTGATCCTGCAAGTGACGCCGATCCTCGCGATCGTCCCGCTCGTCGCGCTCTGGCTCGGTTACAACTTCTCGGCTCGCGTTTTCGTGTGCGTGGTGATCTCGATCTTCCCGATCATCACCAACACCCTCCACGGCTTACGCACTGTTGATCCGAGCTTGCATGACCTGTTCACGCTTCATCGCGCAGGTCGGTTAAGGCGTCTGTTGAAGTTGCAGGTCCCGCATGCGGTTCCCGACATCTTCGTCGGGCTGCGGATCTCTGCGGGCGGCTCGGTCATCGGCGCGATCGTCGGCGAGTTCTTTTTCCAGCAAGGGACGCCCGGCCTCGGGCGACTCCTCAATTACTACCGGGCCTACCTTCAGACCGATCTGCTGATGAGCACGCTGCTCTTCTGCGCCGGTCTGGGCATCGTCGCCTTCTGGGTCATCGGCTTCACCGGAGCGCGACTGACGAAGAACTGGCACGAGGAGTGAGCGGCCCAATGCATGGCGCGGGCAGCGGGCTCCATCTGCCGAACCCAAGACCCTCATCGCGGCATACGCGAGGAAAGGAGCGATGCATGAGTACACGGAGGCGGAGGGCAGTGGCGGCGGTGGTCGGGCTTGCGCTTGCCCTCTCAGCCGCGGTCGGCGTCGGCAAGGCGGCCGTCGGGGGATCCGCGGCCCCCCAGGCCAGCCCGCTGGCTAAGGCGTGCGGCTCGAAGATCGTGGTCCAGACCGACTGGTACCCGGAGCCCGAGCAGGGATACCTGTACGAACTTGCTGGCACTAACGGCACCCTTGACGCGAGCCACGGTCATTACGACGGGACGATCAAGGGCACCGGGGTCCAACTCGAGATCCGCGCCGGCGGCCCGTACATCGCCTACGACGACCCGATCGCCAAGATCCATGAGGACTCGAGCATCACCCTCGGGACAGCGTCAAGCGACGACGTGCTTCAGAACTCGGGGTCGCTCCCAGTCGTCTCGATCGTCGCTCCAAACGAGTTCAGCCCGCTGATTCTGATGTGGAATCCGCAGAAGTTCCCCAACGTGCACCACTTCGCCGACATCAAAGCGACTGGGGCGCCCGTTCTCGTCTTCCCTGGTGGGACTTATGTGAACTTCCTCGAGGGGCGCGGCTGGATCAGCTCTAGCCAGGTCGACACCTCCTATGACGGCTCGCCTGCACGCTTCGTCTCGGCGGACGGAGGGATCTTCCAGCAGGGGTACATCACCAGCGAGCCGTACAAGTACGAGCACCAGATCTCCCAGTACAACAAGCCAGTCTCCTACTTGCTGGTACGAAACGCGGGCTACGCACCGTACTCCGAGACACTCGTGGCACGGCCTCAGGACGTGACGGCGAAGGCCGCTTGTTTCAAGCTGCTCGTCCCGCTCGTCCAGCAGGCAGTTGTCGACTACGCGAAGAATCCAACGCCGGTTAACAGGAAGCTTGAGCAAATCGTGACCACGATGAACACGTCGTGGCAGCTCAGCCCCTCAGCGGATGCCTACAACACTGCGACCCAGCTCAAGTACAAGATCATCTCGAACGGTTCCGATTGCACGCTCGGGAACTTCAGCATGAACAGACTGCAGGTCCTAATCAACACGGTGCTGCCGATCTACAAGGCGCAGGGACTCAGCACCGCGAACCCCAACGTCAAACCCAGCGACGTCGCGACCAACCGCTTCGTCAAACCGGCAATCGGGCTGCCGGCGAAGGGATGCCCGAAGCGATAGAAGGCGTGTGGCCCGGGGCGAGCCTAGCCGCCCCGGGCAGCACCCGCTGCCGAGTGTGCAGCAACCTCTACGCTGAGCCGCTCGAGGCGGCAACAGGAGTGTCATGACCCGAAGCCTCATCCAAGACCTTGCGTTCGTCATGACCGTCGACGCGAATGACTGCGTGCTGCGCGACGCCTCGATCGCGGTTGAGGACGGCTACATCATCGCGCTCGGTCCGACAGACGAGGTGGTCGCCGCGCATCCGCCGGACTCGTTCGACGAGGTCGTCAACGGGCGCCGCCTCGGCGCGACTCCGGGCTTCGTCGACACGCATGTCCACCTCTCCGAAACGCTCTCTCGCGCCGTCTTCCCCGACAACCTCGCTACGCGCGCGTGGGTCTTTCATTGGGCGAAGCCCTTCTATGCTCACGTCACCGCTGCGGACGAGCGCGTGTCGATCGAGCTCGGCATCGCGGAGATGCTCCGAAGCGGCACGACCTGCTTTCTCGACATGGGGTCGCAACATGACGCTGGCATCACCGCGCGAGCGGCGGCGGATATCGGCATGCGCGGCGTCGTCGGTCGCCACGCCGCCGATGTTGTCCCCCCGGCGCTCCCGCCCGGCTGGACGGAAGAGATGGTCCGCCATCACTTCTTCCCCAGCGCCGAAGCCGCCCTCGAGCTGCTCGAACAGCAAGTCCACGATTGGAACGGCTATGCGAACGGCCGTATACGCTGCTGGGTCAACATCGAGGGCAAGGAGCCTTGCAGCGCCGAACTCCACGTCGGCTCGCGCAGATTGTCGGAGCGTCTCGGCGTCGGCACGACCTACCACCTGGCCTCGTCGCTCGAGGAGGCACGCAACTCGGAGCGGCAGCACGGTCGCTGGCCGATCACCCGCATCGCCGACCTCGACGGACTCGGCCCGAATCTCGTGATCGCACACGCCGTCGCCGTGACCGAGGACGAGGTCACATCGCTAGCGGGCCACGACACGAAGGTCGCCTTCTGTCCTGCGACCTCGCTGAAGCTCGCAAAGGGAGCGACCGCGATCGGTCGGTATCCGGAGATGCGCGCCGCCGGCGTGACAGTCGGCCTTGGGACCGATGGCGTCGCCGCGGCCGGCAACCTCAGCATGCCGCGCCAGCTCTACCTCGCTGCCGGTCTGTTCAAGGATGCGCGCCTCGACGAGAACCAGATCGGTGCCCGACAAGCGTTGCGGATGGCAACGATCGATGGCGCCCGCGCGCTCGACTGGGACAGCGAGATCGGCTCGCTGGAGGTCGGCAAGTGCGCCGATCTGGTGCTCTTCGATCTTGACCACCACGAATGGGTGCCGTACGACGACCCGCTGCAGGCGCTCGTCTGGTCGGTCAGCGCCGCGAGCATCGCCGAGACGTGGGTCAACGGGCAAAGGCTCTACCGAAGCGGGGCGGTCACGAGCCTGCACGAGGAGTCGCTACGCACGGAGGCGCGCGAGCGGGCTCGCGGCATCGTGCTTCGCTCCGGCCTCGACCGCTCTTCAACGCCGCTCACCACCACCCTGTACGACTGATGCAGCGCGTCGGGCCGGTCTGCCTTCCCGATATGGGCAGCGAGCGGGCCTACGAACTCTCCATCGTCGACGGACAGATCGATCGCATCGACCCGGTCGACGCAGAGCCGACGCAGCTCTGCTTACCGCCATTCGTCGAGCTGCACGTCCACCCAGATCGTGCGTTCTGCACACCGCCGCGACCTCCCCGCTCCCTTGCCGACGCGATCGAGGTCTCACGCGAGACAAAGCTCGCCTCAAGTGAGTCGACAGTCCGGCAGCGCGCGAGCCGAGTCTTCGAGCTAGCGCTCAGCCACGGCTGCAAGCGAGTTCGCGGCCATGTCGACGTCGACCCACTCAGCGGCGAGCGCGCGCTCCGGGGCGTGCTCGCCGCCTGCGATGCGCTGGTTGATCGTCTCGCAGTGGAGGTCGTCGCCTTCGCTACCGCGTTCGCCGATCTCGGTGAGACCGACACCGTGAGGCGGCTGCGCGCAGCCGTGGAGGCCGGCGCCGGTCTTCTCGGCGCCTCGCCACGCTTCCACAGCGACCCGCGAGCCTCGCTGCACCGTCTCCTCGACCTCGCCGCAGAGACCGGCCGACCGGTGGACGTGCATATCGACGAGCGATCGACGGCGGACGGCTTTCTGCTCGAGGAACTCGCCGACGCTACCCTGGCACGCGATCTGCTCGGCCGTGTCACCGCCAGTCACGCCTGCGCGCTCGCCGTCGTCGAAGAGAAGGTCGCGAGACGGACGATCGAGAAGCTCGC
>DASSXM010000074.1:0-13922 GCA_035703805.1 Gaiellaceae bacterium | reverse complement strand
AGGAAGGCGACCGCATCCTCGTCTCCCGCCTCGACCACGACGGCGGCGTGTCGCCGTGGCGCGAGCTCGCCGCCGACAAGAACCTCGAGCTCGAGTGGATCGACGTCACCGACGACCTGCGGCTCGATTACGACGACCTCGAGCGCAAGCTCGACGAGCGCGTGCGCGTCGTTGCGACGGTTGCCTCCTCGAACGCACTTGGCACGATCGTCGACATGAAACGCGTGAGCGAGCTCGCGCACTCGGTTGGCGCGCTCTCGTGGTTCGACGCTGTGCAGTACGCCGCGCACGAGCCTGTCGACGTGCAGGCCCTCGACTGCGACGTCTTCATCGCGTCCGCGTACAAGTTCTGCGGGCCGCACCTCGGCATCGCCTATGGGCGGCACGACCTGCTCGAGTCGTGGCGGCCGTACAAGGCGCGGCCGGCATCCAACTCGCCGGTCGGCCGGCGCTTCGAGCCGGGGACCGCGCCGTACGAGCTCTTCGCCGGGTTCAGCGCGACGATCGCATACCTCGAGTCGCTCGGCGGCATGGATCTCCTGCGCGCGTACGAGCACGAGCTCGGCCGGCGCTTCCTCGACGGACTGCCCGAGTCGGCGACTGTGTACGGCGAGCAGACGATGGAGGGCAGGCTGCCGACGTTCCTCCTCAACATCGAAGGCGTCCCCGCGACCGAGATTGCCGAGACACTGGGCGAACGCGGATACGGCGTGTGGGCGCACGACAACTGGTACTCGGTCGGCCTGCGCGAGAAGCTGCCCTATCCGGAGGAGGCGCTGCGCGTCGGCCTCATCCACTACAACACAGCAGACGAGATCGACCGCTTCCTGAACGAGCTAGGGAGTTTCGCCGGCTAGGACTTTTGCGTAGATCGCGGCGTCGATGTTTCCGCCGCTGATCACGCAGACGGTCCGCCCTTCGCGCCCGCGCGCGGCAGCGAGCGGAAGTGCGCCCGCTCCCTCGGCGACGACGCGTGCGCAGGAAGCAAGAACGCGCATCGCTTCCGCTACGTCGTCGAGCGGCACGGCGACGGCTTCGTCGACGAGGCCTTGCGCCCGCTCCCAGGCCCCCGGCATGAGCGAAGGCCCGCCCGCACCGTCGACGAAGGAAGGGGTGAAGTCGATGCCCACCTCGTAACCGGCGGCGAACGACGCGGCGAGGGGCGCGCCGTTCTCCGGCTCGGCGGCGACGACGCGCACGTTCGGGCGCAGCGCCTTGACCGCGCTCGCGATGCCGGTCGTGAGACCGCCCCCGCCCCACGGGACGATCACCGTGTCGAACGCGTCGAGCTGCTCGCAGAGCTCGAGCCCGATCGTGCCGTTCCCGGCCATCACCGCCGGGTCGTCGGATGGATGGATGAACAGGCCTTCGACTCCGTCGTAGCCCCAGTCGACCATCGCCTGCCACCAGGCCTCGTACGGAACGAGGACGATCTCGCCGCCGAGCTCCTCCACCTTGTCGAGTTTGGCTCGCGGCGCAGTCTCGGGGACGACGATCGTCGCGCGCACGCCGGTTCGGCGCGCCACCCAGGCGACCGCCTGCGCCATGTTCCCCGCACTCGCGGTCACGAGATCCTGTGGCTGTTCCGACATCACCGCGCTCAATGCCCCGCGCAATTTGAAGCAGCCGATCGGCTGGAGGTTTTCGAGCTTCAACCACACGTTGTCGTCGAGCTGCATGAGCGGCGACGGCTGCACGTCGTCGCCGAGCCGCTCGCGCGCGCGGCGGATCTCGTCGAGCGCGATCACTAGTCGGATTCTCGAGCGAGCTCGGTCAGGTCGGTGCGCACTTGCCACAGCTCGGGGAACATCTTGTGCTTGATCAGGCCGGCGAGCAGCTCGACCCGCGTCCCCTGCGTGCCGACGACCTCTTCGCCGATGATGCGCGCGACGACCTTGAAGTGCCGGAAGCGCCAGACGCCGACGCGCTCGTCCCACTCGGTGAGCAGCTCCGCGAGCTGGTACAGGTCTTCGTCCTCGCGCGCGCGCGTGTACACCTCTAGCAACGAGAGCCCGCGCTCGCGTCGCAGGGCGTCGAACGCGCCATAGAGCGGCGGAGACACACGCCGTATCTCGCGGAAGCCGGGCGAGTCGAACCCGGAGCCGTGACCGAGTACGCGCCGCACCTCCTGGTACTCCCACGGCGACATCTGCTCGAGGTGGTCGAGGAAGCCCTCGACGTACTTCAGCGCAGCGCACGCGCGGCGCAACAGGCGGATCGCGGCCGAGAGCTCACGCGCCTCGATCAGGCGCGTCGCCTCTTCGACCTCCATCCACGCGTGCTTGAGCCAGAGCTCGGACGCCTGGTGCACGGTCTGGAAGAGGAGCTCGTCGCGGTGCACCCACTCGTCCGCGGTCTTCTGCAGCGAGAGGAGCTCGTCCGTGCGCAGGTAGCGCTCGTAGTCGCTCTCGCCGGGGCCGGCAAGGATTGGCGCGTACTCGTCGCTCACGGAAAGATCTTCATCGGTAGGCCGGCGAGGGGCACACCGCCATCATCCGTCACGAGCCACGTGTCCTGCATGTAGAGGCACTCCCGTCCGTCCTCCGCGATCGCGTGTGGGTGCATCGAGAAGACCATGTTCGCGGCCAGCTCGGTCTCGACGCCCTCGCCGATCTTCGGGAACTCGATCATCGTCATGCCGATGGAGTGGCCCGTCACGTGCCCGAGGTGGTAGCCGCGCTCGGTGAAGCCCTTCGACACCGCGCGGTGGACGTCGTGCGCCGTCGCTCCCGCCTTCAGCACGTCCTTTGCCGTCTCGTAGTACTCCTCGTACGCGTCGAGCATCGTCTGGACTTCCGGCGACGGCGTCCCGATCGCGCGGGAGACCTCGACCCAGTGGCCGCCGGGGCCCGCGATCTCGAGCGACGGAACGCAAAAGTCGCCGAGCACCGTCTCCTTGCGCGCGAGCGCGAACTCGGCGCCGACGAGCACCATGTTCATCGTCTCGCGGCAGCAGCCGCGCTCGACGAACAGCTTCTCCGCGGGCGCGAGCACCTCGGCCGCGGTCTTGCCCGGCGCGTACGCGTCGAGGAACGCCCAGAACCCGTCGGTGTTGATACGCACGCTCTTGCGCACCGACTCGAGCTCGGCGTCCGACTTCACCGCGCGCGCGTGGTCGAACTGCTCGTCCCACGGAACGAGCTCGACCTTGTCGCGCAGCGCGGCGTAGTCGCGCACCGTCATGACGTAGTCGAGCCCGTACACGCCGACGCGCTTGCCTTTCAGCGTGTCCGCGAGCCACTCGCCCGGCCGGTCGGCGAACACCTGGTCGTCGATCCAGCTCGTGCCGTGCTCGCCAACGTAGCGCGCCTCGCTCGGGAAGACGATCGCCGGCTCGCCGTCCACCGGCAGGAGCACGTACGCGTACCGGTGAACGATCGTGAAGCCGCTCAGGTACGTGACCGCGCCCTCGAAGCCGGAATACTCGCTCCCGCAGATGAGTGCGGCATCGAGCCCGTCGCGCGCAAGCGCGCTGCGCACGTTCGCGTATCGCCGCTCTACGTCGCCCACGAAGCCTCCATCCCCTTGATCAGCGCCCAGATCGCCCGGTTCAGCGGCGTCGCCACGCCGTGCTCGTCCCCCGCGCGGACGATACCGCCGTTGAGGTAGTCGACCTCGGTCGTGCGACGCGCCTCGGCGTCCTGCAGCATCGACGCCTTGTGGTCGTACGCCACCTCGGGCTTCGCCGCGTGGTCGATGAGGTCTTCGGGGTCGGCGTCGAGGACGATTCCCTGCGCGGTGGCGACGGCCTTGCCCTCGTCGACGAGGCCGGAGACGAGCGCGCGCAGCTCGGGCCGCTCGCACACGCGGCCGTGCGTCAGGCCGGTGATTGCTCCGATCGGATTCGTCGCGGCGTTGAAGATGACCTTGCGCCACTGCGGCCCGCGGGCGTCGGCCACCGCCTGCGTCGGCATGCCGGCGCGCGTGCACGCCTCTGCGAGCCGTTCGACCTCGGCGAGCGGCGCCGGCTGCGGCTCGAACGGGCCGAGCGTCGTGTCGCCCTTCACGTCCCACTGCACGTGGCCGGGCGCGAGGACCTTCCCGGCCGGAAACGTCGTCCCGCGAATCACCTGCGCGACAAATTGCGCGATCACTTCTTCGTTCCCGAGCCCGTTCTGCACCGTGGCGACGCAGCCGCCCGCGAACGCGTGCGCGGTGGCGCGAATCGCCGCTTCGGTGTGCATCGCCTTCGTCGCGACGATGCCGAAGTCGCATTCCGGCAGCTCCAAGGGGTCGGTCGTCGCACGCGGGCAGCCGACGACGTCCTCCGCACCGGACAGGCGCAGGCCGTTCGCGTTGATCGCGTCGACGTGCTCGCGCGCTGCGTCGTACGCCCACACCTCGACGTCGTCGAGGCGAGCGAGGTTAGCGGCGAAGAGCGAGCCGACCGCGCCGCACCCGACAATCGCAACCCTCACGAGTACGAGGCCTCCTTGCCGCGCACGAGCGCGTAGAGCGCGGTGTGCAGCGGGACCGGCACGCCGTGCTTCCCCGCCTCGCGGAGGAGCGAGCCGGTGATCAGCTCGATCTCGGTCGGCCGGTGCCCCGTCACGTCTTCCAGCATCGACGGATAGTGCCGGTGGCCGCGCTGTGTGGCGAGGACGTTCATCTCCCACGGATCTTCGCGGAGCTCGACGCCCGCGGCTGCGGCGACCGCCTTCCCCTCGTCGACGAGCGCGTGCACGAGCACTCCCAGCTCACCCTCGGCGAAGTGGAAATCGTGCGGAAGCCCCGTCAGCGCGGCGGTCGCGTTCACGGTGGCGTTGAAGATGAGCTTCGACCACTGCGCGGGGCGCAGGTCGTCGAATCCCTCCGCCTTCAGCCCCGCCGAGACGAGGAGCTCCGCGACCTCGCGCGCGTCGTCGCCGGTCGTTCCCCGGTACGGCCCGATCCACGTCGCCGTGTCGAGCACGTACTCGACGTGCGCGTCGCCGTGGCGCGTTCCGCTCATGAACGTGACGGCGGAGAGCAGCGGCCAATCGTCGTGGGCGCCGACGATCTCCTCTGCACCGAGGCCGTTCTGCGTCGTCATCACCGTCGCCGCCGGAAACGCGCCCGTGAGTTCCGACGCGAGCTGCTCGAGGTCGCTGCCCTTGCACGCGACGATGACGAGCTCGGCGTCGCCGAGCTGTGACCGATCCGCCGCAGCCGTGACGTGCACGGTGAAGTCAGAGTGACCCGAGACGCGCAGGCCCTCCTCATTGAGCGCGCGCGCGTGCTCTGGACGCCGAACGAGCACGGACACATCCGCGACGCGCGCGAGATGCGCTGCGAAGAGGCTGCCGATGGTTCCCGCCCCTGCGACCACGACCTTCATCGCCGCAACCAGCGCACTGAGAACTCGCGACCGCCGGTGAGCCCGCTCGGCCGCGCGATGAGCACGAGCGCCATCAGCACGCCCTCGACGATGACGCGGGTACCGCTGGGCGCGTTCAGCCTTCCCCCCAAGATCTTGATGCCGTTCTCCGCATTCGCGAGGAACGAGTCGAGCGCGCTGATCGCAAGCGCACCGACGACGGCGCCGAGCAGGCTCGACGACCCGCCGATCACGAGCATCGCGAGCGTGACGAAGGTGAGATCGAGATAGACCGTCTCCGTGTTCAGCGGCAGGAGGTGGACATAGAGCCCGCCGGCGAAGCCGGCCACGACGCCCGACAGCACGAACGCGCCGAGACGCTGGCGGTAGACGGAGATCCCCGCGGCGGTCGCCGCTGCCGGATCCTCGCGTGACGCGCGCAGCATCCGGCCGAAGCGGCTGCGCTGATACGCGAACGCGACCCCGACCGCGATGAGCGCGCCGATCGCCGCCTGCCACACGCCCGTCGTCTGCGGCACGGAGGAGAACGTGTTCAGACCCGGGCCGATCTTCTCGTAGTACCGCAGCACGTTGTGCACGATCTCGAGCACGGCGAATGTCGCGATTCCCGCCGCGAGCCCGGAGAGCCGCATGAGCGCGAGGCCGACGACGAGGGCGAATACGCCGCCCGCGAGCGCCGCGAGCACGAGCGAAGGCATGTTGCCGACGGTGGTGTGGCGGAGGAAGCCGGCGAGGTTCGGCATGATCGCCGGCTTCTCGCCTGACGGCACCGTGAGCACGCCTGCCGTCCACGCGCCGAGCGCGACGAAGCTGATGTGCCCGAACGAGAGCACGCCGGTGTTGCCGACGAAGATGTAGAGGCCGACGACGATCGCGACGCTCACGAGCGCGTCGAGGAAGTAGATCTGCGTCGCGCTCGACGCGCCCAGTCCGAGCAGCGCGGTCGCGAACACGAGCACTACTGGCGCGGCGAGCTGTGGGGCTGCGCGCGTCACAGGCGCTCCGCCGGCCCGCCCTGGCGGGCGAACAGCCCGTTCGGCCGGACGAGGAGGACGAGGATTACGGCCGCGAACAGGAACGAGTCGAGGTACTGGCTCTGGTTCGTCGGCAAAGCGCCGCCGAGCAGGCCGCTCGCGAAGCCGATCGTGAACCCGCCGAGCGTCGCCGGGATCGGCCGGTTGAGCCCGCCGAGCACGACCCCCGCGAGCACGACGATGGTGTCGCGCAGCGCGAAGTCGGGTGTGACGAGCGGCGTCTGCACCGTGAGCAGCACGGCGACGATGGCGGCGAGCAACCCGGAGATCAGAACGGCGCCGCCGATGACGCGATTGGCGCGCACGCCGAGCATCCGCGAGGTGCGGAAGTCGATCGAGGCGGCACGCATGTGCAGCCCTACGTCGGTGCGCTCGAGCAGCGCCTGCAGGGCGAGCAGCGCAGCGAGCGTCACGAGCACCGAGACGAATGAAATCTTTCGAATGTCGACGCCGGCTATCACCCACGGCCGGTTCAGCCCGGCGAGCGACGTCGCGATCTTTCCAAGAGAGCCGAACCAGAGCTGCGCGATGTTCTGGAGCAGGAACGAGATCGCGAACGTCGCCACGAGCATCACCGCCGGCGACTGCCCGCGCAGGGGCCTGAACACGAGCCGGTCCATCAGCTGCGAGAGGAAGAGGACGACCGCGAAGCAGAGGAGGATCGACGCCCACACCGGCCAGTTCCACTGAGCACCGAGGGCGAGCGCGAACGCTCCGGCCATGATCAGTTGGCCGTACGCGAAGTTCACGAGCCGCAGCACGCCGAACACGAGGCCGATGCCGACCGCCATCAGCGCGTAGATGCCGCCGAGCGACACGGCATCGGCGATCGTCTGCCAGTCGACCGTCATGCGAAATACGCCGCGATCAGCTTGTCGGTGTCCTGCGCGTCACGCGGCTCGAGCGTCAGGCGCAGCTCGCCGTTCGAGAGCACGTGACTGCGATCAGCGAGCGCGACCGTGCGCTGCGCGCGCTGCTCGACGAGCAGCACGGCAAGGCCGCGTTCCCGAATGGCCGCCAGCGCGTCGAAGACGATGTCGACGATGCGCGGCGCGAGCCCGAGTGACGGCTCGTCGAGCAGCAGCACGTCCGGCTCGGCGACGAGTGCCCGGGCGATCGCGAGCTGCTGCTGCTGGCCGCCGGAGAGCCCGCCCGCGAGTCGCTTCCGGAACTCGCGCACCGCCGGGAAGAGGTCGAGTGCGTGCTCGACTGCGGCCGCGGCACCGCGAGGAGAGCGCCGCCCGGCGAGGCCGAGGCGAAGGTTCTCGTCGACCGTCAACTCGGCGAAGATGCGCCGCCCTTCCGGAACGAGCGCAACCCCCGCGCGCGCAACATGCTCGGAAGGCTTCCCCCGTAGTGAGCGGCCGTCGAGCCGAACGTCCCCGCCGGTGACGGGAGCGGCGCCCATGATCGCATGCAGGGTCGACGACTTCCCGGCGCCGTTCGGGCCGATGAGTCCGACGATCTCACCCGGCTTCACGTCGAGTGACAGCCCGCGCACGGCACGGACGCCGCCGTAGCGCACATCGACGCGATCGAGCTCGAGGACGCTCAACTCTCCTCCGCGACGGCGCTCTCGCCGAGATACGCGGCGGTGACGTCGAGGTTCGCGCGGATCTCGGCGGGTGTGCCTTCGGCGAGCGTCCGCCCTTGGTCGAGCACGTGGATGCGGTCGCAGACGTCCATGATCAACGCCATGTTGTGATCGATGAGCAGCACCCCGATCCCGTGCTCGTCCCGCAGCGAACGGACGACGGCGGCGAACGCCGGCACCTCCGCCTCCGGGAGACCCGCCGCAGGCTCGTCCATGAGCACGAAGCGCGGATCGGTCGCGAGCGCACGCGCGACGCCGAGCCGGCGCTCGTCGCCGTGCGCGAGCCCGGCGGCGTGCACGTCCGCCTGCGCGGTGAGCCCGAGCAGAGCGAGCAGCTCTCCGCCGCGCCGCGCCGCACGGCGCGGGGCTGAGCCGACCCCGAGCGCCGCGACCTCGACGTTCTCGCGCACGCTCAGCGCGCGAAAGGCATGGCTGTGCTGAAACGTGCGCGCGAGGCCGCGACGGCCGCGCCGATGCGCGGGCCAACCGGTCACGTCGCGCCCTTCGAGCTCGATCGTCCCCTCGGTCGGCCGGTCGAACCCGCTCAGCACGTTCACGAGCGTCGACTTCCCGGCGCCGTTCGGCCCGATGAGACCGAGGATCTCGCGGCGCCGCAGCTCGAGCGTGACGCAGCGGAGCGCCTGCACGCCCTCGAACGCGCGCGAGACAGAGGAGGCCCGGAGGGTTTCCCCGGGCCTCCTCTCGACGTCGGATTCGAGTGTTGCCGACAAGCCGTCCCTAGATCTTCGGGACGACCTTCGCGGTGACGGTGCCGACGAGCTTCGGCACGTTGTTCTGGATCTCGATCACGCGGTACTGACGGCCGAACACCGTGTGCAGCGAGGCGGAGAAGCTCACGTTGCCCGACAGCGTCGGAACGTTGTGGAACTTCACCATCTGCGCCGCGAGCGCGGCGCCGCTCGTCGAGCCGCCGGCCCGCGTGATCGCGGTCACGAGGCCGTCGATCGCAGCCGGGCCGGCGATGAAGCCGCCGGTCCCCGCGTGCACCTGCTTCGCGAGCGCATTCACGGCGGGGTTCGGGTCGCCGCCGAACGCGTCCGCATACGTGACGAAGAAGTAATTCGTCACCTTCGGGCTCTTCGGCAGCCAGTACGTCCCGTCACCCGCCCACGAGTTGAGGATCGGCGTGTTGTTGCCGAGCGTCCGCAACCCGGAGACGAGCGTCGACAGCGCGCCGAACGCGCCGGCCGTGGAGGTGACGTAGACGTCCGCCTTCACCTTGCTGAACTTGCTGACGACGTTCTGCACGTTCGTGCTGCCGAGCGACTGGTACGTCTCCTGGTCGACGACCTTGCCGCCGAGCTGCGTGAAGCGCGCCTTGAACGCCGCAACGACGTTCTTGAAGTACACGATGACCGTGTCGGTCGCGAGCCCGGCCGTCTTCCAGCCCTTGCTCCACGCGAACTGCGCCATCGCCGACCCTTCGTCCTGAGCGACGTTGCCGAAGCTGAACGCGAGCTGCCCCTTCGCTCCGAAGCGCTTCGGCCCCATCTGGTCGGTGCCGATGCACGGAGCCACCGCGAGCACGCCCTTGTTGATCGTCGCCTGGACGACGGGCGCGGCGTAGTCGACGTCGCACGTCGTGAAGATCACGTTCGCGCCTCCGCCGAGCAAGCTGTCGGCGCAAGCAGTGGCGATCTTCGGGACGTTGTTCTGCGTGTTACACGTGCGGATGACGAGCTTGCGGCCGCCGACTCCGCCCTTCGCGTTGATCTGCGCGACGCGGATCTTCGCCGCGGCGAGCGCGGGGCCGTCGAAGGGCGCCATGTTGCCCTTCCCGTCATACGCCCAGCCGATGACGATCGGACCTGATGCGTGCGTGCGAGCGGCGGCCGTCGCGGCGAGCGCGCCCGCGGCGACCAAAACGACAGCGAGCGCGATTCGCGCCCGGTTGGTGCGTGTCATTCCGTCTCCTCTCCGGGCGCGGCTCATGCCGCCACCCTCCGGTCCTCCCAGCATTCGATCAGTTGACGCCTGCCTCGTGCGACGAGCTCGGCGCCGTCGACGTCCCAGAGCGAATCCGGGTACGCGGTGCCGAATGTGCCGTTGTCGGAGAAGATCTCGATGTCGTAGAAGCCGTCCCAGCCGGCGCGATCGAGCGCGCCGAGGATCGCCGGCACGTCTGCGGCGCCATCGCCCGGGAGCACGCGGTCGGCCCAGCCACGCGTCGGCTCGCGCCAGTCCCCGACGTGAACGCCGACGATCATGTCCGACGTACGCTCGATCTCCTCGAACAGATCGGGCGTGTTCCACAGGTGCCAGACGTCGAACTGGATGCCCACGGCGGGCGACCCGACTTCGTCGATGAACTCGGCGGCGTCACCGAGCGTGTTGAGGATCGACCAGCTCTCGATCCCTTCGCGCTGGAACGGTTCGAGCGCGATGCGCAGGCCGAGCTGCTCAGCCTCACGCGCGATCTCGCGGAACCCGGCGACGGCCGTCGCGCGGTCGCCGGGGCCTGTAAAGCCAAGAACGGCAGCCGGCGCGAACGGCGCGAGCCGGTGGAGCGAACGAACGATGGCGTCGGTCCGCTCACGTGCTGTCTCGGGTCCGGCGAGCAGTGGGAGCGGATGGATCGAGGGAACAAGCGGCACCGCCGTCGCCGATCCGAGGCTGCTGCTTTCGAACTGTGCAAGCGAATCGTCGTCCAGCTTAAGCTCCCAGATGCCGATGCCGTCCAGGCCCGCGGCGGCATAGGTGCGCAGGTCGTCGGCGAAGCTCGCGCCGAGCGTGCTCACCTGTGAGACGGAGACACGGGGCACCGCGGAAGATCGTGTCACGCGCCCCACATCTGGGCAAGCCGCTTGCGTAGCGGCGGCTTCAGCAGCTCCTGCGCGACGAGCGTTCCTGAGCCGCCGCCGAGCCCTGGGCCGGGCCATGTGCTCGCGCCGATGTGCCACAGGCGCGCAACCGGCGTGGCATGACCGGGGCTCTGTGGGAACGGCCGCCAGAGGAAGTTCTGGTCGAGCGAGAGGGCGCCGCCGTACGGATCGCCGTGGAGGAGGTTGATGTTCATCCGCTCGAGATCGTGTGGTCCCAGGGCGACGCGCCGGACGATCGACGACTCGAGGTTCGGGATGTGCCGCGCGAGCCGCGCCTGGATGCGGTCGGCGTACCGCTCGCGCAGGTCGTCGTTCCACTCGACGCGCGACGGCAGCTCCTGCAGCTGAATCCACAGCAGCCCTTTGCCGTCGGGCGCCCGCGAGGCGTCCATCGTCAGCGGCTGGCCGACGACGATCGTCGCCTCCTCCGGAATCAGCCCGCGCTCCGCTTCGTTCACCGCGCGCGACACGCCGTCGAGCCCCGGTGTCACGTGCACGATCGCTGTGCGGTTCAGGCGCTCGTCGCCGTCCCACCGCGCGGGCTCGGAAAGAGCAAAATGGATCTGCATCTCGGCGCGGCCGTAGCGGAAGCGGCGTGCGCCTTCGTGGACCGGCGAGGGCACCGACTCGTCGGCGAGCAGCCGCTCGTACAGCTGCGTCGGCGTCACGTTCGCGATAACCGCGCGCTCGGCGGTGATCGTCTCTCCGTTTGTCAGGCGGACGCCAACCGCATTGCCGCTGCGCACGAGCACGCGCTCGACGTCCTGTCCCGTCTCGCAGATGCCGCCGTGATCGCGGATGAGCTGCACCAGCGCCTCGGCGAGCTTCGCGCCGCCGCCGCGCGGGATCGGCATTCCTCCCTCCTGCACGGCGACGGCGATCACCTGCGTCATGAATCCCGACGCCGCCGCATCCGGACCGAGCCCGGTGTGCAGCACCCACGGCGCGAGCACCCCGTGCGCACGCTGCGACGCGAACGTCTGCGTAAGCCAGTCTCTGCTCGTCTGCAGCAGCTCGGCGGCGAAGGCCGCCATGCCCTTGCGGCCGAGACGGCGCAGCGCCTTGGCCGCGAGCGCGAGACCCGACGGCGACCACAGCTCCGTTCCGAGCAGCCCGAACGCGAGGTCGGCGTTCGGAAAGAACTTCTCGAGCACGCCGGGCCACTCGGGGCCGAGCTCCACCGCGTTGCCGTCCGCCGTGCGCAGGAGGAATGCGGCCGAGCCGTCGGGGAATGCCGTCCCCGTCGGCAGGTCGGTGTTCAGGTACTCGAGCCCGCGCGCTGCGAGGTCGTCCCCGAGCTGCGCGTGCGCGGCGCCGCCGACCCACAGCGGATGCCACGCGCTGAAGACGTCGTGCACGAACCCCGGCTCGGTGATCTCCGCCGTGTGGATCGCGCCGCCGAGCCAGTCGTTCCGCTCGAGCATGCACACGCGCCAGCCGACGCGTGCAAGCAGCGCCCCGCACGCGAGCGAGTTGACGCCGCTGCCGACGACGACAGCGTCGTAGTCAGGCATGCATGCCGGGACCGGACGTTCCGCCCCAGTCCTCCGGCAGCACGTCGGCGATCGACTGCGAGAACGTCCAGCGATGGCCGGCGTAATCCTCGGCCGTGTACTGCCGCTCGCCGTACGGATAGTCCGCCGGCGGCGTGAGGATCCGCGCGCCCCATTCGAGCGCTCGCGCATAGTGCGAGTCGACGTCGGCGACGCGCACCATCACCGAGTGCGCGCCGCACGCGCCCTCCACGTCGCCGTCGACGACCACGACCGCGCCGTCGCCGACGACGAGCTGTGCGCGATGTCCCTTCGCCTCCCAGCGCTCGACGAAGCCGAACGCGTCGGAGAGCCACGTCACGGCGTCGCGCACTGTCGGATAGACGAGCACCGGCAGGACCGTCGAATCGGGCATCGTGCGGTTGTTCATACGAGCCCTCGGAACTCGTCGTCGGTGACGAGCCCGCGTTTGCGGGTGCCGAGCTCCTTCACGCGCGCAAGCACCTCGGCGCGCCGCTCCTCCGGAACGTCGAGGCCGAGCTCCTCCGCCTTGATCCGAATGGAATCGAGGCCGCTCTTCTTGCCGAGCACGATCGCGCGATCGGTGGCGACGAGCTCGGACGAGAACGGCTCGATGGAGGGCGGGTCGTGGAACTGGCTCGCGACCGCGCCGGACTCGCGGCGAAACAGCGTCTCTCCCGTGACTGGTTTCCACGGCTCGAGCGCGTAGCCGGAGAGCGCCTGTACGCGCGCGGAAACGTCGCGGAGGCAGTCGAGGCGCAGGTTCGACTCGACGCCGTACAGCGCGCGCAGCGTCAACGCGACCTCGCCAAGGTTCGCGTTGCCCGCACGCTCACCCATGCCGTTGATCGTGCCGTGCACCCAGCTCGCGCCGGCGCGGACCGCCGCGACCGCCGACGCCGTCGCGAGCCCGAAGTCGTTGTGACCATGGAAGTGCACCGGCACGTCCGGGCCGACCCACTCGACGGTCTGGCTGACGAGCTGTGCGACTGCCTCCGGCGACGCGATCCCGAGCGTGTCGACGACGACGACCTCCTTCGCGCCCGCCTCGACCGCGGACACGTACACGCGCTCGTAGAAGTCTGGCTCCGCGCGCGTCGAGTCGACGCCGAAGAACGCGGCGTGGATGCCGTTGTCCGCCGCGAAACGCATCGCACTTGTGATGCGGCCGAGCATCGTCTCGCGGTCGACGCCGATCGCGTTCAGCTTGAGGTCGGAGATCGGCGACTCGATGACCGACGCGGGAACGCCGAGCTCGACGAGCGCCTCGAGGTCGGCCGGTACCGCGCGCGAGAAGCCCCATACCTGCGCGCGCAGGCCCGCGCCCGCGACGAGCTTGACTGCATCCCAGTCGTCCTGCGACACGCGCGGAAAGCCGGCCTCGATGCGGTCGACGCCGAGCTCGTCGAGGAGCTTCGCGATCTCGAGCTTCTGCTCGGGATCGAGAACGACGCCGACCGTCTGCTCGCCGTCGCGGAGCGTGGTGTCGTACAGGCCGACGCTGCCGCCGATCGCGTACGCGTCGTTCAGGGCGCCGGTCCAGATCAGCGACACGCGACGACTCCGTCGGGAAACGGCGAGAGCTTCTCCGCGCCGTCGGCGGTGATGAGGAAGTTGTCC
>DASSXM010000002.1:0-3649 GCA_035703805.1 Gaiellaceae bacterium | reverse complement strand
GGCGCCCGGCTGACGACGCAGATCTCGCTTCCCGGACGCTTCGTCGTCTTCGTCCCACAGGGCGAGGGCCTCGGTGTCTCGCGCCGCCTCGACGACGAAGAGCGCGCGCGGCTGAAGGAGATCCTCAAGAAGCTCGAGGTGAAAGAAGGCGGCATCATCGTCCGCACCGCCGCCGAGGGCGCGTCCGAAGAAGACATCGAGCGCGACCTCGTGTTCCTGCAGCGCCTGTGGAAGACGATCCAGGCGCGCGCCAAGACCGCGAAGGCGCCCGAGCTCATCTACCAGGAAGCCGAGCTGCCGCTGCGCGTTACGCGCGACCAGTTCACCGGCGACTTCGTGAAGGCGTACGTCGACAACGACCAGGCGTACAAGCGCATCACCGGCTACCTGAAGAAGACGTCGCCGCACATGGTCGAGCGCGTCGTGCGGTACAAGGAGAAGACGCCGCTGATGGAAGCGTTCGGCGTCGACCAGGAGATCCGGTCGACGATCGGGCGCCGCGTCGACCTTCCCTCCGGGGGCTACCTGATCTTCGACTACGCGGAAGCGTTCACCGTCATCGACGTGAACACCGGCCGCTTCGTCGGCTCGCGCGGCAAGAACGCCGGCGGCCGGCTCGAGGACACGATCACGAAGAACAACCTCGAGGCGGTGAAGGAGGTCGTCCGCCAGCTGCGCCTGCGCGACATCGGCGGGATCATCGTCATCGACTTCATCGACATGGCGAACCAGCGCAACCGCAAGACGGTCGAGGACGCGCTGAAGCAGGAGCTCGAGCGCGACCGGACGAAGACGTACGTCGTCGAGATCTCGCCGCTCGGTCTCGTCGAGATGACGCGGCAGAACGTCACCGAAGGGCCGCGAGAAGTCATGACGCGCAAGTGCCCGACGTGCGGAGGCGACGGCATCGTCTACTCCGAGGCGTCTGCGGCGATCGACGTCGAGCGCAGATTGCGTGCGCTCGCCGCCGGATCGCGTTCGCAGGCGTTCAGGGTCGAGGTCGCCGCACCGATTGCGGCTGCTCTCATCGGCCCGGGTGCACGCAGACTCATCGAGCTCGAGGCGCTGACGAAGCGGCGCTTCTTCCTCGACGCGAAGCCTGATTTGCATCTCGATCACTTCGTCGTCGTCGCGGAAGGCAAGCTCGCCGATCTTGCGCCGCCGTCGCCGGTGGCAGAGGGCGCCGAGCTGCAGCTCGAGCTCGTCGAGGTCGACCGCCACGACGCGTCGGCCGCGGTCGGCAAGGTCGAAGGAATGGATGTTTGCGTCGGCGATGCTGCGGAGCTCGTCGGCAAGCGCGTGAAGGTGCGCATCGAGCGCGTGCTCGACGGGATCGCATACGGCAGCCTCGTGCGCCGGACCGCGAAGACGCCGGAACCGCTCACGGCGGAAGCGGAGGCCGAGAAGCCCACACGCAAGCCGCCTGCCCGCAAGGGTGCTGTCGATGTCGAGGAGATCGAAGAGGAGGAAGGCAGCGACCAGGTCGTCGAAGACGACCTGGTCGCAGACGTTCCAACTCCGGCGAAGAAGAAGACGCGGCGCGGCTCGCGCGGCGGCAAGAACCGGCGCAAGAAGCTCGCGCCGGCCACCGCGGAGGAGACGACGCCGACGGTCACGATCCACGTGCCGTCCGAGGATCTCGGCTCCGACAACGGCGCCGCCCCGGTGAAGAAGAAGACGCGGCGCGGCTCGCGCGGCGGCAAGAACCGCCGCAAGCGGACAGCTGCTGCCGCGGCTGCCGCGGCGCAGAACGGCGACGAACCGACTGGCGCGCCCGAGCCTGCGCCCGAGGAGAATTGGGGCTACGTGCCCATGTCCGAGTGGGGCGACGAGTTCAAGTGATCGCTACACTTCGGCACCTTGCGGGCCTCGTAGGCCCGCTTTCAACGCCATGAGCTACGCGATCATCACCCTCGGCGGCAAGCAGTACCGCGTCCAGGAAGGCGAGCGTCTGCTCGTGGACCGGCTGAGCGAGGGCGAGGGGAAGACGCTCAACCCGCGCGTCCTCCTCGTCGGCGGCAACGGCGCGCCCGATCTCTCGCCGTCGACGACCGTGACCGCGCGCGTCGTCGGCCACGTGCTCGGCGACAAGATCGTCATCGGCAAGTACAAGAAGCGCACCGGCTACCGCCGCCACAACGGCTACCGCAGCCGGCTGACGCAGATCGAGATCGAAGCGATCGGCGCGAAGAAGGCGACTGCGACCGCCAAGCCAAAGCCTGCGGCAAAGCCGAAGCCGGCTGCAACCGCGGCGCGGGCCGCGCATCCGCCGAAGGGCTACGAGGACATGACGGTCGCGGAGATCGCGGCGGAGGCGCCCGACTGGCGCCGCCCGAATCTCGAGGCTGCGCTCGCGTACGAGAAGAAGAATGCGAAGCGCAAGGGCGCGATCGCCGCGCTCGAATCAGCGCTCGCGGAGAAGGAGCACTAATGGCGCATAAGAAGGGACTCGGCTCGTCGCGCAACGGTCGCGACTCGAACCCGAAGATGCTCGGCGTGAAGCTCTTCGCCGGACAGGACGTGACGGCGGGGATGATCCTCGTTCGCCAGCGCGGCACGCGCTTCCGCCCCGGCGACGGCACCGGGATCGGCAAGGACGACACGATCTTCGCGACGCGCGCCGGCAAGGTCGCGTTCCGGACGAGCGGCGACCGCCGCTTCGTCTCCGTCGTCTAGGAGCAGCAATGTTCCATGACCGCGCGCGGCTGCACGTCGTTGCGGGCCGTGGCGGCGACGGGAGCATGCACTTCTGCCGCGAGAAGTTCGTGCCGAAAGGCGGGCCGGACGGCGGCGACGGTGGCGACGGGGGCGACGTCGTGCTCGTCGCCGATCCGCAGCGCCGCGATCTCTCGGGTTTTCGACCGAACCAGAAGCTGCGCGCGGGACGCGGCGGCGGCGGAGGCGGCCAGCTCTCGCACGGCGCGCGCGGCGACGATGCCGTGCTGAAGGTGCCCGTCGGCACACAGGTGCTGGATGCGGAGGGACGGCTCGTTGCCGACCTCGCGCATCCGGGCGCGCGCGTCGTCGTCGCGAAGGGTGGCGGCGGAGGTCGCGGCAACAAGCGGTTCGCCGGCCCGACGCGGCAGACGCCACGCTTCGCCGAGATCGGTCTTCCCGGAGACGAGGGCGATATCGAGCTGCGTCTGAAGCTCCTCGCCGACGCCGCGCTCGTCGGCCTGCCGAACGCGGGCAAGTCGTCGCTGCTCACGCGCATCTCGAATGCGAAGCCAAAGGTCGCGGAGTATCCGTTCACGACGCTCGCACCCGCGCTCGGCACCGTCGAGGCGCCGGACGGACGCCAGCTCGTCGTCGCCGACGTGCCGGGGCTCATCGAAGGCGCGAGCGAAGGCATCGGCCTCGGGCACGAGTTCCTTGCGCATCTCGAGCGCGCGCGACTGCTGCTGCACGTCATCGACTCGGGTGAAGACGACGCGGACGAGCGCTGGCGCACGATCGACGCGGAGCTCTCCGCATATGGCGCCGGTCTCGACACGCGGCCGCAGGTCGTCGTGCTCAACAAGATCGATCTCAATCCAGAGCCGCCGGCGTTCGGCATCGATGATGAATGCATCGTGCGTGTGTTTCGCGTGTCGGCGGCGACGGGCGCCGGCATCGAGGAGCTGAAGCGCGCGTTGTTCGAGCTCGTTCG
>DASSXM010000131.1:0-2501 GCA_035703805.1 Gaiellaceae bacterium | reverse complement strand
CCGATCACGATGAGTTCGTACACGTCATTTTGTAAGCCGATAGATGCGTTCGTCCGCATCGATCTCCTCGTACCGGTCGGCGCACGGCGTGAAGACGATCGACTCTTTCCGTCCGAGCGCGAGCACGCCGAACCGCTCGAGGCTCTCGGCGAACAGGCGATGCACTCGGTCCTGCAGCGGCTTGTCGAAGTAGATGAGGACGTTCCGGCAGAGGATGACGTTGAATTCGTTGAACGCGCGGTCCATCGCGAGGTTGTGCTGGGCCCAGACGACGTTCTCCGTCAGCTCGCGCGCGAAGCGCGCACGGTCGTACGCGGCGACGTAGTACTCCGAGAACTCGCCGCTACCGCCGGAGCGGATGTAGTTCTGCGTGTACTGCTGCATCCGGTCGAGCGGGAAGACGCCGGCGCGCGCGGTGTCCAGCACGCTCTCGTTGATGTCGGTCGCGTAGATTCGAGCTCGGTCGTACAGCCCTTCCTCGCGCAGCAGGATCGCGAGTGAATACACCTCCTCGCCGGTCGAGCAGCCGACGCACCAGATGCGCGTGAACGGATACGTGCGCAGTGTGGGGACGACGTTCTTGCGGAAGCTCACATAGAAGGACGGGTCGCGGAACATCGAGGTGACGTTGATCGAGAGGTCGAGCAGCAGCCGTTCCATGCACTCGGGGTCGTGGAGCAGGAGGTCGTGCAGTTGCGTGATCGTTTCGAGCCCCTCAGCGCTCATTCGCCGCCACAGGCGCCGCTTCAGCGACGCCTGCGCGTACTCGCGGAAGTCGAAGCCGTAGCGGCGGTAGACCGCTTCCAAGAGCAGCTCGACCTCGAGCTGCTCGAGCGTTTGGTCCTGTGCCTGCTCGCTAGCTGTAAAGCCAGACACGCATCAAGGAGAGCAGCTGGTCGTTGTCGACGGGCTTCGTGATGTAGTCCGACGCTCCCGATGCGATCGATCGCTCGCGGTCGCCCTTCATCGCCTTCGCCGTCAGCGAAATGATCGGAAGCTGTTCGAAATCCGGCATGCGACGGACGGCCTCCATGGCCTCGTAACCGTCCATCTCCGGCATCATGATGTCCATCAGGACGAGGTCGACGTCAGGGTTCTCCCGCAGCGTCTCGATGCCCTCGCGACCGTTCTCCGCAAACACAACATCCATCCCGTTCGCCTCGAGCACGGACGTGAGCGCGAACACGTTGCGCACGTCGTCGTCGACGATCAGGACTTTCTTGCCCTTGAACACTTCCTCCGCGCTGTGCAGCTGTTCGAGCATGCGCCGCTTCGCCTGCGGCAGTCGCGCCTCGACGCGGTGCAGGAAGAGCGACGTCTCGTCAAGGAGCCGCTCCGGCGAGCGCGCGTCCTTCACGACGATCGCCTCCGCGTAGCGCTTCAGCTGCGTCTCCTCGCTGCGCGTCAGCTCCTTGCCGGTGTACACGATCACCGGCAGGTTCTCGAACCGCGGGCTCTCCTTCAGCTGCTCGAGGAGGGCGAAGCCGGTCATGTCGGGCAGCTTCAGGTCGAGCACCATGCAGTCGAAATCCGTCCCGCGCAGCGCATTCAGCGCTTCCTCGCTCGTACTGACCGCGGTGACGTCGACGTCGTCGCCGGTGCCGACGAGCTCGACGATTGCATCGCGCTCGGTGTCGTCGTCCTCGACCACGAGGAGACGGCGGACGCGGCGCTCGATGAACGTCGAGATGCGTTCGAATGTCTCGTCGAGGCGTTCCTTCTCGAGCGGTTTCTCGATGAACGCGACGGCGCCGGCGCGCAGGGCGTTCGCCTTGCCGTCCTCGCTCGAGACGATGTGCACGGGGATGTGCCGCGTCGCCGGATGGTGCTTCAGGTGGTCGAGCACCGACCATCCGTCCATCACCGGCAGCGTGAGGTCGAGCACGATCGCGTCCGGCTTGTACTCGTGCGCGAGCGCGAGGCCGGCGTCGCCGCGCGTCGCGACGATCCCCTTGAAGCCGCGCTCGCGCGCGACATCGAGAACGATGCCCGCGAAGTCGGACTCGTCTTCGACGATGAGAACGACGCGGTCCCCTTCCTGCACGTCCTCGCGGTCGTCCTGCACGCTCGGGAGGAGCACTGACGGGTCGAGCTCGGGCGGTGGGGGAGCAGTGTCGGCGAGCATCCCCGATCCCTCGGAGACGAGCGCCTCGCCTTCGCGCACGAGCTGCTCGAGCCGGGCCTCGATCGTCGCGAGCTCCTCGCCGGTCGAGACGTCGAACGGCACCCAGGCGACGGGGAGATAGAGCGTGAACGTGCTGCCCTTGCCGACCTGGGAGTGGACGCGGATCTCGCCGCCGAGCAGGCGCGCGATCTCCCGGCTGATCGAGAGACCGAGGCCGGTGCCGCCGTAGCGGCGTGACGTCGTGCCGTCGGCCTGCTGGAACGCCTCGAAGATGAGGCGGAGGTTCTCCTCCTGGATGCCGATGCCCGTGTCCATCACCGAGAAGGCAAGCACGCTCTCCGCGCCGTCGAGGTGGGGCGATGCGAACTGCGTCTCC
>DASSXM010000037.1:0-69353 GCA_035703805.1 Gaiellaceae bacterium | reverse complement strand
GACGTGTACGAACTCATCGTGATCGGCGTCTCGTGGGGCGGGCTCGACGCGGTCAGCCGGCTGCTGGGCGGGCTGTCCGACGAGGTCCACCAGCCGATCGTCGTCGCGCAGCACCGCTCGCCGAGCTCGCAGGCCGACGTGCTCTCCGGACTGCTCCAGGGACACACACGGCGCGTCGTAGGCGACCCCGACGACAAGTCGGTGATCGAGCCGGACCGCGTGTACATCGGCCCGCCCGACTATCACGTTCTCGTCGAAAACGGCCGCCTCGCGCTCTCGACCGACGCGCCCGTGAACCATGCGCGGCCGTCGATCGACGTCCTGTTCGAGTCGGCCGCAGACGCCTACGCCGAGCGGCTCGTCGGCATCGTGCTCACGGGCGCGAGCGAGGACGGCGCAGCGGGCCTCGCGCGCATCAAGGCGCGCGGCGGCGTCGCGATCGTGCAGGACCCGGAGACCTCCGCGCGGCGCACGATGCCGGATGCGGCGATTGCCGCGACGAATGCGGACGCGATCCTCCCGCTCGAGGAGATCCCGCTCTTCCTCTACGGGCTGTGTGCATGACGGAGCGGGCCAACATCCTCCTGGTCGACGACCGGCGTGAGAATCTCCTCGCGCTCGAAGCGGTGCTCGAGCCGCTCGGCCACCACCTCGTCTCGACGACGTCTGGCGAAGACGCGTTGAAGGAGCTCCTGCGCGAGGACTTCGCATGCATCCTGCTCGACGTCCAGATGCCGGGTCTGGATGGATTCGAGACGGCGCGCCTGATCAAGCAGCGCGAGCGCTCGCAGCACATCCCGATCATCTTCGTCACCGCGATCTCGAAGGACGAGCAGCACGTATTCCGTGGGTACTCGGCCGGAGCCGTCGACTACATCCTCAAGCCGATCGAGCCGGACATCCTGCGGTCGAAGATCTGCGTCTTCGTCGAGCTCTGGGAGAAGAACAAGCAACTGCTGGAACAGTCGGAGCTGCTGCGCGTGCAAGAGCTCGCCGACCAAGAACGGGCGGCGATGGCGCGCTACCGGCAGCTCGCCGACGCGATGCCGCAGATCGTCTGGGCCGCCGACCCGGACGGCAGAACGATCTACTGCAACCAACGGTGGTTCGACTACACAGGATTGGCTCCCAAGGACATCGGCACGTTCGACTGGCGCACCGTCGTCCATCCGGACGATGCAGCCTGGAACGAGATGCTCGAGGCTGGTGAGCCGATCGAGCTCGAGTTTCGCTTCCGCGCCGCGGACGGCGGCTATCGCTGGCACCTCGGCCGCGCCGCCGCGATCCGCGGCGACGACGGGGCGATCGAGTTCTGGATCGGCACCGCGACCGACATCCATGACCGCAGGCGCATCGAGGAGCAGCGGCGGTTCATCGTCGCGGCCGGCGACGCGCTTTCGCGCTCGCTCGACTATCGCGAGACGCTGGCCGAGGTCGCCCGGCTTGCGGTCGGCGGCATCGCCGACTGGTGCGCCGTGCACGTCGTCGAGGCGGACGGGACGATTGCGGAGATCGGGGTCGCGCACGAGGATCCCGCACAAGTCGCGTTCGCGCAGGAGCTCGAGGAGCGGTATCCGCCGGATCCGAACCAGGCAACCGGCGCCTTCGCCATCGTACGCACAGGTGAGCCGGAGCTCGTGTCCGCGATCACCGACGAGATGCTCGTGCAGGGCGCGCGCGACGAGCTGCACCTCGATCTCCTCCGCCAGCTGGAGCTCCGCTCGTACATGGGCGTACCGCTGCGCGGCCGCGAGCGAATCCTCGGCGCGATCACGTTCATCTCCTGTGACCCCGCCCGCCTCTTCGGCCCAGAGGATCTGCAGCTGGCGGAAGAGCTCGCCGGCCGCGCGGTAACCGCGATCGAGAATGCGCGGCTCTACCGCGAGGCCGAGGAGCGCGCGCACGCCGCGCAGGTGCTGGCGACCATCGGCGACGGCGTCGTCCTCGTCGACCGCGGCGGCCGCGTGCGTCTGTGGAACGAGGCGGCGCAGCGCATCACCGGTCTCGCCACAGGCGACTCCATCGACTGGCAGAACATGGCGCGTCGCGTGCGCGTCGCCACCGCTGGTGAGGCCGCGCGCGCGGAGAGCGTGCCGTTGGAGATCGAAGGACGCGAGCTCTGGCTTTCGGTCTCGGCGGTCGGCTTCGAGGAGGGCACCGTCTTCGCGTTCCGCGACCTCACCGAGGAGCGCGCGCTGGAGACGATGCGACAGGATCTCGTCGCGACCGTGTCACACGAGCTGCGCACGCCGCTCGCGGCGATCTACGGGTCGGCGGTGACGCTCCGCCGCGGCGACCTCCAGCTCGAGACGGAGCTGCACGACAAGCTGCTCGAGGTGGTCGAGGTCGAGGCGAGGCGGCTCGCCGACATCGTCGAGGACCTGCTGCTCACGAGCCAGCTCGACGCCGACAAACTCGAGGTGCGCATCGAGGGCTGTGACCCGATCGCGATCGCGCAGCAAGAAGTCGAGGCCGCGCGCACGCACATCCCCGAACACGTCGATCTCGCGCTCGAGGCACCGGCGGACCTGCCGGCGGTTGCAGCCGACGCCGGCCAACTGCGCCAGGTGCTCTCGAACCTGCTCGACAATGCGGTCAAGTACTCGCCCGACGGCGGCCCCATCCGCATCGAGGTCTCGAGCCACGACCGCAGCGTGCGCTTCGCGGTCCGCGACCGCGGCCTCGGCGTTCCCTCGGCGGAGCGTGAGCGAATCTTCGAGAAGTTCTACCGCCTCGATCCCGGCATGACCCGCGGCATCGGCGGCACGGGCCTCGGCCTCTACATCTGCCGCGAGCTCGTGCGTCGCGTCGGCGGCCGCATCTGGGTCGAGAGCGAGGACGAAGGCTCGACGTTCGTCGTCGAGATCCCGCAGGAGACCTCACGGGTAGCGGTCTCCGCGGGCGCGGGCAAACGCGGCTAGCCTGGCCGAGGTGGGGTCCGAGCCGTACCGGATCCTCGTCGCGGAGGATGACGAGGCTTTTCTCGACGTGGTCGAGGCGTTGTTGACGGCTGAGGGGTTCGTGGTCGTGGGGCGCGCAGCACACGGGCGCGAGGCGGTTGAGATCGCGGCCCAGCTCGACATCGATGCTGTGGTGATGGACGTCGAGATGCCTGTCCTCGACGGCGTCGAGGCGACACGCCTGCTGCGCGAGCAGTCGGCGGAGCTGCCGATCGTCGCGATCAGCGGTCACGACTACGAGGAGCGCGTGCTCGAGATCCGCGCCGCCGGGGCCGACGACTACGTTCGCAAGGCGCGGCTCGAGGAGGAACTCGCGGATGCGCTCTTCGCGCTAGTGCGCAGGCGTCGTTCGCACGTTTGACTCGAAGTGGATGCCCCACCGCAGGAGCAGCCAGACGATGAGTAAGGCGGCGAGGTTGAGCGAGGCGGCGAGCTGTTCCGAGGTGTAGAGGAACACCTGGCTGACGGTGATCTCGAGCAACACCGCGTGCTCGTACCAGTGCAAGGCAGTGAGCAACGACATCTTCAGGCGGAGCGCGCCGATCGCGAGTAGTGCGTCGGCGGCGAGCGTGCTCGCAGCGAACGCTTTCTGACTGAAGGTGAGCCCGCTGACGCCGTGCCGGAGGAGCCAGCCGAGCTCGGCGCTGGAGATCGCGACGCCCGCAGCAAGCAGAGCGAAGATGAGGGTGCGGAAGAGGCGGTGACTCGTGAGCCGCGACCAGAAGCTGCGCGCGTGGTCGATGAGGTCGGGCGAAGCGGGCGCAACTTGGGCACGATCCAGCAGATCGCGAATGCCGTCGGCGAGCGGCCCGTGCGCGCCCGTTTCGCTCAGCAGCGCGAGCACTCGCGTCCGCCGTTCCGCGGTCAAGTTGCCGACTGCGTCCTGCTTCAGCGTCTCCGCTGCGATCAGGAGCGCTTCAGCAGCGCTGAAGCGACGCCGGCTCAGCCAGCGAATCACACCGAACAGGAGAACGAAGCAGACATAGATGATCGCGATCGCGGGCCGATAGAAGTAGTTGACGTTCTTCGTCACGAACTTGCCGACCTCGTCGATGAAGAGGCCGAAGCCGATGCCGCCGAGGACGGCGGCGACGACGTTCACCGCCGGATTCAGGAGGGCGAGCAGCACGATGCACGCCGCCAGCAACAACAAGCCCCCGTAGAGCACGTGCGCGATGTGGAACTTCGAGCCGCCCACCTGCGGATAGCCCGCCAGCGCCAGAAACGATCGTGTCAACAGGACCGTTGCGACCGCGATGACGAACAGCGTCGTGAGATCGCGATTCAGGTCGAGGCTGCGCCGCACAAGCCGGAGGCGGGACTCGAACCCACGGCCCTCCCCTTACAAGGGGGATGCTCTACCAGCTGAGCTACTCCGGCGCCGACCCATGGTAGGTGAGTTTTCGGCTGTCTGAAACGGACACGGCCCAGCCGATGCGTATGCAACGGTGGCAACGTGGAGCATCCGAAGGACATCGGCGATCGCTCGATGCTTGCGATCACGCTCGCGTTAAGGGCGCTGGGCTACGGCCTTTACCTCCCGTTTGGTGAGAACACACGGTGCGATCTCATTCTCGAGAAGGACGGCCTCCTCGATCGCGTGCAATGCAAGACCGGTCGCCTTCGCTTAGGCGCTGTTGTGTTCGCTGTCTGCAGCTCGTATGCGCATCACAGGAGCGCGCAGTTCAAGCAGCGTACGTATCACGGTGAGATCGACCTCTTCGCGGTCTACTGCCCCGAAACAACCGGCGTTTATCTCGTGCCGATTTCGCACCTGCCGGTCAAGCGAGCCGGATACCTTCGGGTCGACGCGCCAAAGAACAACCAGTTCCAACGAGTCCGCTTTGCCGCCGACTACGAAATCGGGCGAGTCGCTATAGAAGGACTTCGCGGCCCTGCTGGTGCTGGATGATCTTGCGCTTCACGCGCTGGAGCGCGTTGTCGATCGTCTTCGTGTCGCAGCCGAGCCGTTCCGCCATGTCCTCGTAGGACGAACCCTCGAGATAGAGGCGGAGGGCGTCCGCCTCGAGCGGCGAGAGGCCGGAGCCGAGACAGAAGACGAGGCTCTGGAGCTCCTCCGTCGAGATGACGACGACCGACGGCTCGTGCGCGCCCGGCCCGGGCAGCGCGTCGCCGAGGGTGCACTCGCCCTCGCCGTCCTGGCCGGCCGGCGTATGGCTGAACGAGACGTACTGGTTCAGCGGCGTGTGCTTGAAGCGGGTGGCGGTCTTGATCGCCGTGATGATCTGGCGGGTCACGCACAGCTCGGCGAAGCTCCGGAACGACGTCTCCTTGTCCGCCCGGAAGTCGCGCACCGCCTTGTACAGCCCGATCAGGCCCTCCTGGATGAGGTCGTCGCTGTCGCCGCCGGCGAGGAAGTACGAGCTCGCCTTCAGCCGGACGAAGCCGGTGTAGCGGCGGATGAGCACGTCCATGGCCTCGTCGTCGCCGTTGCGCGCCCTGAGGACGAGCTGCAGGTCGGCAAGCTCGCGTTGAGCTCGTTGCGGCGAATAGGCATGTGCGGTGCGAGCTGCCACGGGCCCTCCCCGGTCAGTGGCGGGTGAACTCTCACCCTGAGGTTGAGCCACAAGATAGCAGGGGGTCGAATAACTTACAAGTCTACTTGCGATGGACCTAATATGCTACGAACGTATGTTCGAGCACGCCGTCGAGGGGCCGCGGCACGCGGTCGAGGTCGAGGGCCTCGACGAGGAAGCGCGCGTAGCGGATCTTCCGGCGCGCTCCGCTCGCAATGAAGCGGCGGAGCTGGTCGGACACCGGCCGCCCGCGCCACACGACCTGCTTCTGCATCGTCCGGAACGGCCGGAGATCGCCGTTCGCATCGAGGATCTCCTCCACCCTCTCCGGCCCGAGCGCGCGGATGAGCTCGTCCTCGAGATCGGCGACGCACACGAAGACGTTCGCTCCCAGCGCCCGACGGAACACCGCCTCCTCGCCCGCGTCGCACAGGCCGACGTCGCCGCGGAACCTGCCGATGGCCTGAGCACCGCCGATGGCGACGACGGAGACGCCTTCAGCCGCGAAGTCGCGGCCGCGACGCAGCGCGAGCGTCTCGACGGCGACTCGGTCGCTGTCGCCCTCGACGAGGATGACGGCGCTCATTGCCCGCGGCGCAGGCGTTCGAGCTCGGCGAGCGTCGCCGGGTCGAGACGGTCGCGAAGGTCTCCTCGCGTCCGGTCCGTGTGCGCCGGCGGGACGAGCTCGGCGAGGAACGACCGCGAGCCGAGCTTCCGCACCTCCGCGCCGGACGTCCCGCGCACGGCCTCGTCGGAGGAGACGACCGCCACCTGCTCCCCGCGGCGGTGCTCGGCGGCGAGCCGCTCGATGAGCGTGTCGGCGTGCTCGGCCCAGCGCACCTCGAGCGGACCGTGGCTCTCGTCGAGGCCGTGCCCATCGAAGACGAGGACGCCGCGCGCGCCCTTCCCTGCCACCCAGCTCGCGAGCACGTCGCGCAGCTCGTCGGTCGACTGGAACCCGCCCGCGTGCAAGAGGTTGAAGCCGTCGAAGAGGTACAAGGTCGGCTCAGCCACGCTGCCTCCGCGCCTCGTACAGGAGCAGGGCCGCCGCGACGCTGACGTTGAGCGATTCCACCTGCCCCAGCTGCGGGATCGAGACGGCGAGGTCGCACGTCCGCCGAACGAGCGGGCGCAGCCCCTTGCCCTCGGCGCCGAAGACGAACGCGATGCCGCCCGAGAGATCGGCCTGCCACATCGGTGTGCCGGACTCGCCGGCCGCGGCGGCGATCCAGAGGCTGCCGCTCTTGATCTCGTTCAGATAGCGCGCGAGGTTCGTGACCACGGCGACCGGCAGATGCTCGACTGCGCCCGCCGACGCTCGGCACACCGCGGGCGTCACGCGCGCCGAGCCATGGCTCGGGACGACGACACCCGTCGCCCCTGCGCCCTCGGCGCTGCGGCAAACGGCCCCGAGGTTGCGGGGATCGCTCACCTGGTCGAGGCATGCGATGAGCGGCTTCTCCCCAGTCGCCAACTCGTGCGCGTCCGCATACCGGTACGGCTCACACCACGCGAGCACGCCCTGATGGTCCTGCGTGCGCGCGGCGTCGCTGATGTCGCGCTCGAGCTTCACGTGCACGCGCGGCCGTTCCGTCTCGCGCAACCACGACTCGGACGCAATCGCGCGCTCGGTCGCCCACAGCTCGAGCACCTCGCGGTTCGCGCCGCGCAGCGCCTCGCGCACCGGCCGCCGCCCATAGACCAGCTCTCTGCTCACGACTTCGGCACGAGCAGAAACCCGGGCGGCTCGTCGATGTCGCGTACTTCCCAGCCTGCCGCTGCGATCTCGGCCCGGAGTCGGTCCGCGCCGGCGAAGTCGCCCGCCTCGCGCGCCGTCTGCCGCTGCTCGGCGAGCGACACGATGTGCGGAGGCGCCTCAGCGACCTCGGCGAGCGAGCCTAGCCCGAAGATCTCGAGCCCGCGGCGCAGCAACTCGTGGTCGCGCCAGCCGTGCAGCAATGCCAGCGCTTCCGGCGTGTTGAAGTCGTCGTCGAGCGCCTCCTCGAACGCTGCCCAGTCACCGACCGGCTCGCTCGGCGCACGGAAGACGTTGCGCAGCCGCTCGACCTGCGCCGCCGCCTGCGCCATCGTCGTCTCCGAGTAGTCGAGCGGCTTGCGCCAGTGCCCGCTCATGAAGAACAAGAGCAGCGTTTCGCGGCCGTACTCGTCCAGCGCCTCGCGAATCGTCGTGATGTTCCCGAGCGACTTCGACATCTTCTCTCCGGTGAACTGCAGCATCCCGTTGTGCATCCAGATGCGCGCGAATTCGTGGCCGAGCGCGCGCGACTGCGCGAGCTCGTTCTCGTGATGCGGGAAGACGAGGTCGAGCCCGCCGCCGTGGATCTCGAACATCGGCCCGAACGCCTCCTCTGCCATGACGGAGCACTCGATGTGCCAGCCCGGCCGGCCGCGTCCCCACGGCGAGTCCCACGACGTGTCCTCCCCCGGCTTCGTCGCCTTCCAGAGCGCGAAGTCCTGCGGCGCCTCCTTGGCGGCGCTCGGCTCCTCCTCGACCATCTGATCGGGCTTCTGGCGCGACAGCCGGCCGTACCCCGGATCGCGGGCGACGCGGAAGTAGACGTCGCCTCCGACGGCATACGCGAAGTCGCGATCGATCAGCTTCTCGATGAAGGCGACGATCTGCGGAATCGTCTCCGTCGCCCTCGGCATGAGATCGGGCATGCCGAGCCCGAGGTCGGCTGTGTCCTGGAGATACCACTCGGTCGCCTGCGCGGCGAGCTCGGCGCTCTTCCCGGGCGCGGCGTCGTAGATCTTGTCGTTGATGTCCGTGATGTTGTGCACGAACGTCACGTCGTACCCGCGCGTCCGCAGCCACGTGCGCAGCCACATCGGCAGCACGAACGGGATCGCGTTGCCGACGTGCGCGCGTGCGTAGACAGTCGGCCCGCAGAAGTACATCCGGATCGGACCGGGTGGAGGCGGCAGCTCCTCGAGCCGCCGCGAAAGCGTGTTGTACAGACGCATCGACCTAGCCTACGGACCGGCGCAGCAGCTCGTCGCGCGGCAGCGCCGCGATCACGGCGGCAAGCTCGGGCCCGCGCTCGTGCCCGGTGAGCGCGAGCCGCAGCGCCTTCAGGTCGCCACCGACGGCCTTCAGCTCACGCACGACCGCCTTCGGCTCGAGATCGCGCTCGACGAGCTCGCGGAAGCGCGCGAGCGTCTCGGGTGCATCGACCTGCGCGTCGGGAGCTTCGAGCACCTGCGCCGCGTACGCACGAGCCTCGGCAAGATCGCGCGCGCCGCGCAGCACGGGTGCGACCGACACCGGCACGTCGATGCGTGCAGCGAGCTCCTCGTCCGACAGGGCACCCAGCGCGTCGACCGAGAGGCGGCGGATGCGCGCCATGTCGAGGTGCACATCGTGCTTGGGGATGCCGAGCTCGACGAGATATGCGCGCACGGCTTCCGGCGGAATGCCGGCGTCGCGCAGGTCGGCAAGCGTCGATGCGCCGTGGCGCTTCGACAGCTTCGTGCCGTCCTCGCCGAGCAGCAGGCCGTGATGGATGTACTCCGGTGGGTCGGCGCCGAGCGCCTTGATCAGCTTGCTCTGCAGCTCGGTGTTCGCGCGATGGTCGGAGCCGCGGATGACGTGCGTGATCTCGAAGTCGACGTCGTCGACCGCGCTTGCGAGCTGATACGTCGGCGTGCCGTCTGCCCGCAGGAGCGTGATGCGACCGAAGCGCAGCGCGCCCGCCGCGTCGGGCTCGCCGATCTGGTGCGCCGCCTCGCGGTGGCGCACGAAGCGCGCGCTCTGGTGCACCGGCCCCTCGTCCCAGCCGATGCCGAGCCACTCGAGGTCGGCCGCGATCGCGTGCGCCCCGTCGGCGAGGTTCCGCGCCGGGTCCGTGTCGTCGATCCGCAGGAGGAACCGGCCGCCGTGCTCGTCCGCAAATGTGCGATTTGCAACGGCACTGAGCGCATTCCCTAGATGGAGGGAGCCCGTCGGGCTAGGGGCGAATCGGACGCGGACCACTGACTGACTGTAGTGCGATACTTTGGCGGGCCGTGGCGCAGTGGGACACATTCTCGATCGGCTTCGACCACCGCGACCGGGAGCGGCTGCGCGAGCTGTGGGAGCAGGTGCTCGACTCCGAGCAGTGGACGGAGGGCGAGCTCGTTCGCGGCTTCGAAGCGGCGTGGGCAGGCTGGAACGGCCTCGATGCCGTCGCCTTCGGCGGCTGGGCCGGCGCTGCGGCGGCGCTGCTCGACTGGGCCGACGTGCGCGGGCGCACCGTGCTCTGCCCCTCGAACACATTCATGGCCACGCCTCTGTCCGTGCTGCGCGCCGGCGGCCACGTGCAGTTCGTCGATTGCAACCGCGAGGACCTCTGCATGTCGTTGGCCGACCTCGAGCGCAAGATTGCGGAATACAAGCCGCGCGCCGTGTGGCTCGTGCACATCGGGGGCCACATCGCGTTCGACGTCGATGCGATTGCCGAGCTCTGCCGCTCCGAGGGCGTGATCCTGCTCGAGGACTGCGCGCACGCGCACGGCGCGGACTGGAACGGGCGCAAGCCGGGAACGTGGGGAGACGCGGGCGTCTATTCGTTCTACGCGACGAAGACGATCTCGACCGGCGAGGGCGGGATGCTCGTCTCGCGCAATCCCGAGCTGATCGACTACGCGCGCCTGCATCGCAACTACGGCAAGCCCGACCACCACGTTCGGTCGACGGCGAGCCGCATGAACGAGTTCACGGCCGCGATCGGCATCGTGCAAACAGAGCGGCTCGAGGAGATCGTCGAGTGGAAGAACGCCGTCGCGCGAACGCACCTCGACCCGCTGTATCCCGCGCGCCTCCAGCTTCCTGACGGCATGCGCTCCGGTCACTACAAGTACGTCGTCTTCCAGCCGATCGAGCGCTCGACCGGCAAGGTGTACGAAGAGCCCTGCCACCGCATCCTCCGGCATCCGGTCAACCTGCCGAACACCGACTGGGTCGCCGAGAACCATTGGTGCGTACCGCTCTACTACCGCAGCGGGCCGATCGACCCGCTCGACGACGCCCTCGCCGTCGCACAGGACGAGGTCGCGTGAAGCTCCTGGTCACGGGCGGGAGCGGCTTCATCGGCTCTCACGTCGTCGACAAGGCAGGCGCAGCCGGACACGAAGCGATCGTCTTCGATACTCGGAAGTCGCCGTACGGCGCCGAAACGATCCTCGGCGACGTCACGAACTTCGACGAAGTCGCCGCCGCGGCCGCGGGCTGTGACGCGATCCTCCACCTCGCTGCGATGGCGGACGTGAACGAGGTCGCGAAGGCGCCGGTGATGACCGAGGCGGTCAACGCGCAGGGAACGCTCGCGGTGCTCGAGGCGGCGCGCGTCGCAAACGTCCGGCGCGTCGTCTACGCGAGCACGATCTGGGTCTACGGCGAGCAAGTCGAGGGCGTCGCGACGGAGGACTCGCCGCTTGGCATCCCGCGGCACTTCTACACCGCGACGAAGCTCGCGGGCGAGATGTATTGCCACTCGTACGGCGAGCTGTACGGGCTCGAGCACACGATCCTGCGCTTCGGCATTCCGTACGGGCCGCGTGCGCGCGAGGCGGCGGTGCTGCCGGCGTTCGTCATCAAGGCGCACGCGGGCGAGCCGCTGACCATCGCCGGCACCGGCGAGCAGTCGCGCCGTTTCGTCTACGTCGAAGATCTCGCCGACGGCGTCGTCGCGGCGCTCGTGCCCGCGGCGGCGAACCGCATCTACAACCTCGTAGGCGATGAGAGCGTGACGATCCGCGAGATCGCGGAGCTCGTCCAACAGCTCGTGCAGCCGGTCGAGATCGTGCACCTCGAAGGCCGGAAGGGCGACTTCCCCGGCGTCGAAGTGTCGGGCGAACGCGCAGCGCGCGAGCTCGGTTGGCGCGCGACGACGTCCTTCGTCGACGGCGCGCGCCGCTACGTCGACTGGTTCATGGCGAGCACCAGCTCCGCCGCAGACGGCAGCTTCGCGAAGTCCGCGTAGCGCGGCACGCGCGGCTGCGCAAGGGCGGCTCGAATTGCGTCCGGCAGCTCGTCGAGCCGCGAAACGACCTGCGCGATCCCGTGGCGCACGAACGCACGGTTGTTGAGGCGGATGTGCCCCACGCCCCAGCCGTACGAGATCGACCGGCAGCCGACCATGTATGCCTCGAGGACGGTCAGCCCGGCCGTCGAGTGCACGAGCACGTCGGTCGCGGAGAGGAGGGTCGCCATGTCGTCGACGAAGCCGAGCACACGAACGTGCTCGTCACCGGCGAACGCATGCTCGAGATAGGCGCGTTTGTTCATGTTGCGGCCGCAGAGCGCGAGCACGACGACGTCGTTCACCGTGCGGGCTGCACGGATGGCACCTTCGAGATCGCCGACGCCCCAACCGCCGCCGGAGACGGCGACGACCGGGCCCCGCGATTCCTCGCGTGGGTGCGGTTTGAGGAACGCCGGATCGTTCAGCCCGCGCACGACCTCGATGCGCGTCGCTGGTCCGGCGATGCGCCGCACCTCCGCAACGGACTCGGGATGCGTGAGCAGATGCAGGTCGACTCCACGTGCCGCCCAGTAGCGCAGCCCAGACAGGTCGGTGATCGCCGAGACGACCTGGATGTCTAGGCGTCCAGAGCGGCGCAGCCGCGCAAGCACTTCGGTCACGCCCGGGTACGTCGAGACGACGACGTCGGGCTCCTCGGCCAGCACGAAGCGCAGCAGGCGGCTCCCGCCGAGCGCATACAACAGCCGCTGCCCGAGCGCACGCGTCGGCGCGATCCGCGCGAAGAGGAAGTACTGGAGGTCGAACAGCCAGAGGAGGCGTCCGGAGCCGTACGTGACGCGCATCCCGCCCTCCGCTGCGCCCGTCAGCAGGCTTCCGAGCTCGTCGAGCCCGTCGGCGACGACCACTTCCGCACCGCGCGTGCGGAGCTCGTCGGCGAGCACGCGAGCGGGCAGGTCGTGCCCCTCGCCGACGCTCGCGGTCAGCACGAGCACGCGCACTTGCGTAGCTTAGGCGGGTGCTCCGGTACTGGCTTCCGGCAACCGCGATCGTGTCCGCGCGCGCGCGGCGGCACTACGGCGTCGAGGCCACGGTCGACTCCGGGGTCGCGCTCACGTTCGACGACGGCCCCCATCCGGAAGGCACGCCCGCCGTGCTCGAAGCGCTCGGCGACACCGTGGCGACGTTCTTCCTCGTCGGCGAGCAGGTGGAGCGCCGGCCCGAGCTCGTTGCGCGCATCGTCGCCTCGGGTCACGAGATCGGCGTCCACTGCCACCGGCATTGCAACCTGCTGCGGATCGGCCCGCGCGCGGTCCACGACGACCTCGAGCGCGCGGCGAAGCTGATCGCAGACGCGGCCGGCCGCGAGCCTACGCTGTACCGGCCGCCGTACGGGATCCTCAACGCGACTGCGCTCGCCGAGGCACGCGCGCGCGGATGGCGCACGCTGCTTTGGTCGCGCTGGGGAAAGGATTGGCGCCGCCGCGCAACGGCTGCGTCGATCGAGCGCAGCGTCGGTCCGTTGCGCAGCGGCGACGTCGTGCTCCTGCACGACGCCGACTACTACTCCGCACACGACAGCTGGCGGCGCACGGTCGCCGCGGTGCCGCGCGTGATCGAAAAACTTCACAAGTCGGGCTTCGAAGCGCGACTACCGTAGGACGTCAGCGGCCGCTGAAGCGACGGCGGCGCGCGATGACCGTGCGAACGGTTTCGCGCAGCTTGCCCGGGTCGACCGGCTTCTCCAGCCCGGTCAGGAAGAGGTCAAGGCGGCCCCCACGGCGCAGGACCGCCCGAGCCTCCACCGCATCCGCAGCGACCTCGACGTCGAAGCCGTCCGCCCCGAGGACGATCTCGACCAGCCGCCTGACAACAGGGTCTTCGTCGATCGCCAGCACGCGCGCCCGCTCCATGCTCTCTTAGATGCCGCTGGCGGCGATTCCTGGCGGAGTGGTCTACTACTCCCATGCGAATCCTCGTGGCCGACGACAGCGCCGACCTCGTCCTGCTCTGCCAGGCCGTCCTCGAGGACGCGGGCTACGAAGTGGTGACGGCCACCACCGGCATCGCCGCGATCGCCGCCGCCGAGGCAACCCCCGTCGACGCGGCGGTGCTCGACGTGCTGATGCCGGGGATGAGCGGCGACGCGATCGCCGCGCGGCTGCGCACCGCGACGCCGAAGCTGCCGATCCTGCTCGTCACCGGCCAGTACGGCGAACAGTTCGTCTTCGACTCGCCCGTGCCCGTGCTGCGCAAGCCGTTCTCGCCTGACCAGCTCGTCCAGGCAGTGAAAGAACTCTTCCCCTAGGCAGCTTGCTGCGCACGTTCCTCACGGAGCGCGATCCAGAGCTGCACGAGCCGATTGCGGTCGAGGTCCGAGAGCGTCTGTCCGAGCTTGCGCTCGTGCACGGCGAACTCGTCCTCGACCATCTCGCGCGTAAAGGTCTCGTCCCAGCCGAGGCCGCGGACCCAGTTCTCGCACGACCGCGCGATGTCCGCCTTCGGCTTCTTCGTCGACGTGATGCCCCGGCGCGCGAGCTCGTCGATGATGCGGCTTCCTTCCGAGCGCAACTCTTCGACGCTCCACTCTTCGAGCGGCTTGGCCATGCCAAAAGGGTACGGACCGGACCGGACGGGGCGGCTACGTGATTCCGACGATCCCGATCGTCAGAACGACGAGCGCAAGCACGAAAACGAGCGCGGAGACGAGCATCGGCACGCGACGGTCGAGCTGCGCGCGCACCGTCGCGAGCGCGCGCTCGCCACGCGGGCCTGCCAACGCGCGTACGGCGGTGATCGCGATGAGCGGTGCAACGAACGCCACGTTGAACATGATGACGAGCCCGATCTGCACGGGCAGGCTCCGGTTGGAGCCGACGATCGCCGCGATCGCGGCGAAGTACGGAAACGCCGTCGGCAGCTCGAACGCCATGATCGCGGCGCCGACGAGAAACGAAGACCGCTCTCCCCCGCGTGGCTCGCGCTCGACGCGCCGCGCGAGACGCTCGCGCGCGAACCACAGCGCGGCCGCGAGGAGCAACAGCGCGACGCCGCCGCCGAGCTCGATCTCATGCACGGTATCGTGATCGGGCCGCGGCAGCGCCGCGATTGCAGCCTGTCCGGGACCGAGCGCGAGCACGATGCCGCCGAGGGTGTAGACGCTGAACACACCGGCGGTGAACGCTGCCAAACTTCGAGTCGCCGCGGGTCGCGTTGCGAGAAAGAGTGCGGGCGCAACCGTCGACGGATTGGCGGAGTCCGCGATTCCAATGGATAGGACGAGGGCGAGCAGGGCGAGCATGGTGCGAGCTTGTCAGACGGCCCGGCTCGCCCTAGCCTTTGCTGGTGCCTCCGCGGATTCTCATCCTGACCGCGAGTGTCGGCGCGGGCCACGACCTCCCCGCGAGGACGCTCGCCGATCAGCTCCGCGCCGAGCAGCCTGACCTCGAGATCGTCACCGAGGATTCGCTCCCTGCGATGGGCCGCGTCGTCTCGGCGGTGAGCGAGGACGCGCCGCGTGTCGTCTTCTTCCGCTTCCACTGGATCTGGGATCTCGGGTTCTGGCTCTTCGCGCGCTTCGGGCCGACGCGCAGACTGACGCAGTCGCTGCTGACGCGATTCGCGGCGCCCGGACTGTTGCGACTCATCGCAGCAAACGATCCCGACGTGATCGTCTCCGTCTACCCGCACGTGACCGAGGTGCTCGGACGGCTACGTCTCGCGCGACGCCTAGACGTCCCGATCGTCGCCGCGATCACCGACCTCGCTGCGATGCGCTACTGGGCGACGCCGGGCGCCGATCTCCATCTCGTCACGCACGTCGAGTCGATCGAAGAGGTGCGCGAAGTCGCCGGACGCGATGCGTCCGTGCATGCAGTGCATGGATTCACCGCACCCGAGTTCCTCGAGCCGCGGACGAGCGAAGCCGCGCGCCGCGCGCTCGGCGTCGACGTGAAAGGGAAGCTCGTCGTCGTCTCTGGGGGCGGCTGGGGCGTCGGCGACATCGCCGGGGCGATCGAGGAAGCGCTCCTCCACGACGAGGTCGCTCAGGTCGTCTGCCTCTGCGGGCACAACGAGGAGTTACGGCTGCGTCTCCTGGAGCTTCACGGCGGCGATCCCCGCGTGCGCGTCGAGGGCTTCACCAAACACATGCCGGACTGGCTCGCCGCCGGCGACGTCCTCGTCCACTCGACCGGCGGCCTGACGGTGCTCGAGGCGATGATGCGCGGCTGCCCCGCGATCTCGTACGGCTGGGGTCGCGGTCACGTGCGTCTGAACAACGCCGCCTTTCAGCGCTTCGGCCTCGCCGAGGTCGCAGGCAACCGGAAGGAGCTGCGCACGTCGCTTGCACGCGCGCTCGAGCAGGGACGGACTCCGACCGCCGGCTTCGCCGCGCTTCCCTCGGCAGCGTCCTTTGTGCTCGCCGTCGTGAGCGCGGTCGGCTAGTCGCTCGCGGTGCTGTTGTACGACAATCCCGCGTCAGGCAACTGCTACAAGGTCAGGCTGCTGCTCGCGCATCTCCGTCTTCCCTACGAGCGCCAGTTCCTCGACGTCGTCGATCGGTCGAATCGCAGCGAGGTGCTCGGCGAGCTGAATCCCGCGCTGCGTGTGCCGACGATTGTGCTCGACGACGGCTCGTCGCTCGGCGAGTCGAACGCGATCCTCTGGTACCTCGCCGAGGGCACGCGCTTCATCCCCGACGATCGCTATCTCCGCGGTCAGGTCTTGCAGTGGATGTTCTTCGAGCAGTACGACCACGAGCCGGCGATCGCGGTCGCGCGCTTCTGGCTGCACTACGCCCCCGATCCGGAGGCGTATGCCGACCGCCTCCCGGACCGGCAGGCGGCGGGCGAGCGCGCGCTCGCGGCGATGGAGAAGTATCTCGCCGGCAACGATTATCTCGTCGGCGGCGGGTTCACGATCGCCGACATCTCCCTCTACGCGTATACACACGTCACGGACGAGGCGGGGATCGAGCTAGCGAGGTATCCGTCGGTCGGGCGTTGGCTCGAACGCGTAGCCGCCGAGCCCGGTCATATCACGATCGACGACTGACCTAGAGCGTCTCCCAGCCGGCTCGCGGAACTGGGAGACGCTCTGGCGAATCGAGTACGCGCGCGCTAACTAGCGGGCCTTCGCCTGCACCTGGGCGAGGGACGGTGCCGCAGCCTTCGCCTTCGCAAGCGGCCGCGCCTTCACTGCCACCGATGCGGGCTTCGCGGAGATGGTGATCTCCTCGCCCGTCGCCGGGTTGCGTCCCATGCGTTCCTTCGTTGCCGGCCGCATCTTGGCCTCGATCTGCACGACGCCGCCGATCTTGACCTTCTCAGCGTTCCCGATCTGGTCGAGGATGACTTCCTCGAGCGCAGCCAGGGCGCGCTTGGCGTCCGCACCGCTGAGGCCGGCGCGATCGGCGACCTCGGCGGCGAGCTGAGTCTGAGTAAGGGGCAACACGAACCTCCAGTCGTGGAAAGAGCAGTGCCCGGCATTGAAGCGGAAGCCGCGGACGGCTCTACACTCGACCTGCCGTGGAAGATGCTCTTTTCGAGTGGTACAGCCGGAACGAGCGCCCGCTGCCGTGGCGCCGCACGACCGATCCATACTCGATCCTCGTCTCCGAGGTGATGGCCCAGCAGACCCAGGTCGACCGCGTCGTGCCTCGTTGGGACGCCTGGCTGGAGCGCTGGCCGACGGTAGAGGCGCTCGCCGCCGCCTCGCCCGCAGACGTCATCCGCGAGTGGCAGGGGCTCGGCTACAACCGGCGCGCAATCAACCTCCACCGCGCCGCGCAGCACGTCGCGGCGCACGGCTGGCCGGACGACCTGACTGAGCTCCCCGGCGTCGGGCGCTACACCGCTGACGCGCTCGCGCGCTTCGCGTTCGGCCGCGACGTCCTCCCCGTCGACGTAAACGTGAACCGCGTCAGAGAGCGCACCGGCTACGACTTTTCGCCGGCCGCCGCGCAGGCGCTGATGGATCTCGGCGCGACCGTCTGTCTCGCGCGCATTCCGCGCTGCGACAGCTGCCCACTAGCCGAGCTCTGCCCGTCGTGCGGCCGCCGCTACGAGCCGGTGCGCAAGCAAGGACCGTTCGAGGGATCGTTCCGGCAACGGCGGTCGACGACGTTGCGGCTCGTCGCCGCCGGCGAGCAGCCGACCGATGCCGAAGCGGTTGCGGCCCTCGAGCGCGACGGGCTCGTCGACGTGCGGGAAGGCGTCGTCTCGCTACCATCCGCGCCGTGATCGCCTCGATCGTCACGCTCCTCATCCCGCTCTGGATCGTGCTTGGGCTCCTGCTGATCCTCGGCGTGCTCGGGCTGCTCGGCCGCATCCAGAACGGGCGTTACCTGCGTCCGGTGATCACGCTCATCTCGAAGGTGCCGCTCTTCCGGCGCTGGTTGCAGAAGGCGTCGACCGCTGCACTCGAGCGTTCGAACCCCGAGCTTGCGAGCGCGATGAAGAAGATGCAGCGGTCCGGCGCGCTGCGCGATCCGATGCGCGCGCAGGCGGCGATGTCGAGCCTCAGTCGCCAGGAGCGGCAGGCACTGCTCGACATGCAGGACCAGCAGGGCGTCGTCGCGCCCGAGGCGACGAACCGGCAGATGCGCCGCCGCCTCGAGAAGGCGAAGCGCGACTCGCAGCGCAAGCGCTAGCTACTCGAAGCTGTGGCGCATCCATACGTTCGGCTCGACGTACGTCCCTTCGCCGCCTGAGAACCGAACGGGGACGAGCGCGCCGGGAACGACGTAGTCGCCGTCTTCCGGAAACTGCAGCTCGGTCCACTCCTCCCACTCCGCGCGCGTGCCGGTGATCGTCATCGAACGCGTCGCCGGCTCGAGCAGCTCGGCGCCGAGCCGTTCATGCGTGCGCAGCCACGGGTCGTAGAGCAAGCCGTCCTCGCGACGCCACGAGAGATAGCGCTCGATCGGTGTGAGCGGGTAGCGCTCCTTCCACGTCGGGCGCACCGGCGCGATGAGGCAGTCGAGCCCGTGCGCCGCTCCGATGCCGGCCATGCGGCGCAGGATCACTTCGCTCAACCCCTGGCCGCGATGCGACGGCTGCAGCGCGATGACGACCGCGCACAGCGTCGTCGGGGAGCCGGCCGCTCCGTTGCTCATCGCCCAGTCGAGCCCGCGCGGCTCGGGGACGCCGTCCCAGCGCACGGGCAACGAGCACGCGTAGCCGACGGTGGTCTTGCCGTCGAGCAGCCACAGCTGGAAGTCGGGATACACGTCGTACATGCGTGGCCAGAACGCCGACACGACTTGGTCGTGCTGCATGAACTCGGGCCACAGTTGCGGGATCGAGCCGCGGAGGTCGCGCTCGGCGTGCGTGAGCAGGCGGAGCTTCATCGCCGCAACAGTGCGACGGCCTGCGCGGCGAGCCCTTCACCGCGACCGGTGAACCCGAGCCCGTCGGTCGTCGTCGCACGTACGGCGACCTGCGCTGCGTCGCCGCCAAGCGCGTCTGCGAGCCGGGCGCGCATCGCGTCGCGATGCGGCGCAAGCCGCGGTTCTTCTCCGATCAGCACGACGTCGGCATTGACCAGCTCCCACCCACCTTCCTGCACGCGCGACCACGCTTCGCGCAGAAGCTCGATCGAGTCGGCGCCCCTGTGCGCCGGATCGTCAGACGGGAAAAGTGCGCCGATGTCCTCGAGTCCAGCGGCGCCGAGGACTGCGTCGGTGAGCGCGTGCGCGAGCACGTCGCCGTCGGAATGTCCGGCGAGGCCGGTCGGATGCTCGATGCGCACGCCGCCGAGCACAAGCGGCACGCCCGGCTCCAGCGCGTGCGCGTCGAAGCCCGTTCCGACCCGGTAGTCGGTCATCCGAGCGGCTCCTGTCTGCGGACGCGCCCTTCGAAGACGCTCACCGTATCGCGGCCGTTCGCGTGAGCGAACGCGACTGCGTCATCGAAGTCCTCACCGACGAACACCGGCTCGTGCGCGTCGGACGCAAGCGTCACGGGGGCCCTGGAGAGCCGAAGGAGGCGCGCGTCCGGATAGAGCTCTCCTACCGGCTTCCGCAATCCCGCGGTCGAGATCTCGAGGGCGACGCCGGAGTCGTCGACCGCGGCGGCCAACTCTCCATACAGCTCGTCGCTCCCGCGCACACCGAAGATTTTCGCGAGATCAGGATGGGAGAGGACGTCGAACCGTCCGCTGCGAGCCGCTTGCGAGAGTTCGTGGACGTAGCGGCGCCACACCTCGTCTTGTTCCCACTCCATCCACGCACCCTTGTTCGGTTCGGAATCGACCGCGTGCCCGCCGTCGATCCAGTGGACTGAGCACAGCAGGTAGTCCCACGGATACGGCCTGAGGATCTCGTCGAGCTCACCCGCTCGTTCGCCGGTCCAGTCCACCTCGAGTCCGAGCTTCACCGGCAGGCCGCGCCGTTTCGCATCGACGACTGCGTCGACATAGGTGTCGAGGTCGAACCGGCATCGCTCCCTCTGAGACGGCAAAGACCAGAGCGACCGTGTTTGTGCGAAGTAGTAGACGTGTTCCGTAAAGCCAATCTCGTCCACGCCGCGCTCGGTCGCGCGAATTGCGAACTTCTCGGCGGCGTACGCAGTGTGGTCGATCTTGGTCGCCTCATCACGCAGGTGCATGTGGTAGTCGACGATCACAGGAGCGAGGCGATCTTTGCGAGATCGTCGGCCGTCGTCACCTTCAGTAGACGAGCGTCGCCCTCGACGACCTTCACGCGGCCGCCGACCGCCTCGACGAGACCGGCGCAGTCGGTCGCATCGGCGCCGTTCGCGACCGCGCGGCGGAGGACATCGGCTGCGAATGCCTGCGGCGTCTGCACGTACCACAGACCGTCTCGCGAAAGCGTGTCGACGATTGCGCCGTCGGCTCCCACCTTCTTAAGGGTGTCTGACACCGGAAGGCCCGGAATGGCACCGTCCCAGCCGTCGGAGAGCGGCGCGAGCACGCGGCCAATGACTTCTTCCGGCAGGAACGGGCGCGCGGCATCGTGCACCAGCGCGACGACGGCGTCCGGCGGTACCTCGGCGAGCCCGTTGCGCACGGAGTCGCTGCGCCGCTCGCCCCCGGCGACGCACGCGCTCACCTTGCCGAGGCCGAGCTCTTCGGCGAGCAGGATCGCGGGTTCCTCCCAGCCGGGCGGAGCGACGAGGACGATCGCATCGATCCAGTCCGATTCGTCGAGCCGGCGCAGCGGCTCGGCGAGCAGCGCCTGGCCGTTGAGCTTCGCGAACGCTTTCGGATGGTCCAGACCGAGTCGTTCCCCGCGACCCGCTGCCACGAGGATCGCCCAGACGGACATTGTCGGTGCCGCGCGCGAGCTACGCGGTGGCGGCGACGGCCTTCTTCTTCGCCGTCGTCTTCTTCTTGCTCGGACCGACCTCGGTGAGGACGCCGTCGAGCCACTCCGCGCACTCGTCCTCGTCCATGCCCTTGGCGTACATCAGCTCGGAGGCGAGGATCTTCTTCGCCTTCACGAACATCTGCTTCTCGCCGGTGGACAGGCCTTTCTCGTGATCGCGCAGCGACAGGTTGCGAACGACCTCGGCGAGCTCGAGGATGTCGCCCGTCTTCATCTTGTCGCGGTTGTGCTTGAAGCGGCGGTTCCAGTTCTTCGGCATCTCGGTCGAACCGCCCGTCAACGCCTTGAGGACGACACCGACTTCCTTCTCACCGATCACTCTGCGCAGGCCGACTGCGTCGGCGTTCTCGCAAGGGACCTGGACAGTCATGTCGTTGTGGAGGATCTTGATCGTCAGGTACTCGCGCTTCGTGCCCAGAACCTCGCGCGATTCCTTCTTGACGATCGTCCCGGCCCCGTGGTGGGGGTACACCACCTTGTCGCCGACCTTGTACAAGCCCAGCCTCCCGTCGTTTGAGCTTTTCCGCCAAAAGAGCCGGCGCATCTGCCGCACCGGCCCGAGGGAGGCATGGTAGCAGAAAGTGCCTGGAAAAGCTACATTTCCGGGCTTTCCAGGCGTTTTTTAGAGTTGTAAGTAGCGGTCCACGAGGTTGTGCTCCTGGAGGCGCCGGAGCCCCTCCCGGATCTCCCGCGCGCGCACCGCGCCGACCCCTTCGACCGCCTCCAGGTCGCGCTGCGACGCGCGCACGACGGAGTCGAGCGTGCCGAGATCGCCGACGACGCGACGGATGACGGCTTCGGGGACGCGCGGGATGTGCGACAGCACGCGATGCCCGCGCGGCGCGACGGAGTGGTCGAGCGGATTCACGCCGCGGTCGTAACCGAGCAGCTCGACGAGGCGGTCGAACTCGAGTAGGTTCTGATACGAGAGCGCGCGCAGTCCTTCGAGCGCGAGCGTCGCCTCGGGACCGTCGCCGGTTGCGTGATAGTCGCGCACGATCGCGTCGCGCTCCTTCGGCACGTCGCCGACGAGCTCGTCGAGCTGTAGCCGGATCAAGCGGCCCTCGCTTCCGAGCTCGACGCAGTCGCGCTTGACGCGCTCTGCCATGCGCGCAGTCAGCTCCGCGCGCTGGAGGACGACGAGCACGTCGTCGAGCACGACCGCGTTCTGAAACTCGAGCGCGGTCAGACGTGTGAGCACCTGCTCGAGCCGCTGCTCGTACGTCTCGAGCGTGCCGAGCGCCTGGTTCGTCTTCGCCAGAACTTCGGTGACGGGATCGAGCTGGTAGCTCGACTGCCCGACGAACACGGTCACGGTCTCGCGCTGCTGCGACACTGAGATGACAAGCGCGCCGGTCTGCTTCGCAACGCGTTCCGCCGTGCGATGGCGCGTCCCGGTCTCGTCGGAGGGGATCGTCGGGTCGGGCATGAGCTGCACGTTCGCCCAGGCGAGCCTCTTCACCGCCTTGTCGACGATGATCGCGCCGTCCATCTTCGCGAGCTCATAGAGAAGCTGCGCACGGAACGGCGCATCGAGGCGGAGGCCGCCGGAGTAGAGGAACGCGAGCTCCTGCGGGTCGCCGATGACGATGAGCGCGCCCTCGTGCGAGCGGATCACGTCGTCGACCGCCTGCCGCAGCTCGGTGCCGGGCGCGATCGTCTCGATCGCGGCGAGCAGCGCCGGCTCGCGGCGCGGATCGTCCTCCGAAGGCGTGCGCGTAAAGCCGAGCTCGGCTCCGAGCCTAGACTCCTTCGTCTCCTTCGGGTCGGTTCCCATCGAGCCCCGCCTTGATCGCCTGACGCAGCGTCTCTGCCTGCGCCACCGCAAGTTTGCCACGGGCCGGCGTGCCGGCCGGAGCGACGACGCCGCGCAGGCCGAGCTTCTCGCACTCCTCGAGGCGGCGATCCGCCTGCGTCACCGCACGCAACCGCCCCGTCAGGCCGAGCTCGCCGAACGCGGCGATGCCGCCCTTCACCGGAACACGGCGCGCAGCGGACGCGATCGCGAGCGCAATCGCGAGGTCGGCGCCGGGCTCGTCGATCCGCACGCCGCCGGCGACGTTGACGAACACATCGGCCTGTCCGAGCGCGACGCCGGCATGGCGCGCGAGCACCGCGACGATCATCGCGAGGCGCTTCGGATCGACGCCGGTGGCGACACGTCGCGGCATCGCGAGGTCGGTCTGTGCGACGAGCGCCTGCACCTCGAGCAGGATCGGGCGCGTTCCCTCGAGCGCGCACGCAACCGCCGCGCCCGGTTCACCCTCGACGGTATGGCCGAAGACCGCGGACGGATCCGGAACGCCGATGAGCCCGCTGCCCGTCATCTCGAAGACGCCGATCTCGTTCGTCGATCCGAAGCGGTTCTTCGTCGCGCGCAGCACGCGGTGCGCGTTGTAGCGGTCGCCCTCGAACTGCAGCACACAGTCCACAAGATGCTCGAGCACGCGCGGGCCGGCGACGGAGCCGTCCTTCGTCACGTGGCCGACGAGGATCGTCGCCACGCCGGCCTGCTTCGCGACGCGCAGCAGTCGCGCGGCGGACTCGCGCACCTGCGCGACCGAGCCGGGCGCGGAGCCGAGCTCCGACGAGTACAGCGTCTGTACGGAATCGATGACGCAGACGTCCGGGCGCTCGCTCTCGAGCGTCTCGCACACCGTGTCGAGCTCGGTCTCGGCGAGGATCTCGACGTTGGCGGCGCCGCCCAACCGTTCCGCGCGCAGCTTCACCTGCGCCACCGACTCCTCGCCCGTGATGAGCAGCGTGCGCTTCGTCGCGCTCATCTCCTGGAGCGCGCTGAGCAGCAGCGTCGACTTGCCGACGCCCGGCTCGCCGCCGACGAGGACGAGCGACGCGGGCACGAGTCCGCCGCCGAGGACGCGGTCGAGCTCGGCGACGCCGGTCGGTATTCGTGTCGCCTCTTCAGCGGTGACGTCGACGAGGCGGAGCAAGGGCTTGGGCGGGGCTTTCGCGTGGCCGACCTGCCCGACTACTTCTTCGACGAGCGTCCCGAACGCCTGGCAGCCGGGGCACTTTCCAAACCAGCGGCCGGCCGAGTAGCCGCACTCGGTGCACGCGAACTGGACGGCAGGCTTGGCCACGAGTCCAGCCTATGGAGCAGGCCGGACGCCTTCGTCGAGGGTTCGTCAGTCTTCTGTGACGGGCTGCTCTTCGTCGGAGGAGACGGGCTCCTCCGGCGGCACGGTCACCTTCTCCGGCGTCACTTCGCCGGGGATGAACGTGATGTCGACCTCGTCGCCGTCCACGGCGCCCTCTGCGCCCGCCTTGCGCCCGACGAGGATCGTGGAGCCCGGCTCGATCTGCCGGCCGAGCACGTAGTCGGCGAGCGGATCCTCGATGAAGCGCTGGATCGCGCGGCGCAGCGGCCTCGCGCCCATCGCCGGGTCATAGCCCTTGTCGACGAGTAGGTCCTTCGCCTCGTCCGTGAGCTCGATCGTGACCTCGTGCAGCGCCATCTGCTCGCGCAGGCGCTTGAGCAGCAGCTCGATGATGGTCTTGATCTCTTCCTTGTCGAGCTTGTGGAAGACGATGATCTCGTCGATGCGGTTGAGCAGCTCGGGGCGGAAGACCTTCTTGAGCTCGCCCATGACGCGCGACTTCATCTCCTCGTAGGAGAGGCCGCCCTCGTCGCCGATGGTGAAGCCGAAGCCCTGGTTCTTCGAGATCGACGACGCGCCGACGTTGGACGTCATGATCACGATCGTGTTCCGGAAGTCGACGCGACGGCCTTGCGCGTCGGTCAGCTTCCCCTCCTCCAGAATCTGCAGAAGGATGTTGAACACGTCCGGATGCGCCTTCTCGATCTCGTCGAGCAGGACGACGGAGTACGGCTTGCGGCGCACGGCCTCGGTGAGCTGGCCGCCTTCGTCGTAGCCGATGTAGCCGGGCGGCGAGCCGACGAGCCGGGACACGGAGTGCTTCTCCATGTACTCCGACATGTCAACCTGGATCATCGCGTCCTCGTCGCCGAAGAGGAACTCGGCGAGCGTGCGCGCAAGCTCCGTCTTGCCGACGCCTGACGGGCCGAGGAAGATGAACGAGCCGGTCGGGCGCTTCGGATCCTTGATGCCGGCGCGCGCGCGGCGGATCGACTTGGAGACGGCGACGATCGCCTCCTCCTGCCCGACGACGCGCTTGTGCAGCTCCTCCTCCATGCGCACGAGCCGCTGCGACTCGGCCTCGGTGAGCTTGAAGACCGGGATGCCCGTCCACATCGAGACGATGTCGGCGATCTCCTCTTCCCCGACCTCGGGCTGCTCCTCGCCGTTCTCGGCGGTGCGCCACTGCTCCTCGAGCTCGCGCTTCTTCTGCGTCAGCTTGCGCTCCTTGTCGCGCAGCGACGCGGCCTTCTCGAATTCCTGCGCCTCGATCGACGCTTCCTTGTCCTTGCGGACGCGCTCGATCTCTTCCTCGAGCTCGCGGTAGCGCGGCGGCGCGCTCATCGAGCGGATGCGCATGCGCGACGCGGCCTCGTCGATGAGGTCAATCGCCTTATCGGGGAGATGCCGGTCCTGGATGTAGCGGTCAGAGAGCTCCGCGGCCGAGTGCAAAGCGTCGTCTGTGATCTTGACCCGGTGATGCGCCTCATAGCGGTCGCGCAGGCCGCGCAAGATCTGCACGGTGTCGTCGACCGACGGCTCCTCGACGCGCACCTGCTGGAAACGCCGCTCGAGCGCTGCGTCGCGCTCGAGGTACTTGCGGTACTCGTCGAGCGTCGTGGCGCCGATCGTCTGCAGCTCGCCGCGCGCGAGAGCCGGCTTGAGGATCGACGCTGCGTCGATCGCACCTTCGGCAGCGCCGGCGCCGACGAGATTGTGCAGCTCGTCGATGAAAAGAATGATGTCGCCCCGCTGCATGATCTCTTTCATGACCTTCTTCAGGCGCTCCTCGAACTCGCCGCGGTACTTCGAGCCTGCGACGAGCGCAGCGAGATCGAGCGTGTAGATCTGCTTGTTCTTCAGTAGCTCCGGCACCTGGTTCGTTGCGATGCGTGACGCGAGACCTTCGACGACGGCGGTCTTGCCGACGCCCGGCTCGCCGATCAGCACCGGGTTGTTCTTCGTGCGGCGCGACAGGATCTGCATGAGCCGCTCGATCTCGGTCTGACGCCCGACGACCGGGTCGAGCTTGCCCTCGGCCGACTGCTTGGTGAGGTTGCGGCCGAACTGGTCGAGCAGCTTCGAGCTCTTCGACTTCTCGCCGGGGGGCCCGCCCGAGCCGGCGCCCTGCCGGCGGCCGGGGCCGGACAGCATCCGGATGATCTCGTTGCGAATCTTCTCGGCGTCGGCGTCGAAGTCGAGCAGGATTCGCGCGGCGACGCCCTCGTTCTCGCGGACGAGCCCGAGCAGGATGTGCTCGGTGCCGATGTAGTTGTGGCCGAGCGACAGCGCCTCGCGCAACGCGAGCTCGAGGACCTTCTTCGCGCGCGGCGTGAACGGAATCTGGCCGGTCGTGACCTCGTCGCCCTGCCCGACGATGCGCGCAACCTGTGCGCGAACCTCCTCGACAGTGATGTCGAGCGACTCGAGCACGCGGGCCGCGAGACCTTCCTCTTCGCGCAGCAATCCGAGCAGGATGTGCTCGGTGCCGATGTAGTTGTGCTTCAGCGCCCGTGCTTCGTCTTGCGCGAGAACAACGACTTGCCGAGCCCGTTCCGTAAAGCGTTCGAACACGGGGCCATCGTAGCCAACACCCCTGTCGTTACGACTTTGTGACTAGGCGACGTTCTCGAGCAGTTCTCGGAACGTGTCCTCGACGAGCCAGTCGAAGCGGCTCGGCAGGTTGCCCGCCGCATCCGCGTGGTCTTTCAGGAAGTACAAGTACGAACGCCATTCTTCGACACGTGCAGGGAATTCGTCGCCGTAGTCGGCCACGAGCTGTTCGAGGCGCGAGAGGTTCCAGCGACCGGGGGTCTCGACAGCCACGAGATCCCCCAGTGGAGCAAGCGGCTCGAAGGCCGCGGTCGGCTGCGGGGGCGGCGGCGGGGCCATGGGGATCTGAACGACTGGCCGGGCCTGCTCCTCGGCCAGGAGACGCTCACGCTCGGCGAGCCGCGCCTCCTGATCTGCGAGCTCCTGGTGGGCCTTCACGAGCTCCGCTTCGCGGTGGCTGAGCGCCGTCTCGCGCGCGGCGATCGCCGCGAGCTCCTGCTCGCCCCATTCCCCTTCCGCCCGTGTCGCCTCGAGCGCACGCTCGCGTGCGGCCAACTCCTCTTCGCGCAGAGCGAGTGCGCGCTCGCGCGCGTCATCCTGCGGCGCCTGCGCGCTGCGCAACTCCTGTAGCGTGACGAGCTTCTCTTGCTCGCGCGCCTTGAGCGCCTGCTCGACTTCGGCGAGCCGCTTCTCCTCGGCGATGAGCGCATCGAGTCGCTCGTCGGCAGCGACGCGCGCGCGCGCGAGCTCCGCGAGCCCGGCGGCGAGCTCGCGATGCCGCGTCGAGACTTCTTGGTCGCGCCGATCGAGCTCGTCCTCGCGCTCTGCGAGCTGGCGCTCGTGCGCGTCGCTCCCGCCGAGACCCGACTCCTGGGCGACGCGTAGCTCTTCGAGACGTGCTTCGACGCGGCGCTCACGGGTCCCAATCTCCTGTTCGCGTTGGGCAAGACGCTCTTCCTCCGCTGCGAGCGCATCGAGACGCTCGTGCACGCGGCCCTCGAGACGCTCCGCCATCTGCTCGAAGGTCCGGCGTTCGTAATGCGGGCCGGCATACGCCGCACGGCGACGCATCTCGTCGCGCACGAAGAGCGCGAGCAGAAGAAGCACCCCGACGAGGGCGCCCACACCGGCACCGATCGCCGCGACCGGCCCGGCGCCCATGCCGGACGGCGTCGTCGGCGGGGCGGCCTGCACCGCCTGGCGCAGCGTCGGATCGGGCTGCGACTCGAAGCTGTGCAACACCGCGAGGCGTCGTGCGATCTCGGCTCCCTCCGGACCGGACCTGCGCGCAGGCGGAAGGGCGGCGAGCACCTGCTGGTCGCGCTGGATCGCGCCTGCGAGCTGGCCGAGGAAGCTCGCTGTGCGCTGCGAGACGAGCACCGAGACGAACGCATTCGCGATCTGCGCCGCGCGACCTGGATTCGAATCGGTCACGGACACATCGACGACATTGCTGTTGCCGACCGCGTGCGCCTGCACCTGTCCGAGCAGTGCGTCGCGCGACACCTTGAGGCCGAGCTGGCCGTTCACCGCGTCCGCGATCTGCGGCGACTGGAGCAACGCGGCGGCGGTCGCGGCACTGCCCCGGCGCGTTCCGGTGTCGCGGAAGAGATCCATCCCAGTGAACGTCGTGTCGGAGGCCGGCAGCGGTGTGATGAGCACCTGCGCCGTCGCTCGGTAGTCCTTGGGGCCGACGAGCCCGTAGAGCCCACCGACGAGAGCACCGAGCAGGATCACGCCCACGGCAAGGAACCACGCCCTGGGGAGGCGATCGAGGAATGACCGCACAAAGCCATTATGGGGAACGTGGCGGCTACGATCCGCCCGATGAGCGGCCAGACTCCCACGCGTAGCGCCCTGATCACGGGCGGCGCGGGCTTCATCGGGTCGCACCTCTCCGAGTTACTGCTCGACGACGGCTGGGAGGTCTGGGCCCTCGACGACCTTTCCACCGGAGAGAACCGGAACGTCGACGCCCTCCGCGACCATCCGTACTTCCACCTCGTCGTCGACTCGATCTTGTCGCAGTCGGTCGTCAGCGAGCTCGTCCACCGCGTGGACGTCGTCTACCACCTCGCCGCCGCCGTCGGTGTGCGCCTCATCGTCGAACAACCGGTGCACACGATGGTCACGAACGTGCAGGGCTCGGAGAACGTCCTCCAGTACTGCGCGAAGTTCGGCAAGCGCGTCCTCATCGCTTCGAGCTCGGAGGTGTACGGCGACCATCGCGAGGAGCGGCCGCTACGCGAAGACGACCGGCGCGTTTACGGGCCGGTCACGGAGCGCCGCTGGCTGTACGCCGACTCGAAGGCAATGGACGAGTTCCTCGCGCTCGGCTTCCACGACGAACGCGATCTCGACTGCGTCATCGCCCGCTTCTTCAACACCGTTGGCCCCCGCCAGCAGGGTCAGTACGGGATGGTTATCCCGCGTTTCGTTGGTCGCGCGCTGAGCGGCGAGCCGCTCGAGGTCCACGGCGACGGCACACAGACGCGGTCCTTCTGCCACGTGCGGGACACGATCCGCGCGGTATACGGCTTGATGAGCACGACTCAGATCTCGGGCGAGATCTTCAACGTCGGTTCCGCCGAGCGCGTGCGCATCATCGACCTCGCGCAGCGCGTGCTCGATGTGACCCGATCACAGTCCGGGCTGTCGTACGTCCCGCACGACCAGGTGTACGGCCTGGGCATCGAGGATGTTCTGCACCGCGAGCCGTCGATCGAGAAGATCGGCGCCGCGATCGGCTGGAAGCCGACGCGCACGCTCGACGAGATCCTCGCCGACGTCGTCGAGCACGCGCGCGCCGCGCCGGAGCTCGCGACCGCCGACTGATCGGACATGTCTCGTAACCAGGTTGCGGGACATGTCTCACGACCAAGTCGCGACCTGGTCGCCATCCGTCGCCACAACGACCGCAACCTGGTTTCAACCAGGTTGCGGCCAGGTTGCGCCCATCTAGTTGTGCGCGCGTAGGGCGGGGAACAGGATGACGTCGCGGATCGTGTCGCGGCCGAGCAGCACCATCGCGAGCCGGTCGATGCCGATGCCGATGCCGCCGGTCGGCGGCATGCCGTACGACAGTGCCTCGACGTAATCGGGATCGCCCGGCTCTGCCTCTGCATCGCCTGCTTCCCGCTCAGTCTCCTGCATCGCGAAGCGCTGCGCCTGCTCCTCGCTGTCGTTGAGCTCGCTGAACGCATTCGCGAACTCCATGCCGCCGACGACGCACTCGAAGCGCTCGACGATCGTGTCGTCGTCGTCCGTCGTGCGCGCAAAAGGCGACAGCTCGATGGGCCAGTCGTACACGATCGTCGGCTGGATGAGCTCCGGCTCAACGAAGTGCGAATACGCGTGGTCGGCGAGCTGCGACCACGTCTTGTCCTGCTTCGTGTCGACGCCGGCGCCCTCCATCTTCTTCCGCAGCTCGGTCTCGTCGCGTGACCACACGTCCTTCTCCGCGAGCGCTTCCACGAACTTCACCCGTGTCCATGGCTTCGCGAGGTCGATGTCGTGGCCGCGGAAGGTAACCTTCGTCCCGCCCGTCGTCGCGATCGCCGCGTGCTCGACGAGCGTCTCGCAGCGCTCCATCGTGTCGCGGTAGTCGGCGTAGGCCTCGTACCACTCAACCTGCGTGAACTCCGGCGAGTGCTTGTACGAGATGCTCTCGTTGCGGAAGTCTTTCGCGAGCTCGTACACCTTCTCGAGCCCGCCGACGATGAGACGCTTGAGGTACAGCTCGTCGGCGATGCGGAGATAGAGGTCGGCGTCGAGCTCCTGCGAGTGCGTGACGAATGGCTCTGCGAAGCCGCCTCCGTAGCGCGGCTGGAGAATCGGCGTCTCGACTTCGATGAAGCCTTCGCCGTCGAGGTACGCGCGGATCTCCGCGATCATGCGCGCGCGCAGGATCGTGTCGCGGCGCGAGTCCTCGTTCATCAGAAGATCGACGTACCGGCGGCGATAGCGAGCCTCGACGTCGGTGACGCCGTGGAAGGTGTCGGGAAGCGGGGTGCGGATGCGGGCGAGCACCTCGAACGATTCGGCAGTCAGTGAGGGCTCGCCGCGTTTGGTCTTCGTCAGGAGGCCGTCGACTCCGACGATGTCACCCAGGTTCACATCTCCGAATCGCGAGGGCTGCGCAAGCACTTGCATTTGCCCGGAGCGATCGACAACGTCCAGGAACATCAGCTCCTTGCCGAGAACGCGGCGCCCCATCACACGACCGGCGATTCTTCGACGCGTCGTACTGACCGCTCCCGGGTCGAGCTGATCTGACTCCCCGCGGACCGAAGCGATCTGATCGCGATTCCGGAAGTGTTTTGGCGCGGTCATCCGCGCGAGTCTACGCGCCGCGCCTATGCGGCTTTGATGTCCATGATCTTGAACTTGAGCTTGCCGCGCGGTGCGGCGACCTCGACGGTCTCGCCCTTCTTGCGGCCCATGATCGCCTTGCCGACCGGCGACTCGTTCGAGAGCTTGTTCTCGGCCGGATTCGCCTCCGCGGAGCCGACGATGTGGTACTCGACCGTCTTGTTCGCCTTCACGTCGCGCAGGCGGACCTTCGTCCCGATCGACACCTCGCCTGACTTGATCTCCTTCTTCGTGACGACGCGCGCATTCGCGAGCCGGTCCTCGAGCATGGCGATGCGGGCCTCGAGATGGGCCTGGTCGTTCTTGGCCGTGTCGTATTCGGCGTTCTCGGCGATGTCGCCGAACTCGCGCGCGACGCGGATGCGCTCTGCGATCTCCCGGCGGCGGTCCGTCGAGAGCAGCTCGATCTCGTCCTTGAGCTTCTTGAAGCCCTCGGGCGTCAGTATGACTTCCTTCAAGTCAAGCCCCCTTGCACGAAAAGCCGGCGGCGAGAGCCGTCCGGCGGGGGCGGATGGTACCTCCGCGCCCCTGGGCCGTCAACGGCCCAGGGCTACCATCCGGCCATGCTCCGCGAAGCCTGGTGGATCGGCCCGGTCGAGGTGCCCACGCGGGTCGTCCTCGCCCCGATGGCCGGGGTGAGCGTCCAGGCCTTCCGCCGCCAGGGGCGCCGCTACGGGGCGGGCCTCGTTTGCTCGGAGATGGTCTCGTGCGCCGGGATCGAGCACCGGAACGAGAAGACGCTCGGGTACCTCCGGGTAGCGGGCGATGAGCATCCGCTCGCCATCCAGATCTTTGGCGCCGAGCCGCACGCGATGGCGGAGGCGGCGCGGATGGTCGAGGCCGCCGGCGCGGACATCGTGGACATGAATTTCGGCTGCCCGGTCCGCAAGGTGACGAAGACGGGCGCAGGCGCGTGCCTCCTCGACGACACCTCGCTCGCGTGCGCGATCACCGAGGCGGTCGTCGCAGCGGTCAATGTTCCCGTCACGGTGAAGATGCGGCGCGGAGTCGAGAACGGTTCGCGCGCCTGTCTCGAGCTCGGACCGCGGCTCGTCGGTGCCGGCGCGACCGCACTCGCCTTACACCCGCGCTCGGCGAAACAGATGTACACCGGCGTCGCCGATCACGTATTGACGCGGGAGCTTGTCGAGCTTGTCGACGTCCCGGTGATCGCATCCGGCGATGTCGTTTCGCGCGCGAAGGCGATCGAGGTGCTCGAGCAGACCGGCGCGTCCGCGGTGATGGTCGGCCGCGGCGCACAAGGCAATCCGTGGTCGATCCGCGAGATCGTCGACGGCGACGATGCGCAGCCGACGCGCGAGGAGGTCGCGGCCGAGCTGATCCTGTTCGTGCGCGAGACCGTCCGCGAGCTGGGCGAGCAGCGCGCGTCCGGGTTCCTGAAGAAGTTCTACGGCTGGTATCTCGGCCACGGCCGCTTCCCGAAGCCGTTCAAGCAAGAGCTCGTGCAGCTTCGCTCGACGGACGAAGTCGTGACGCGCCTGCTGGCAGCCGCGCCCGGCGCGGCAGAGCTCGTCGAGCAGCTCGAGGCCGAGCTGCCGGACCCCGACGACGAGATCCTCCTCGAGGGGATGCCGATCTCGATCTACGGCGGCGGCTGAACCTCAGGCACTAGCTCGTCTGGATGCACCCACCGTTGGCGTAGCCGCTGTTGGTGCCCGCCGCTGCGTTGCTCCAGTTGCCCTGGATCTTCCAGCTCTGGGTGCCGATGGTGACGAGTCCGTTGAACGTCCATGCGCACTTGTCGGCGTTCTCGCTTCCCTGTTGGTCGTACCAGGCGTTGAGCTGCGGATCGGTCAGCGTTTCGCTGAGCTCGTGCCCGCTCACGTTCGCAAGCGCCGAGAGCCCCTGGCTGTGGCCGAGGTTGGTCGGCGCGTTCGGGTCGCAACCTGGGTCGCCGTCGAGGTTGAAGAAGAACCCGAACTCGACCTGGATGCCGTTGATCGTCCCCGAGCTGTGCCAGGCGCAATAGCCCGCCGACCCACGCGGCTGGTCCGAGTACACGGGGTAGTAGGCGTCCGCGATGGGACTGTTGTTCGTGGCCTTCGCAACCTCCGCCAGCACCTGGCTCGTCGAGGGCGCGCCGGAGGGCGTTGCCGACGTATCGGTGAGATCCGATCCAGTGCCGATCGACGCCGTGTTCACGCTTCCGGAGCCATCGGTGTATTCCGAATTCGTGTGCGCGTAAGGAGTTCCATGGATGTTCGCATAGAGGTAATCGAGGCCGGTGACCTTGTCGCCGGTGAAGGACGAATTGCTCCAGCTGGATCCCCAGAAGATGGGAACAACGGTTGTGGAGTGCATCACGGGACCGTTGTGCCACTGCAGCAGACTGACGTGCCCGCCGTGACTTCCTCCGCCGTGGTTTGCGTTATGCGACGGAACGAACCCGAAGGCAGGCCCGGCCGCGATGCTCGGCGGCCCGCCCGCCGCGCCCGCCCCCACGACCGATGCCAGGGACACGACGGTCGCTCCGACCAAGGCGACGATCCACTTGCGATCCATTGCTCTCCCTCTTTGACGACTCCTGTGGCCTCTCCCCGAATAGAGACACCGCTGCCAGAGATTTCTTGCGGAGACGACCGGGTATGACGAATCCGTCCAGCGGTAGGAGGCGCAGATGAAAGTCGTTCATTGTCCGTGCGGAGAAGACGTGCAGGGCGAGACCGACGACGAGCTCGTCGCGAACGTCGAGGCGCACGTCGCCGCCGAGCATCCGGAGCAGCTCGGCCAGCACTCGAGGGAAGCCATTCTCGAGATGGCGCACGAGCACTAAGGCTTCAGGTACCCCAGAGCGGCCGGACCTCGATCGTCCCCACCTGGGCGACCGGATGTCCGGCCGCAATCTCGACGGCCTCGTCGAAGCTGCCGCACTCGATGATGTCGAAGCCGCCGACCGCCTCCTTCGTCTCCGCGAACGGGCCGTCGGTGACGAGCGTCTTCCCGTCCCGCACGCGGATGGAGCGTGCGCGCCGCGGCGGCGCCAGCTGGTCACCGGTGACCCAGGCGCCGCGCGCCTGCAGGTCGTTCAGCCAGGGGAAGCCCTCGTCGTCCGGCGCGTCGTCCGCGCCGGGCTCGACCTGTGCGTCCATGTTCTCCGCGTTCCAGCAGACCAGCAACAGGAATTTCATCGTCGCTCCTTATCGTCGGGTGTCAGCGTTACCTCCTGAGGACGAAGATGCGCGATCGAAATCGACATGAAGAACGCCCGCCCATCTGCCCAGTCTGCGGCGTGACGATGGTCCCGGCCGACCTCAGCGCGGACGTTGACAAGGACGGCGACTGGGTCTGCGTGGAGTGCGAGGAGACCGGAGAGCAGGATTAGGCGTTCCGGTCCCATACGATCCGCAGGCCCTCGAGCGTGAGGAAGGGATCGACCTTCGAGATCGTCTTCGAGTGCGGCGCGATCAGCTCCGCGAGCCCGCCGGTCGCGACGACTGCGGCGTCCGGTGCCCCGAGCTCGTCGCGAATCCGGTTGACGATCGAGTCGACCTGTCCGGCGAAGCCGTAGACGAGCCCTGACTGCAGCGCCTGCACCGTCGTTTGCGAGATCACGCGCTCGGGCGCGACGAACGGAACCTTCGGCAGGCGCGCAGCGCGCGCGAACAGCGCGTCCATGGAGATCTCGATGCCCGGCGCAAGCACACCACCGGCGAACTCACCGGCCGCCGAGACGACATCAAAGTTCGTAGAGGTGCCGAAGTCGACGACAACGCATGGCGTTCCATATCGCTCGCGCGCGGCGACGGCGTTTGCGATCCGGTCGGGCCCGACTTCGCGCGGGTCGTCGTAGCGAATCGGCACACCCGTCGAGACGCCGGGACCGAGGACGAGGATCGCGGCCTCCGCCCAGCGTTCCGCAAACGCCTCGTACTCGCCGACGAGCTGCGGCACCGACGAGCACAGCACGATCCCCTCGAGCGCGTCGACGTCGACGAGCGCGCGGAGCATGACCGCGAGCTCGTCGGCTGTGTGCGCCGGATTCGTCCCAACGCGGAAGTGCTCGCGCAGCTCGTCACCGGCGTAGAGGCCGAAGACGGTCTGCGTGTTGCCGGCGTCGACCGCAAGCAGCATGGTCGCGCGAGAGTACCGGGGGTTAGAAGTCTTCGTCCCGCGGCGACGGCTCGCCGATGCGCTCGGCGAGCGCCTCCGCCGTGAGCGTCGGCTCGTCGCCCTCGCCGCGCAGCTCTTCGATCGTCACGTCGCCGGAGGTGAAGATCTCCGTACGCGGGATCATGCGCGTCGGCCGGTTCTTGTCCCACACCCAGACGTCCTCGAGCGTCAAATGGAAGAACGGATACGACGACTGCGGCACGTACGTCCGCTCGAGCTTGTTGCAGAGATACGTCGCGTCCTGGGTGAGGACGCAGTAGCGGAAGAGGCTGAAGACGGCCTGGTACTCCTTCTTGAGCCTGAGCTCGAGGTCGGCCTCGTAGTCGTCGAGATCGTCGAGATGGGACATCCGAGGGTCAGTGTACCCGGGCAAGGAGGGCCTGGATCGGGCCTTTTCCAGGCACTTCGAGGCCGGGGGCGACATCCGCGAGGGGCTCGAGCACGAAAGAGCGCTCGTGCAGCCTCGGATGCGGGACGCGCAGCCCAGGCTCGTCGATCTGGGCGTCTCCGTACAGGAGGAGGTCGAGATCGAGCGTCCTCGGGCCCTGCGCAGGAACGCCCTCGCGCACGCGGCCGAAGCGCTGCTCGACGGCGAGGAGGAGGTCGAGGAGCTCGCGCGCCGGAAGCTCCGTCTCGAGCGCGACGACGCCGTTGAGAAAGCGTGGCTGGTCGACGTTGCCGACCGGCGCGGTATCGATCAGCCGGGAAACGGCGACGACCTCGACGCCCTCGGTCGCAGCGAGCGCGTCGACGGCGGCGCGGAGCGTGGCCTCCCGGTCGCCGAGGTTCGAGCCGAGCGCGACATAGGCAGCCGTCACGGACCGAGGGTACGCTCCCGGCTCCCAGTGCGCCGCTTCCTCGTCGTCCTGATCGCGGCGCTCAGCGCGAGCGGCGTCGCGGCTGCCGCGACCGACCCCGGCTGGTGGATGCACGACGTCGGCGCCGACCAGGCGGCCGCGCCCGGGCCGGGTATTCCGATTGCAATAGTCGACAGCGGCGTCGATCCGACCCAGCCGCTCTTCGCAGGCCGTCCGCACACGACCTACCTCAACAACCAGACCGTCAACGGGCGCGACGAGTACCACGGCACCGCGGTCGCATCGGTCGCGTTGAGCGTGTACCCGCAGGCCGCGCTCGAGAGCTGGGACGCGAGCCCGATCAGCGAGATTCTCGACTTCAGCGCCGCGGCCGGGATCTCGTCCATCGCGTGTCCGGCCGTCATCAACCTCAGCTTCGGAAGCTCGATCGTCGATCCGATCCTCGAAGACGCCGTGCTCGAAGCGCAGCACAACGGCTGCCTCGTCGTCGCGGCCGCCGGCAACGGCGGGCTCATCGGTAGCCCGGCGACGTATCCCGCTGCCTATCCGCATGTCCTCACCGTCGGCGCAAACGACCAGAACGACTCGGTGCCGCCCTTCTCGACCGCGAGCCCCGGCCTCGACGTGACCGCGCCGGGTGTATCAATGTCCGGCTCGGTGCCGCTCTCGCATGACCCGAGCGGCACGAGCACCGGCCTCGCCGGAACGAGCTTCTCCGCACCGATCGTCAGCGCCGCAGCGGCGTGGGTCTGGACAATGCGTCCCACCCTCGACGCATTGCAGGTCGCCGAATTGCTGCGGCAGACGGCGCGCGACATCGGCGCGCCCGGCTTCGACCAGGGATCGGGGTTCGGCATCGTGAACATCCCGGCCGCGCTCACTGCTCCGGCGCCGCCGCGCGATCCCCAGGAGCCGAACGACGACGTCAACGAGGTCAAGCCCGGCGCGCTCTTTGCAAGCGGACAGCCGGCGCTGACCTCGCCGACGCATCTGTCGAACGGAATCGCCGCGAGCCTCGATCGCGCAAAAGACCCGCGTGACATCTATCGCATATGGGTGCCGGCGAATCGCCTCGTGCGCGCAAGCGTTGTCGGAGACGGAACCGCGGCCGCCCGCATTTGGGGGCCGGGCACCGTCAGCGTCGACGAGAACATCCTCTTGCGGCAGCGCGACCTGAAGGGATCGTCGATCCGCGGCGGCGCGAAGGGATCGTTCGCCTACGTCGAGGTGACGCTGACGGGAACGAGCACGAGGTCGCAGTACATCCTCAGCGTCAAGGCCTCGACACGCTGACGCCGGCGGCGCCGTCGAGCCCGGCCGGGCGAACCGCGGGCTTCGTCACGCGCACCACTGCACGTTCCGCCTGAAAGCGTGCGAGCAGCTCGTCGGCGATCGAGGTCGCGAGGGCTTCGAGCAGGTCGTACGCGTGCGCGTCGGAGAGCTCCTGCACCGTGCGCGCGACCTCGCGGTAGTCGGCCGCGTCCTCGAGCTTGTCCGACGCACCGCGGTCGCCGACAACAAGGTCGACGTCGAAGAGGAAGTCCTGGCCGTTCGCGCGCTCCGACGGATTGACGCCGTGGTAGCCGTAGATCCGCAGCCCGCGCAGCTCGACGGTGATCATGCGAACGCCTGTGCGACGGTGAGCGCCTCCACGTGCTCGCGCACGTCGTGCACGCGCAGGATCGTCGCGCCGCGCTCGTATGCCGCGACCGCAGCGGCGACGCTTGCGCTCACGAGGTCGGTCGCACCGGTGAGCCGCGCGAGCGTGCTCTTGCGCGAGAAGCCGATGAGAACGGGACGGCCGAGCGCGAGCAGGACATCGAGCCGGCGCACGAGCTCGAGGTTGTGCTCGATCGTCTTGCCGAAGCCGATGCCGGGATCGAGGCAGATGCGCTCTTCGGCGATGCCCTGCGCTACCGCGCAAGCGAGCCGCTCTTCGAGGAACGCGGCGACCTCGCTCGCAACGTCGTGGTACTGCGGATCCTTCTGCATCGTGCGCGGCTCGCCCCGCATGTGCATGAGGCAGAGATAGGCGCCGGAGTCCGCGACGACGCCCGCGAGCTCGGGATCGCCGCGCAGCGCGGTGACGTCGTTCACGAGCTCGGCGCCGAGCGCGAGCGCGCGCCGCGCGACCTCGGACTTCGCGGTGTCGATCGAGACCGGCACCTCGCCCCCGAGCCGCTCGAGCACAGGGACCACCCGCGCGAGCTCATCGTCGAGAGAGACGGGGTCAGACCCTGGCCGCGTCGACTCGCCCCCGACATCGACGATCGCTGCGCCTTCCTCGACCATTCGTCGAGCGGCGGCAGCCGCGACGTCGGGATCGAGATGCACGCCGCCGTCGGAGAACGAATCGGGCGTCACGTTGACGACGCCCATCACCGACGGACGCGGAAAGCGTTGCTCGATCGGGATCACGTGCGCAAATCTAGACACGTCCCGGTGCCTGGCACCGGGCATGCCCAATCGAGACACGGCCGGGTGTCTGACCCCGCCGTCTAGGCTTGCCGGTAGCTGATGCGACTGTGGCGCCTCACCCGCGCAGGCCACACCGCGCTCGACGGCGCCGGAACGGTCAGGGACGGCGGGCGCTACTCGCCGCCCGGCGCGCCGGTGGTGAATTTCGCGTCCGAGGCGGGGCTCGCGGTCTTGGTGGCGCTGCGCTATCTGCCGGAGGACCCCGATGAGTCGCCTGAGGACTACGTCCTCGGCTGGACGGAGATCGACGCGGTTCCCGAGCGCGTTCCCGATGCGAGCGAGGCAGCGGTCCGCGCCTTCGTCACAGGCTGGCTCGAGGAGCGCCGCTCCCTGCTCGCCGCCGTTCGGTCGCGAGTGCTTCCCGAAGCGGATGTGGTGCTGATGAACTCGCGCCATCCCGACGCGGATTCCGTCCGGCCGCTTACGACGCGGCCGTTCGACTTCGCTGAATGCCTCCACACGCCGCCGATGCTGGCCCGCTATCGGCAGGTAATGACTCGGCCGGACATGTCCCGGTGCCTGGCACCGGACGCGTCTGCTTAGGACTTGGCCGGATCGGGCGGCGGCTGCATCGTCGCGCCCGGAAGCGGGAACGGCCGCGTGCGCGGCTTGCGCGCGCGCTTCGGCTCCTCCGCCGGCTTCGGCTCCTCGGGAGCCGCGGCAACCTCTTCGGGGAACACCGTCGCCTCGTCCTCACCGGCGAGCAGCCGCTGGAACTGGTCGCTGTCGATCGTCTCGCGCTCGATGAGGATCTGCGAGATCCGGTGCAGCTCCTCCATGTGCTCGCGCAAGACGGCGAGCGCAAGCTCGTGTCCCTCTTCGATCACGCGGCGGATCTCGTCGTCGATCTCGCGCGCGATCTCCTCCGAGTAGTCGGCCTCGGCGCCGTAGTCGCGGCCGAGGAACGGCTGGTCGTGCGCGCGACCGAGAACGCGCGGGCCGAGCTTCTCGCTCATGCCGAAGCGCATGATCATGTTCTTCGCCGTCTGCGTGACGCGCTCGAGGTCATTCGCGGCGCCGGTCGTCACTTCGTGGAAGACGATCTCCTCCGCCGCGCGGCCGCCGAGTGCCATCCCCATCTGGTGCATGAGCGCCGTGCGCGTCGTCAGGTACCGGTCTTCGGTCGGCAGCGAAATCGTCAGGCCGAGCGCCTGCCCGCGCGACACAATCGTGATCTTGTGCACCGGGTCGGTGTGCTCGAGGAAGTGACCGACGAGCGCGTGCCCCATCTCGTGGTATGCCGTGATCTTGCGCTCGTGCTCGGAGAGCAGTCGCGCCTTCTTCTCCGGGCCGGCGATGACGCGCATGATTCCCTCTTCGAGCTCCTCCTGCTCGATGATCTTCTTGCCGCGGCGCGCTGCGAGCAGCGCTGCCTCGTTCACGAGATTCGCGAGGTCGGCGCCGGTGAAGCCGGGCGTGCCGGACGCGAGCGTGTCGAGCTCGATCTCCGGCGCGAGCGGCTTGCCCTTCGTGTGCACTTCGAGGATCTTGCGGCGGCCGATGCGATCGGGCCGGTCGACGACGATCTGCCGGTCGAAGCGACCGGGACGAAGTAGCGCCGGGTCGAGGATGTCTGGCCGGTTCGTCGCGGCGATGAGGATGATGTTGTCCTTCATCTCGAAGCCGTCCATCTCGACGAGCAGCTGGTTGAGCGTTTGCTCGCGCTCGTCGTGACCGCCGCCGAGGCCGGCGCCGCGGTGACGGCCGACCGCGTCGATCTCGTCCATGAAGACGATGCACGGCGCGGCCTGCTTCGCCTGCTCGAACAGATCGCGCACGCGCGACGCGCCGACACCGACGAACATCTCGACGAAGTCGGAGCCGGAAATGGAGAAGAACGGCACGCCCGCCTCGCCTGCGACCGCGCGCGCGAGCAGCGTCTTGCCGGTGCCGGGAGGCCCGTACAAGAGGACACCCTTCGGAATGCGCGCGCCGAGCGCCTGGAATTTCTTCGGGTTCTCGAGGAACTCCTTGATCTCCTGTAGCTCCTCGACCGCCTCGTCGACACCGGCGACGTCCTTGAAGCCGATCTTCGGCGCGTCCGGCGTCATACGCTTCGCGCGCGACTTGCCGAAGCTCATCACCTTCGAGCCGCCGCCCTGCACTTGGTTCATGAGGAAGATCCAGAAGCCGAAGAGAAGGACGAACGGCAGAAGGCTCGTGAGGATCGACCACCACGGCGACGAGCCGATGCCCTTCGAATCGAACGGAACCGAATTCTTCTGCAGAAGGTTCTGGAACTCGATCTGCGACTGGTCGGTCGGATAATGGACGACCACCTTCTTGCCGCTGATGAGCGTCGCGTCGATCTCCTGCTTCGTCGGCGCGAACGTCACCGACTGCACGGGCGTCGGCGACTGCTGCACCTGCTGGATCAGGTCGGAGTAGGTCTCCTTCGTCTGCTTCGTGCCGTGCGTACCCAGCGTCTGCAGGGCCAGCCAGACGAGCGCTGCGATGATGATCAGCGGGAAGAGCGCGCTCCGGAAGAACCTATTCACAGGGAATCTCCGCTGAGGGTACCAGCGGGGTACTAGTTGAAACTCCTTTTCCTAGGCCCCTGCTGGAATCAAGGCGGGATCGAGCACGCCGACGTACGGGAGATTGCGGTAGCGCTCGCCGAAATCGAGGCCGTAGCCGATGACGAAGCGGTTCGGGATCTCGAAGCCGACGTAACGGACCGGGACCTCGATCTCGCGGCGCTCGGGCTTCGTCATGAGCGCACAGATCTCGAGGCTTGCGGGTTCACGCGCCTCGAGGTTGCGCATGAGATACGACAGCGTCAACCCGGAGTCGATGATGTCCTCGACGACGAGCACGTCGCGGCCGTCGATGTTGATGTCGAGGTCCTTCAGGATGCGCACGACGCCCGACGAATCGGTTCCCTCGCCGTAGCTCGAGATCGCCATGAAGTCGATCTCGCACGGGATGGTGAGATGGCGCATGAGATCGGCCATGAAGAACACCGCGCCCTTGAGCACGCCGACGAGGAGCAGGTCGCGCCCTGCGTAGTCGGCCGAGATCTCCTCGCCGAGCTCGGCGATGCGGCGCTGCAACGCGTCCTCCTCGATGAGGACGTCGACGACGGCAGCCTCGAGATCAGTCGCGCTCACACACGACCTCCGGGTGCTCCACGAGACCTGGGACTGCGACTACCTCGTCCCCGCGCACGACGAGCGGCCAGGCCTCTCGGTCGGAACGTGGGACCTTGGCGTCGACGAACACGTCCTGGATCTTCTTGCTCCTCCCGGCGAGCCGGTCGCCCGGCCTCCAGCCTCGTACCTTAAGTCCTGCCAGCTCGGAGCGGATCCGCCACTCGCCCCAGCGCACCTCGCCGTCGAGGTCGACCGGCCCGTGCTCGAGCCAGAGGCGGTCGTACTCGCGCACGGCTTGCAGACCGCCGCCGAGATCGACGCGCTTCGAGCCCGCGGGCGACGCGAGCAGCTCGGCAAGCTCCGGCGTCAATGTCTCACGCGCGTCCAGCGCACGGAGGATGTTCTCTTCCGCGGCCGGGTGCAGCTGGCGCAGCAGCGGAAGGATCTCGTCGCGCATGAGCCCGCGCTTCGTATCGGCGTTGCTCGCGTCGATGCGGAACGGCAAGCCCTCGGCTGTGCAGTACGCCTCCGTCTCGGCACGCCACACCGTGAGCAGCGGATGGACGACGCCGTCGGCGCGGCGCGGCTCGATGCCGGTGGCGCTTCCGCGCGACACGAGCCGATAGAGGATCGTCTCGACCTGGTCCGACGCGGTGTGACCGGTCGCGCGCAACCGGTCGCTCGCGACGGAGTAGCGCTGGTCGCGGAGCTCGCTCTCGCTCAGGCCGCGGCCGTCGAGCTCGACCACCTCCGCGCCGAGCACGTCCGCGCAGAAGCGCGCATCCTCGTCGGACTCCACGCCGCGCAGCTTGTGGTTCACGTGCAACGCGGTCACGCGATAGCCGAGAGCGCGCAACGCGTTCCAGAGGCAGGTGGAGTCGGCGCCGCCGGAGACGAGGCAGCACACGTCGCCGCCCCGCGCGATCAGCTCGTGCGCGCGGATGTACGCCTCGGCCCGATCGACGAGTTTGGCGGTCATCCGCCGTCAGGCTACTTCGGCGCGCAGGTGATGCTGCCCGCGCGCGCGGCGGCGAGCGCCTGCTGGTACGCGGTGAACGCAGGCTTCGGCGTCCAGTCGGGATGGAGCAGCCCCGACTGCCAACCGTCGAGTTCGGTCTCGTCGCGCAGCTCGAAGTTGAAGAAGGCGCCGACGGCCGGCTGGCAGTACGCGAGCTGGACGGCCGCGGTCAGCAGCGTCGCCTGCTCGGTCTCCGACACGACGTGCTTGTCGGTCTCGGTGCCGGTGTAGAGCCCGCGATCGGTTGCGGGCGCCGCCTGGAAGCCGTCCTCCAGGTACCAGATGGTGACGCCGCCTTGACCGGGGACCGGCTGCTTCGTACCGGCGAACGCTTTGGTCAACGCTGCGAGCAGACGCGTGAGGTCGCCTTCGTCGAACGACCCGTTCGTGTGCTGCTTGCTCGGCGACTCGCCGGAGGTGTCCGGATACGCGTTGTGGCCGACGGTGTCGAAGATCGGAAGGATCCGATGGCTCGCGCGATACGCCGCGCCGAGGCCGGCGTACCAGCGCCTCGGCTTCTGGTGCGGCGCGCTCGTCGCAATGACGTTCATGCCGGACTGCACCGCATGCAGCGTGTCCCAGCACGTCGCAAGCAGTGCCTCGTATGCGGCCGACGCGCCCTTCTGCGGCTGCCAGAAGCGTCCTGAGTTGGGCTCGGTCCAGATCGCGATGTCACGGATGGCTGGGTACCTGCGCGCGACGTTTGCGATGAAGCCGCAGAACGACGCGCGCGACGCGTCGTCGAGCGGCGGCGAGCTCGGCTGGCCGGTGACCGCGAGCACGACGCGGATGTAGCGCGACGCGTTGCCGACCCGTTGCAGCTCGGTGCGCTCCGTGCCGGTGGGGAATGTCTCGCCGGGTGTGTAGTCGAGTGTCACGCGCACGGCTCCGACCCCGAGCTGGTTGTAGATCGAGAGGAGCGAAACCGTCTGCGGGTACCACTTGAGCGCGTCGTCGTCGATGCCGAGCAGCAGCCCCGGCGAGGCTTGGGCGGCCACCGGGGCTGCTGCCGCCGCCACCGCGAAAGCAGTGGCGAGGAGGGTGCGGATCGGCATCTGCGCCACGACCCTCCGTCCCTTCGGTAAAGACAGCTCACATTTCGACGTAAAGGCTGGGTAAAACTGCTTAAAAGATGAGCGACCGGTACGTGATCGTCCGGTTCATGCCGATGCGGTCGTAGACGCGCAGGGCCGGGTCGTTCTCGGGGCGGACGAACAGGCACACGCTCGGCACCTTCTCGAGGAGCAGGCGACAGAGATCGCGCATCCCGCGCGTCGCGTAGCCGTGGTTGCGGACGCCGGGGTCCACCCAGACCTGCTGCAACTGCACCGCGGCCGGCGTCCACGCCGAGGCTTCCGCCTTGAAGCGGATGACGCCGTCCTCGAGCCACAGCCACGAGCGGCCCTCCTCGATCTGGGCGCGCGTGCGCCAGCGAAAGCCCTCCGGGTCGCGCCTAAGCGGGTCGATGCCGATCTCCTCGCGATGCGCCGCCGCGCAGGCGGGGACGAGCAAGTCGAGGTCGTCGATCGTCGCCCGGCGCAGACCGGTATCGCCCGGCTCCGGCGGATCGTCGATGACGTAGACGGGCTGTCCGGGCCGGTCGTCGCGCGGCCGCGGGAGCCGGCGGCGGACCTCGTCCCACAGCTCGTCGACCGCTCCTTCCTCGCCGATGATCATCCGCGCCTGCCCTCGCGCAGCAGCGCCGGCGAAATGCGCACAGCCAGTTCCGGACGGGACGACGTTCGCGCCGACGTGGCAGAGCGCGACGAGGCGGCCGTCCTCCTCGAGAGCCGAGAAGCGACCGAGCCCGCGCCGCGCGATGTCCTCGAGGAAGACGCGTTCGATCGGCTCTTCGGCGCAGAACGCGAGGATCTCGTCGAGCGTCGGGTCGATGGCGCGCATGCCCGGGATCATCCCATCGCGCTCGGGATAGGGTTGCACGCGATGCCGATCCACATTCGTGCCGAGCCGGGCGACTACGCAGAGGCGGTGCTCCTCCCGGGAGACCCGCTGCGCGCGAAGTACATCGCGGAGACGTATCTCGACGACATCGTGCAGACGAACGGTGAGCGAGGCATGCTCGGCTTCCGCGGAACGTGGGAGGGAAAGCCGGTCTCGGTGCAGGCGACAGGCATGGGCTGCCCGTCGGCGGCGATCGTCATCGAGGAGCTCGTGATGCTCGGCTGCAAGAAGCTTCTGCGCGTGGGAACGTGCGGCGGCCTGCAGCCGCACCACGCGCTCGGAGACATGATCGTCGCGCTCACCGCCGTGCCACAGGACGGAACCGTGAACACCTACGTGCACGAGCCGCACTGCCCGACGGCCGACTTCGAGCTCGTCCACGCAGCCGTGCACGCGGCGAAGGAGCTCGGCCAGCCGATCCACGTCGGCCCGGTGGTGTCGAGCGACGTCTTCTACAACCCGGACGGCGAGCAGTACCAGCGTTGGTCGGACCGCGGCGTACTCGGCGTCGAGATGGAAGCGGCCGTGCTATTCACGCTCGGCGCGCTGCGCAAGGTCCAGGCCGGCTGCCTGCTCACTGTGAGCGACATCGTCGTCGAGGGCGAGTTCACGCGGATCAGCGACGACGATCTCCGCGCCGCCGTCGACCGCATGACGCGCGTCGGGCTCGCGACGGTCACACACTGAACACCGTCTTCCTCGTCAACCCGGCGTCGAACAACGGCGCCACGGGGAAGCGCTGGCCGGAGCTCGCGCATCGCGCGGCCGCGCTCGGGCTCGCCGGCGAGACCCTGTTCTCGGAACGGCCCGGTCACCTCATCGAGCTCGCCGCGCGCGCCGTGCGAGACGGCGCGGAACTCCTCGTCGCCGTCGGCGGCGACGGGACGCTGAACGAGGTGGTCAACGGCTTGCTACGCGCCGGCGGGACGGCCGAGCTGGCGACGATCCCGCTCGGCACCGGCATGGACTTCGTCCGCACGTACCGCATCCCGACGAAGTTCGACGACGCGGCGCGCACTGCGGTTGACGGAACGACACGCACGATCGACGTCGGCCGCGTCGCGTACCGACGCTGGGACGGTGGCGAGGACGAGCGGTACTTCGCGAACGTCGGCAGCGTCGGCATGAGCGCGGCGATCGCGCAACGCGCGAACGGGATGTCGAAGGCGCTCGGCGGCCGCGCGACGTTCTTCTACGCGCTCGTCCGCGTCTTCTTCGAATGGCAGAACACCGTGGTGACGGTCGAGCTCGACGGCGAGCGACGCGAGGCCCGCCTGCACGACGTTATCGTCGCCAACGGCGAGTGGCACGGCGGCGCCATGCATCTCGCACCCGATGCGCGTCCCGACGACGGGCTGTTCGACATCGTGTTCATCGGCGACATCAACAAGCTCGACTTCGTCACGACCGCGCCGAAGATCTACAGCGGCAAGTACCTCGCGCACCCGAAGGTCGAGGTCGCACGGTCGAGGACCGTGCGCGTCGACGCCGCCGAGCGGCTCCCGATCGAGCTCGACGGCGAGCAGGTCGGCACGACGCCGGTGCGGTTCGAGGTGGTGCCCGGTGCGGTACGCATCCGCGTTCCTCGCTAGCGGCTTCGCGGCGCTCGCCGCCCTCGTCGCGACCGGTGCGACGAGCGGGATCGACCAGTGGGCGATCGACCATGCGATGCCCGGCGCGCAGTTCAGCGGACGCAAGCCGAGTCTCGGCGACGCGCTCATCCCGCTCCGGCACGTGCACTGGCACGGCGTGGTGCACGTCGTCGCGGAGATCGTCACGCTCCCCGCGGCGTTCCTCCCCTCGCTGCTCGTGCTCGTCGCGGTGCGCAAATTCGTGTGGCTCATTCCCTGGGCGGCGGGAACGGCGATCGAGGAGCTCTGCAAGCTGACGCTCACGCGGCCGGCGCTCTATCACCATGGGCTACATCTCGCAGCGTTCGACAACGCGTATCCGAGCGGCCACACGATCCGCGCCGTCGTCATTGCGGCGGCGTGGCCCGCGGCAAGGCCGTGGGCGGTCGCGGCGATCGTGCTGCTCGAGCTCAGCGGCTTCCACGTGCCGACCGACATCGTCGGCGGCCTGCTGCTCGCGTTGTTACTGAGCCTTAGGCTTCGGCTTCGGCTTGGGCTTCTTGCGCTTCGGCGCTGAGAGCTTGTCGACCTTGCGCTCGAGCGCCGTAAGCCGCTTGTCGAGATCCTCGAGCCCGCGGACGCGCTTCTGCAGCTCGTCGACGCGGTCGCGCATCGTATTCACCGTTCCGACGATGCGATCGCCGCCGGGCACCTCGGCCAACCGCTGGATCGCCTCTTCACCGGCATCGACGAGACGGGTGAGCAGATCATTTTTCCGCGCTTGCGCCATCCACGGGCAATTCTACGTACCCTCCGGGCGATGCGCCGTCTCGTCGTGCTGCTGGCGCTGGTCTTCGCCGCGCCGGCCGCGGCCGCGACCATTCACGGGCTTCCCCACATCCCGCTGATCGTCGGCACCGAGGCCGCCGACCGCATCTTCGCAGGTAAGGGAAACCACTTCATACAGGTGGCCTGGGGCGGCGTCGACTCCGTCGACTGCGGCACCGGCTTCGACGTTGTGAGCGCCGACCTCTCCGACAAGGTCGCCGCCAATTGCAAGGTCGTCTCCCGCCGTCTGTCCGTCGATTCGTCGACGAACCCGCAGAGCCAACACGAGACCGCGGTCGAACCGGACGACGCCGCGTGGGGACCGGCGGTCGTCGCCGCGTACCAAGTCGGCCGCTTCTCCACCGGCGCGTCGTCGAACATCGGTTTCGCCGTCTCCCGCGACTCCGGCCGAACGTGGCAGCGCGGCCTGCTGCCGAGCGTCACTGTCGAGTCGAGCCCGCCGGGAACGCAGCGTGCCGCGTCGGACCCGTCGGTCGCGTACGACTCGCTGCACGGCGTCTGGCTCATCGGAACGCTGACGCTCGAACAGGGGAGCTCGCACGTCCTCATCGCACGCTCAGTCGATGGGCAAAACTGGACAGCGCCGGTGACCGTCGCCACAGGGCCGCTCCTCGACAAGGACTGGCTCGCGTGCGACAACGGCGCGACGAGCCCGTTCCGCGGCCGCTGCTATGCGACATACACCGACGACCAGAAGAACATCACCGTCAGCCAGTGGAGCACCGACGGCGGCGTGACGTGGTCGGCGCCGGTGACGGTGACGCATGTCCTCGTCGGGACGCAGCCGGCTGTGCTCGCTGACGGAACGCTGGTCGTCATCGCGGGCGACTACCGGAACCAGGCGGCGACCCAGGGCGCGATTGCCGGCGCGCGCTCGACCGACGGAGGCGTCACGTTCGCGCCGGTCGCCGTCTCGGACCTTCAGTCGGCGAACAACACGCCGATGCGCGCCATCTCGCTTCCGTCGCTCGAAGTCGACGCCGCGGGCACGCTCTTCATCGCGTGGGCCGACTGCCGTTTCCGGCCGGCATGCACCGAGAACGACATCGTCTTCTCGACGTCACACGACGAAGGGGTGACGTGGTCGGCGCCGCAGCGCGTTCCCACCGTCGCGACCTCCTCGACGCAGAGCTCGTTCATTCCCGGCCTGGCCGCGGATCCACTGCACGCGAATCAGCTCGCGCTCGTCTACGCGTACTTCCTGGCGGGCTCGTGCGCACGTAACGCCTGCCAGCTCGGGATCGCCTTCGTGCAATCGACCGACGGAGGCGTGACGTGGACGACGCCCCAGCAGCTCGACACTCAGCCGATGAGCATGACCTGGCTCGCCAAGGCCGAGGGAGGCCACATGGTCGGCGACTATTTCTCGGCGGAGTTCGCGCAGGACCGGGTCGTCGCCGTGTACACGCTTGCGACGCCGCCGTTGCACGGCCGATTTCGCGAGGCGATCTTCGCCGCGTCGCTGAGGCCGGCCGGATCACCGTAGAGTTTGCGCGTGGAGGGCTTTCCGTTCACGACGCGAGTGCGCGTCCGCTTCGCCGACACCGACGCACAGGGCGTGGCCCACAACGCCTCCTACCTCGTCTGGTTCGAGGTGGCGCGCGTCGAGTACCTGCGCGAGCACGCCGGCGGCTATCAGACGTTACGCGATCTGGGGATCGAGGCGCTCGTTCTCGAGACGTTCATCCGCTACCGCGTTCCCGCGCGGTTCGACGACCTCCTCGACGTCCACGCACGCTGTCTCGACCTGCGCGGCGCGCGCTTCAAGTACGAGTACGCCATCGTGCGCGAGGACGGTGTCCTCGTTGCGGAGGGCTGGACTGCGCACGCCTGCATCGACGCGGCCACGTTCAAGCCGACGCGCGTGCCCGAGTGGCTGGCCCTGGCTATCCGCTCGGCAGAGTCGCCGGCGTAGTCGTCGTCGTTGCGGGCTTCGGCTTCTTCTTCTTCGGGCCGACGCGAACGAGCTTCGGCGAGGCGCGATACGACGAGAACCACGTCGTGTGATACAGCAGCTTGCCGTCCTGCGTGTAGACGTCACGCGTGACGCTCGTGCGGAGCGGTGGCACCCCGGGGTCGTCGACGACGATCTCGCCGGGCTTCAACGTCTTGTCGACGGTCCTCTTCACCGGAATCTTGCCGGCGACGACGAGTGGCGCGGTCGTGCTGACGACCTTGCGGTGCGTCGGCGTGCCGTAGAGATTCACGGTCAGCGACGACGAGCTGACGAACGCCCGGAGCAGAAGCCAGTGACCGGTGTCGTTCACGAACTTGAGGTCGACGTCCGGGTAGTTGACCGTTGCGTCGCGCCCCTGCGGGTAGTGGCTGATGTACAGCGCGTGGTTCGTGCGCGCGGTGATGTTCAGGCCGGCGTCGAACGCGGCGTTGAAGACCGTCGTCGACACCTGGCAGACGCCCCCGCCGAGCCCGGTGGTGACTTCGCCGCTGATGATCACCGGCGCGATGAGGAAGCCCTTCGCCGCCGTGCGCTCCCCGGTCGTCTTGTTGAACGAGAACGTCTCGTCGGGCGCGATGAGCTTGTCGTCGATGAGATGCGCGACGGTCTCGACGTTGTGGATGCGGTTCGGCACGCCGCCGAACTCTGTCGTGAAGCCTGAGACCAGGCCTACGATCCCCATCGTCTGCGCCTTCGCAGTCGTGATCTTCGCCGGCTCCCGCTCGGTGACGAGCTGCGCGACACGGAAGCGAGGGCGCACCCGCGTCGCGGCGGCAAGGATCGCGTCTGCGGTGCGCACCGCGTCGAGCCGAATCCCGGCCTTGCTCGGCACGATGCGAACGTGTGGGCCGTCGACGGCGAACGTCGCGTCCTTCGGCGGCGACTCGACGCGGCTTGCGAGCGTCGTCAACCACGAGACCGCTGCCGGGCCGCCGATGCTCAGCTTCGTCGCGCCGCCGGTGGGAAGCTCGAGCAGCTCGGCGAGACGCGACGGCGGCACGACCCAGCGCGTGGGCCCGAGCTCGAGCGTGACCGGTGCCGACAACACGGTGTGCGCCTGCGCCGCCGAGCGACGGAGTGCGAGCGCACGCACGCGCGGCGGCGTTCGCCGCAGCGGAAGCGCGATCTCCGTGGCCGTGCGGTGAAGCGAAGCGAGCGCGTGCACGATCGTCTGCTCGGCAGCGGCACGCTCGAGCTCGACGCCGGGCTGCGCTGGAAGCACACGAACGTCGAGGCCGTCACGCACGAGGCGCGCATCGCGTGGCGTGCGGTCGACCGCCTGCGCGATGAGCTGCAGCTTGTACTCGAGTGCGCCCGAGAGCACGGTCGTAGGCGGCGTCACGTCGGCGCCGAAGACCTGCACGCCGATGCGCTTGAAGCCGCGGAGCGGGACGAATCCGTCGCCTTGGCGGCGGGCGTCGGCGATCGCGGTGCGCCAGTCGGCTTGGACGCCGAGCTCGACCGCCCGGATCGGGAACCGATGCCCCGAGGCGACGAACACGATCGGCGTGTTCGAGACCTCCGCTGCCTCCCGTTCCAGGAGCGCGCGGGCATCGCCGGCCTTGAGCCCGCCCACGTCAACCCCGTCCACGCGAATGCCTTCGGCGATCTTCGCGGCCGAGCCCGCGAAGACGAAGCCGAGAACGACGCCCGCCGCGACGAGGGCGAACGCCACTGCCAGGAGCCGGCGGCGCACCGCCGGATGGTAGCCCCGAATAACGGCAGCGACCAGGTCGCGACCTGGTCGCTGGACATGTCCCGCAACCTGGTTGCGAGACACGTCTAAACCGCTGGCCGCACGCTTCAACTCAAGCCGGAGCGTAAGACCGGCATGGCCGGCTTACGCGGAGGCGAATCCACGCGGGCGGGGATGCGCGAAGCGACCACCGCCCGCGCAGCGTGAACAAGCGCTAAACACCTCAAGAGCGTGCCGGCTTTGCCGGCACGCGATTCCCGCGAAGCGGGGCTCTCACCCGCGCGAAAGCGTCAGCTTTTCGCGCGGCTTCTAGAAAACGAAGAGCTCGACGCCGCCCGAGACGTTGAGCTCGATGCCCGTGATGTAGGCGGCGAGGTCGGAGCAAAGGAAGGCGATCGCGTTCGCGATGTCCTGCGGCTCGCCGGGCCGCTTGAGCACCGTGCGCCTGACGATCCGCTCGTTCATCGCCGCGTTGGCCATGTTGAACGCCTCCGTCCCGATCACGCCGGGGACGATCGCGTTGCACGTGATCCCATGGCGGCCACCCTCCATCGCCAGCGTCTTCGTCAGCCCCAGCAGGCCCGCCTTCGTCGTCGAGTAGCTCGCCTGACCGAAGCCTCCGAGCGTCCCTGCGACCGAGGCCATGTTCACGATCCGCCCCCAGCCGTGCTCTTTCATGTGCGGCCAGGCCGCCTGCGCGCAGTTGAACGCGCCGGTCAGATTCACGCGCAGGTCGCGCTCCCACAACGCCGGCGACTGGTCGTGGATCTGCGCCGCGTGGTCGAGCGTGCCCGCGTTGTTCACGAGGATGTCGAGCGAGCCGAGCTCGTCGACCGTCCGCGCGACGGCCGCATCGACTTCGGCGCGGTCCGTGACGTCGCAGCGGATCGCCAAGGCCCGGCGACCGAGACCGCGGATCTCCTCGACCGTCTCCTCGGTGTGCACGAGTCCCTGCTGCCTCGCGACGGTCGCGAGCGCGCCGTAGCGGTCGGTCTCCTCGGAGAGCTCCGACTCGACGAGCAGGTCGGCGACGACGACGTCGGCGCCCGCGCGTGCGAGCGTCAGCGCGTCTGCCCGGCCGAGCCCTCGCGATCCTCCGGTGACGAACGCGACTCGCCCGGAGAGATCGATCTCAATCGGCACGCGGCAAAAATATCTCTTTCGCGATCACGAGCCGCTGGATCTGCGAGGTGCCCTCGTAGATCTGGAACAGCTTCGCGTCGCGCATGAGCTTCTCGACCGGGTACTCCTTGATGTAGCCGTAGCCGCCGAAGACCTGGACGGCGTCGGTCGTCACTTTCATCGCCGTGTCGGCGGCGAAGCGCTTCGCGAACGACGAGTACAGCGTCCCGTCGCGACCGTAGCCCTGGTCGAGCATCCACGCTGCCTGCCAACAGAGCAGGCGCGCAGCCTCGATCTCCGTCGCCATGTCGGCGATCATGAAGTTGACGCCCTGATGCGCAGCGATGGGCAAGTCGAACGTGACGCGCTGTTTCGCGTACTCGACCGAGTGCTCGTATGCAGCCTGCGCGACACCGACGGCGCCGATCGCCGTTCCCGGCCGCGTCGCGTCGAGCGTCGCCATCGCGATCTTGAAGCCGTCACCTTCGTCGCCGATGCGGTTCTCGGCGGGGACGCGCACCTCCTGCAGCGCGAACGCCGAGGTGTCGGTCGCGCGCTGACCCATCTTGTCGAGGTGTTGCTCGATCGTGACGCCCGCCGTGTCCATGGGGACGATGAACGCCGACATCCCCTTGCTGCCCGCACGCGGGTCTGTCTTCGCGAAGACGACCGTCCATGCCGCGTAGCCCGCGTTCGTGATGAACGTCTTCGATCCGTTGAGGACGTACTCGTCGCCATCACGCGCAGCGGTGGTCTTCAGCGCCGCGACGTCGGATCCGGCACCAGGCTCGGACAACCCGAACGAGCAAAGCAACGGCTGCTCGATGAGCGGTGTGAGCCACTTTCGCTTCTGGTCGTCCGTGCCGAAACCGATGACGGGGCCGGAGCCGAGGCCGTTCGCTGTGATCGACGTGCCGATGCCGGAGCAGCCCCAGTAGAGCTCCTCCCCCAAGAGCATCCCCTCGAACGCGGAGAGGCCTGGCCCGCCGTACTCGCTCGGAACGTGCGCGTTCATCAGGCCGAGCGCGTGCGCCTTCTCGATCACGTCGACCGGGTGGCGCATGTGCTCGTCGCACTCGTGTTCGACGGGACGGATCTCCTTGGACGCGAAGTCGCGCGCGAGCTCACGCAGCGCCTTCTGCTCGTCGGTCAGCCCAAACGAAACTCCGGTCGCGAGGCCTTCCTCGATCGTCGCCATGCCCTCCGTCCTAACCGATTGACTAGTCAGTCAAACACCATACCAGTACGATCTGCGCAAGTGGCCGCAACGACGAAGCCGACCGCCCTCGACCCCCGCGACTTCCTCGCGATCGACTCCCTCCTCGACGACGACGAGCGGGCGATCCGGGACACCGTCCGCCGCTTCGTCCACGAGCGGGTGCTCCCCGAGGTCGGGGCTTGGTTCGAGAACGCCGTGCTCCCCCGCGAGCTGACCCAGGAGCTCGCCGGGCTGGGGCTCTTCGGCATGCATCTGCACGGCTACGGCCTGCCGGGCGCGAGCTCCGTCGCCTACGGCCTCACGTGCCTGGAGCTCGAGGCCGGCGACACCGGCGTCCGCAGCCTCGTGTCGGTGCAGGGCTCGCTCGCGATGTACGCGATCTGGCGCTGGGGCACCGAGGAGCAGAAGCAGCGCTGGCTGCCGGCGATGCACGAGGGGACTGCGATCGGCTGCTTCGGCCTCACCGAGCCCGATGCGGGGTCAGACCCCGGCGCGATGCGCACGCATGCGAAGCGCGAGGGCTCCGACTGGATCCTCAACGGATCGAAGATGTGGATCACGAACGGGACGATCGCCGACCTCGCGATCGTGTGGGCGCGCACGGAGGCCGGCGAGATCAACGGCTTCATCGTCGAGAAGGGGATGCCGGGCTTCGAGGCGCCGGAGATGCACCACAAGATGTCGCTGCGCGCGTCGGTGACGTCCGAGCTCATCTTCCGCGACGTACGCGTGCCCGAGGAAAACCGCTTCCCCGAGGTGTCGTCGCTGCGCGGGCCGCTCTCCTGCCTGAGCGAGGCGCGCTACGGGATCGTCTGGGGCGCGATGGGCTCCGCGCGCGCGTCGTTCGAGGCGGCGCTCGACTACGCGAAAGAGCGGCTCGTGTTCGGCAAGCCGATCGCGGGCTACCAGCTGACGCAGCAGAAGCTCGCCGAGATGGCGCTCGAGATCAACCGCGGCACGCTACTCGCGCTCCACCTCGGCCGCATGAAGGACGAGGGAACGCTGCTGCCCGAGCAGGTGAGCATGGGCAAGATGGGCAACGTGCGCGGCGCGCTCGAAGTGTGCCGCACCGCGCGCACGATCCTCGGTGGCAACGGGATCACGCTCGAGTACCCGGTGATCCGGCACATGAACAACCTCGAGTCGGTGCTGACGTACGAGGGCACGCACGAGGTGCACACGCTCGTCGTCGGCGAAGCGCTCACCGGCCAGAACGCGTTCCGCTAGACCTCTCCGTCCCAGTAGTCGACGGCGTCCGCCAGCCTGAAGTAGGTGAAGTTCGCGCCGACCTTGCCCGAGTCCGGGTACACGACGCTGCCGCGATTGAGCGTCGAGAAGATCGCGACCCTCACTGGCGCATCGGTCGTGTTCGCGAGCTGGTGCGCGCCGGCTTCACCTTCTGGAAACGCGACGACGTCTCCTTCCACGAGCTCGCGCTCGCCGTCGGGCGCGCGCAGCGTCGCTTTCCCGGTCACGACGATGAGCCACGCCTCGTTGCCGACGTGGTAGTGGTACGGCCAGAGGCGCGTGCGCGCAGGGATCTCGTACACCGAGCAGCCGATCAGCTCGCCGCCGAGCGCCTCGCGCACGCTCGCGCGCGCATGCTCGAAGCCGGGCGGCATCTCGCGTTCGACCAGGTCGGCATGGCGAAGGTTCATCGCCGGTCGACCCAGCCTCTGATCGTCTCGCGGTCGTCGCGGCTCCACTGCGCGACGACGCCGATTCTGTCCTCGTCGGGATAGACGACAACCTCGGGATCGGAGATCGTCGAGAACCAGGCGACCCGCACCGGCTCGTCGGTCTCGTTCTTCAGTTGATGCGCACCTGCCTCGCCGCGGACGCAGACCGCGGTGTCCCACGGCTCGAGCACGCGCTCGCCGTCGGGCGTGCGCAGCGTCGGACGGCCCGCGATGACGACGAGCCATTCCTCCTCGCCGACCTGCCAGTGGTACCTCGACGCGTCGCCAGGCCCGAGCTCGTAGAGCGTGCCGCCCCACCTCGTGGCGCCCAGCTTCTCGCCGAAGCGCTGCGGCTCATCACGGAGCAGATTCATACTGCGCGAGCATATGTGGAGCAGCAGGTGATCGAGCTAAACGACGTTCGCGCCGCGGCGCGGCGACTGGAGGGTGTCGCGAACAAGACGCCGGTCGTCTCGTCGCGGACGCTCGACGCACTCGTCGGCGCGTCCGTGCACCTGAAGGCGGAGTCGTTCCAGCGCGGCGGCGCGTTCAAGTTCCGCGGCGCGTACAACAAGATCTCGTCGCTGCCGGAGGAAGAGCGCAGCCGCGGCGTGATCGCGTTCTCGTCCGGCAACCACGCGCAGGCGGTCGCGATCGCCGCACGGCTGCTCGACACGAGCGCGACGATCGTCATGCCGAAAGATGCGCCTGCGGCAAAGCTCGAGGCCACGCGCGGTTACGGCGCAGAGATCGTTCCGTACGATCGCTGGACGGAGGACCGCGAGGCGATCGGTGCGCGCATCGCGGAGGAGCGCGGGCTCGCGCTCGTGAAGCCGTACGACGACCCGCTCGTGATGGCGGGCCAAGGAACGACCGCGCTCGAGCTGCTCGACGAGGTTCCCGACCTCGACACTCTCGTCGTCCCGATCGGCGGCGGCGGGCTCATCGCCGGCTGCGCGACGGTCGCGAAAGCGCTGCATGCAGGGATGCGCGTCGTCGGCGTCGAGCCCGAGGCGGCAAACGACACTCAGCGCTCGCTCGCAGCGGGCAAGCGCGTGCACATCGACCTCCCGCAGACGATCGCCGACGGCTTGCAGTCGCCCGCGCCGGGCGAGCTGACCTTCGAGGTGAACCGGCAGCGCGTCGACGAGGTCGTGACCGTGAGCGAGGAGGAGATCGTCGACGCGATGGCGTTCCTCTTCGACCGCATGAAGCTCGTGACCGAGCCAAGCGGGGCGGTCGGTGTCGCCGCGCTGCTGAACGGCCGCGTCGATGGAACACGCGTCGGCGTCGTGATCTCCGGCGGGAACGTGGGCGCTGCGCGCTTCGCCGAGCTGATCGCTAGCTGAACAGTCCGCCGCAGAGTTCGTCGACGAACGTGCGCTCGGCGACGGCGACGTCGTCGGGGCCGTCGGGCAGCCGCCCGAGCACCCAGCCCGTGAGGAGCTCGTCGATCCCGCCGTAGAAGACGACAGCCGCGAGGCGGGGATCGAGTTCGCCGCGAATCTCGCCGCTTGCTTGTCCGCGCTCGATGATCTCGTGGATGACGTCGATCGGCCGCTCGAGCTCGCCGATGCGGTGCTCGACCGCGTGCGTGCGGGAGATCTCGCCGATGATCACGCGGACGACGTCCGGCGTGTGCAGCCAGGTACGCAGCAGGATCGCTGCGACGTGGCGAAACTGGTCGCGCACGGGCTCGTCAGTGTCGGCCACCGCCTGGAGGCGAGCGACGAGAACGTACCAGTTCTCGCGGAAGATCGTCTCCAGCACCTCGTCCTTCGACGAGAAGTAGTGGTAGAGCAGGCCGTGCGCGACGCCGGCCTCTTCCGCGATGTCGCCGACACGCGACGTGTGGAAGCCCTTCTGCGCGAACACGCGCACCGCGGCGTCGAGAATCAGGCGCCGTTTCTCCTCAGAGCCGATCTGGCGGACTGCCAAGACCGCATGAGGGTAGTGGTAGGTTCGCCGCCGATGCAAGGGCTGCTCGTGGTCGATGCCACCCGGTACGTGCCCGGGGCCTTTGCCTCGGCGGAAATGCTGCGGCTGGGGGCGCGCGTGATCCGGCTCGAGCAGCCGGGTGGCGACCCGATGCGGGCGACCGCGCCCGCCTGGCACGACGCGCTGAATGCGGGCAAGGAATCGGTGGTTTGCGACCTTCCTGCGGACGCCGCGTTCGCGCGGGCGCTGCTCGCGCGCGCCGACGTCGCCCTCGAGTCGTTCCGGCCGGGCGTCGCCGCGAGGCTCGGGATCGGACCGGATGACGTGCCTGCCCGAACGGTGTACTGCTCGATCACGGGCTTCGGCGTCGGCGGCGCGCACGAGCAGCGTGCGGGCCACGATCTCAACTACGTCGGCTGGGCGGGCGTGCTCGGCAACGCCGTTCCGTCTGTGCAGGTCGCCGATCTCGCCGCGGGTGGGCTCGGCGCAGTGACGGAGGTCCTCGCCGCGTTGCTCGAACGCGAGCGGACCGGTGTTGGCCGGCGCATCGTCGTCTCGATGACGCACCGCGCTCACCAGCTCGCCTCCGGCTCGCCCGTTCTCGCGGGCAACTTCGCGTGCTACCGGATGTACGCGACCGCAGACGGACGGCACGTCACAGTCGGCGCGCTCGAACCGAAGTTCTTCGGTCGGCTGTGCGAGCTGCTCGGCCGGCCCGAGCTCGCGGAGAGCCAGTACGCGCAGGAGCAGGAGTCGCTCGTGCGTGCGCTGTCCGAGGTTTTCGCAACGCAGACGCTGGCACATTGGCTCGACGTGTTCGCGAACGAAGACGTGTGCGTCGGGCCGGTGTCGACGCTTGCGGAGGCCGCTGGTGCCTTCGGCACTCCATCGCCCGGTCGCGCTCCCGCGCTCGGCGAGCACACCGACGCCTGGAAACGAGAGACGCTGTGATCGCCGCGGTCGCGGCGGCGGCAACGGTGCACGTGATCCCGCTCGGACGCTCGGCACGCGGCCGCGCAATCGACGCGATCGAGATCGCGGCGCCGAACCCAAGCGTTGCCGTCCTCGTCGTCGGCTGCATCCACGGCAACGAGCCCGCGGGAATCGCCGTCGCGCGCGCGCTCGAGCATGCGACGCCCCCCGCCGGCGTTGCGCTGTGGATCGTTCCGGATCTCAATCCGGACGGAGTCGCGGCCGACACGCGACAGAACGCGGACGGCGTCGACCTCAACCGCAACTTCCCGTGGCGCTGGCGCGACCTGGAGGGCACGTTCGACTCCGGCGTCCGTCCGCTCTCTGAACCGGAATCACGGATTGCGTACCGGTTGATCCTGCGCATCCGCCCGGCCGTCTCGATCTGGTTCCACCAGCACCTGAACGTCGTCGACGACTCGACCGGAAACCTCGCGCTCGAACGAGTCTTTGCGAAGACTGCAGGCCTGCCGCTGAATTCGCTCGCGCGCTACCCGGGCAGCGCGGTCACCTGGGAGGCGCACCGCTTCCCCGGCACGTCGCCGTTCGTGGTCGAGCTGCCCGCCGGCGAGCCGAACGCCGCTCAGCTACGACGTTACGTTCGCGCTGTCCTCGCCGTCGCCCCGCACTAGGCCGCCGATCTTTCCGAGCGCTTGTTGAAACTCGGCCGGGATGATCCAGACCTTGTTCGACTCGCCCTGCGCGATCAGTGGTAGCGCCTGCAGGTACTGATACGCGAGCAGCTGCGGGTCGGGGTTGCCTTCGTGAATCGCTCCGAACACCGTGCCGATCGCCTTGGCCTGCCCCTCGGCCTGCAGGATCGTCGCCTGTTTCTGCCCTTCCGCGCGCAGCACGGCAGCCTGCTTCTCACCCTCGGCGGTGAGGATCGCCGACTGCTTCTGCCCTTCGGCCTGGAGAATCGTCGCGCGCTTCTCCCGGTCGGCGCGCATCTGCTTCTCCATCGAGTCCTGAATCGACGCCGGCGGATCGATGGCCTTCAGCTCGACGCGGTTGACGCGGATCCCCCACTTGCCGGTCGCCTCGTCGAGCACGCCGCGGAGCTGACCGTTGATCTCGTCGCGCGACGTGAGCGTCTTTTCGAGCGCCATGCCGCCGATCACGTTGCGCAGCGTCGTCACCGTGAGCTGCTCGATCGCCTGGATGTAGTTCGCGATCTCATACGTCGCCGCCTTCGCGTCGGTGACCTGGAAGTAGATGACCGAGTCGATGTTGACGACGAGGTTGTCCTCGGTGATCACGGGCTGTGGCGGAAACGAGACGACCTGCTCACGCAGATCGATCAGCGGTCGCAGCCGATCGACGAATGGAACGACGAGCGCGAGCCCTGGGCTGAGGGTCCTTTGATACCGGCCCAGCCGTTCGATCACGCCCGCGCGAGCCTGCGGGATGATGCGAATCGTGCGCGCGACCACCGCGAGCACGAAGACAGCGACGACGAGCACGACGATCAGTCCGGCCATGAAAGCTCCTTTGGAGGATTGTTCGCCGGAGCCAGGCACCGGTGATTGGCGAGAGGCAAGTTTCGAGCCGAAAGTCGGGTGCCTGGCACCGGATTACTCATAGACGAGCGCCGTCGCGCCCTCGATCTTCACGACCTCCACCTGCTTGCCCGGTTCGAGCACCTGGTCGGGCATGAATGCGCGCGCCGACCACTCCTCGCCGCCGATGCGCACGCGACCTCCTTGCGCATCGACGCGTTGCAGCACGGTCGCCTTCGTTCCTTCGAGTGCGGCCGTCCCGGTTCGAATCGCCTGCGGCATCCGGAGGTGCGCACGCGCGATCGGACGAAGCAATGAGAGTGAGGCAAGGGAGCCCGCAAGAAACGCGACGATCTGCAGCCAGGCCGGCGCGCCGGCGGCGGCGGCAACGGCGCCGGCCACTGCCGCGAGCGCGACGGGGCCGAGGAAGAACATTCCCGGCGTGAAGATCTCGCCCACGGCGAGCAGCGCTGCTGCGATCGCCCAGGCGAGCCACGCTGCCATCAGTCAGATCCTAAGCCGAGGACGGCGGGTAAGGCGTACAGATCATCGATCCGCGGCTCGTAGTCCGGCCGCACGCCGTGCCGGTCGACGAGGACCGCGCGCATTCCGAGCGCACGGGCACCGTCCATGTCGTCCTCCACCGAATCGCCGACCATCGACGCATCCTCAGGCGCCACTTCAAGCAGGTCGAGCACTGCGCGGAAGATCGACGCGTGCGGCTTCGTCTTGCCGTGGTGGAACGAGCTGATCGCCGCGTCGACGTCAAGACCGTGATGACGCGCGAACCCACGCATGTCGCGCGCGGAGTTCGAGATGAGCCCGAGCTTCAGCCCGGCGCGGCGCAGCTCGTCGAAGACGGGGAGCGTGTCCTCGTACAGCTCGAAGTTGTCGTGCCGCTCCCAGCCGCGCGTGATCTCGACCGCGGTCTCGTAGGACGCCGGCGGCGTGCCGCCCATGCCGATGACGATCCGCTCGGTGAACGCGAACCAGATCTCCTCGTCGTGGTCGAGCTCCGGATGCCGCTGCAGGTCGACGAGGGCGGCGTCGCGCGCTTCCTCGTAGCGCGCCGGGTCGAGCGCCAGCCCGTGCCGCTCGCCGGCGCGCTTGTAGCCCTCCGGCCCGAGCTCCGGCCCAGGGCGCACGAGCGTGAAGTCGACATCGAAGAGGACGGCTATCAGCTGAGCCACTCGACCACCTCCGAACGGTCCTCAGCGCGCTCTCCACCCCAGGCGACGGTTTGCACGATCGTCCAGCCGCGCGCCCGCTCATGGTCGAGGCCGAGCTCGCCGCAGAGCCGGTCGAGGCGGTACAGCACGTCGCGCTTCGAGTGGCCGAGCTCGGACGAGCGCGCGATCGGCGCGACCGCGAACTCGCGCTCGGCGGCGAGCGGCTTCGGGTCGATGACGAGCCACGGCTCGCGCTCCGCTGCGAGCACGTTCTCGCCGTGGAGATCCTGGTGGACGAGCACGAGCTCCCCTTGCGTCGCCGCGAGGTCGCCGGCCAGCGAGCCGACGTCGCCTTCGAGCGCCCAGTGCGCGACTTCGTCGGTGAGCGTGTGGAACCCATCCGCGTTCTTCCAGAGGCGCGGCAGCAGTCCGATGAGCACGTCGAGCGCGTCGGGCGACTCGGAGAGAAACGACCCCGGCTCGCAGCGCTCGAGCAGCAGCGCATGACGCTCGTCGTCGCGCGCAAGCAGGCGCACGGCGCCGTCGCCGTTCCAGCGCTCGAGCGCGTCGGCTTCCTGCTCCGCTTCGCGATGCGGCGTCGAGATCTTCAACACCGCGGGCGTTCCGTCCGGCAGCGTGGCGCGGAAAGCATGGCCGGCCGCGCCCGGCGGATACGGCTCGCCGAGCTCGAGCTGCCAGCGCTCGACGAGTTCAGTCACGGGCATTGAAATCGGGGTGCCCAGATTCGAACTGGGGACCTCTCCGACCCGAACGGAGCGCGCTACCAGGCTGCGCCACACCCCGAAGCAGCGCTACAGGCTAGCCGAGCCCGTAGAGGCCGGCGAAACGCTCGGCCAAAAGACGGACCAGAAGCGAGACCGGCAGCCCGACGACGTTGAAGTAGTCGCCGTCGACGCGCTCGACGAGGACGGCGCCGCGGCCCTGGATCGCATACGCGCCGGCACGTCCCTGCCACTCGCCGGTCTCGATGTACGACGCGATGTCGCGCGCGGTCAGCGGCCGGAAGACGACGCGCGTCGTCTCGGTGTGCAGCTCTTCCCACGCGTACGTGCGCAGACAGAGGCCGGAGACGACCTCGTGCTCGCGCCCGGAGAGCGTCTCGAGCATCTCCTCAGCCTCTCCCACATGACCCGGCTTCCCGAGCAGGCGCCCATCGCAGCGGACGATCGTGTCGACGCCGAGCACGGGCCGGTCGCCGGCGTCGACCGAGCGCGCCTTCCCGGCCGCGTGGTCGAGCGGATCGTCGCCCGTCTCGTCGTAGTCCGGCACGACGACCTCGAACGGAAGCCCGAGCTGCTCGAGAATCGCGCGCCGCTGCGGCGACGTCGATGCGAGGAGCAGCGCGAGGTTCAACTCTTCCGCGCTACCCAAATCTCCTCGTCTGGCCATTGACGCGCCCACTCGGGCGGCGTGTCGACGTAGTAGCGCGGCATCTCGGCGTCGGGCTTCGCCTGCAGCTCGATCAAGCGCTCGATCTCGAATCCCGCGTCACGCAGAACGGCAATCCAATCGCCGTGCGTGAGCTGGTACTCGACGCCGCCGTCGTCTTCCCATGTCGTTCGGCCCAAGCCAAAGTACGGCCGCTGGAGCTCGGTCGTGATCGGGCCGACGTCCGGGTAGCAGATGTGTGCCAAGGGCGTCGAATGCAGGAACGCGAGCACGGCGCCGGTGCGCAGAAGTCGCGAAGCCTCGGGGATCCACTTGTACGGGTCAGCCCACGCGGCTGCACCGTGCTCGGAGATCGCGATGTCGAACGACGCATCGGGCAGCGGCACGCTCTCGCCCCGAGCCTCGACGAGCTCGAAACGGATGCCGGTCTCGTCCATCAACCGCCGTGCGGTCGCGAGTTGCGCAGGTGTCGGATCGACCCCGACGACACGGGCGCCGCGCTTCGCGAGCCACGCGGAGAAGTAGGCAGTGCCGCATCCGAGCTCGACGACGTCCTGGTCTGAGACGTCACCGAGAATGTTCAGCTCCGACTCGAGGCCGCGCCACTTGCCCCAGGTGATCTCTTCGTGCGCCCACGCACGCGCGGCCGAGCCGTCCGTGAACTCGGCGTTCGTCCTGGTCCAAACGGCGACGTTGCGTTCGAGGTCAGACGAGCTCATCGCCGAACCAGAGCGCGATCTCCCGCGCCGCCGACTCGGACGAATCGGAACCGTGCACGAGGTTGTCGGGCATCGAGACCGCGAGGTCGCCGCGGATCGTTCCCGGCTCGGCGTCGGCGGGGTTTGTCGCGCCGATCGTCTTGCGCAGCGTCGCGATCGCGCCCTCGCCCTCGACGACGAGAGCCCACGTCGGCCCCGAGCTGATGAACTCGACGAGCTCGCCGAAGAACGGCTTCTCCTTGTGCTCGGCGTAATGCCGTTCACCGAGCGCGCGGTCGGCCGTGAGCAGCTTGCCGGCGCGGATCGTCAGGCCGCGCGACTCGATGCGGCCGAGGATCTCGGAGGCGAGCCCGCGACGCACGGCGTCCGGCTTGATGAGGATGAGACTGCGCTCGACGGCCACGGCGGCCAAATCTAACCCGCGCTACGAATCTCCGTCGCCGCTGCCGGCGCGACCGGCGTCTCACAGAACGGGCACACCTGCCACACCGCTTCGAGCGGCGCCTTGCAGCTGACGCAGGCCTGCTTGAGCTTCGTCGTGCAGATCGGGCAGACGAGGAAGCTCGCCTCGACGGGCGACCGGCAGACCGGGCAGTTGAGCTCGTGCGCGAGCTGTTCCTCGATCGCCTGGATCTCCAGCTTGCGCTCGCGCACGTCCTCGAGGTACTCGGGCGGCCGGAACAGCATGTAGACGAACGGGCCGACGAACGGCAGCGCGATGCCGAGCAGCGTCGCGATGCCGACGAGCAGCGGATCCTCGACGCGGCGCCGCGCGTCCTTGAACACCCAGTAGGCGAACGCGATCCAGAAGATCGCAGCGAACACGACGAGCAGGTTGCGGGCCTCGATCCACGTCACAGCAGGATCCTTCCGATCAGATACCCGGCGCCGAACGCCCCTCCGACGATCACCACGAGCACGACCGCCGCGAAGGCGAAGACGCCGAGCTTTTCGCTCACACTATGGGTTGTAGCCCGCATCGCTGAGGTCGGCAAGAAGATAGAGCGAACCGGCGACGAAGAGCGCGCCGTCCGGACCGGCGAGCTCGAGCCCGCGCAGGCGGGCAGCGACGGGATCGGCGACGGCCTCAACATGCTTGAAATATGGCTCGGCGAGGGAGGCGAGGTCCGCTGCCGCGAGCGCACGGAGGCTCGACGACTCGGTCGCGACAAGGGCGTCGCCGATGACGGAGAGGGCGCGCAATATGAGCTCCGGCCGCTTGTCGGCGAGGATCGAGGAGACGAGCACGTAACGGCGGTCCGGGAGACGCGGAAGCGCGTAGCCGACGCCGGCGAGGTTGTGCGCGCCGTCCCAGATCTCGAGCGGATGCTCCCCGCGCCGCTCGAGGCGGCCTGGAAGCGAGACCTTCTCCGCGACGTGCGGGTCGACCGTGCGCCCGAGAAACGACTCGGCGGCGGCGACCGCAAGCGCGAGGTTGCTGGCGTCCGCGACAACGACCTCGTTGTCAGGGAGGAGAAATCTCCACTCGTCTTCGCTGAGCACGACCGTCGCGCTCGGCTGCACGACGGCGAGCTTCTCGGCGGCGATCGCCTCGCGCGTGTCGCCGAGAACGTCCATGTGGTCGAGCGCGACGTTCGTGAGCACGACCACGCGCGTCGCGAGCACGTTCGTCGCGTCGTGCCGTCCGCCGAGCCCGGCCTCGACGACGGCCACGTCGACGCCCGCCTCTGCGAACGCGAGCAGCGCAGCGGCCGTGAGCGATTCGAACTGCGTCGCGCCGCGCGCCTCGGCCTGCGGACGGATTGCGGCGACCGCGTGCTCGAACTCCGCCTCCTCGCCGTGGATTCGGATGCGCTCGCTCCAGCCGCGCACGTGCGGCGAGAGATACGCGCCGACGTAAAGGCCGGCGTCGGCGAGCAGCTCCTCGGTCATGCGCGTCGTCGTCGACTTGCCGTTCGTGCCGACGATGTGCACCGCCGGATAGCGCAGTTGCGGATCGCCGAGATCAGCGAGCAGTGCGCGCATCCGCTCGAGCCCGAAGCCGTCCTTCGGCCACGGGCTCAGCGATGCGATCCAGTCAGTCGCCGATCGTCTCGAGCTCACGGCGGTAGCGCTCGAGCTTTGCGCGTTCCGCCTCGACGACCTCGGGCGGCGCCTTCGAAACGAAGCGTTCGTTGCCGAGCATCTGCTCGGCGCGTGCGATCTCGTTGCGCAGACGCTCGCGTTCCGCCTCCGCGTTGCCGTTCGACTTCTGCCGCTCCGGCTTCACGACGGCGTCGAAGATGCGCCGCTCGTCGTCGGAGAGCTTCGCCGGCAGCGTCGCGCTGCGGCGGAACACGGTCCCGGCGTCGCGCACGTGCTCGAGCGTCCGCGTCGCGTCGTCATCGCGCGCATACGGCTCCGGCCACGGCGAGACGATCAGCCGCGAGTCGTGGAACTGTGACCAGATCTCCTCTGTCACATGCGGCATCACCGGGTGCAGCAGCGTGAGCAGCCGTTCGAGCGCTGCGAGGGCGGTCGCGCGGGCATCGTCGTCGCCGTCGTAGAGCCGCGGTTTCACGGCCTCCGCGTACCAGTCGCAGAAGTCGTCGAACGTCAGGTGATAGAGGGAGGTAACCGCCGCCGCGAAGCCGAAGGTCGGGATCGACTCTTCGAGCAGCTCGCGCGTCACATCGAGGCGCGAGAGGATCCAGCGCTCTTCGACGGATTGCGGCCGCGCCTCGGGCGTCACGCCCTGGCTCTGCGCGAGCATGAGGCGCGCGACGTTCCAGAGCTTGTTCGCGAGCTTGCGACCCTCCTCGATCATGCCGACCGAGAAGCGCACGTCCTGCGTCGACGACATCTTCAGCAGTCCATAGCGCGTCGCGTCCGCGCTGTACTCGTCGATCAGCTCGGTCGGGTCGATGCCGGTGCCGAGGCTCTTGGACATGCGGCGGCCGTCCGGCGCCATGATCATCGAGTGGTAGTTGACCGCGCTGAACGGGATGTCGCCCATCAGCTCGAGGCCGGCCCAGATCATTCGTGAGACCCAGAGGAAGTTGATGTCGCGCCCGGTGGAGCAGACGTCGCCGGGATAGAAGCGCGCGAGCTCCGGCGTCTGCTCCGGCCACCCGAGCGTCGCGAACGGCCACAGCGCGGACGAGAACCACGTGTCGAGCACGTCCTCGTCCTGGTGCAGCGCCGGAGAGCCACACTCCGCGCACGAGTACGGCGCCGTCTCCGCAATCGTCGTATGGCCGTCGGCGCAGTACCAAACGGGGATGCGGTGCCCCCACCACAGCTGTCGGGAGATGCACCACGGCCGGATGTTCTCGAGGTAGGAGAGCATCACCTTCGTCTGCTGTTCCGGCGTGCAGCGCACGCGGCCGTCGCGGAGCACTGCGATCGCGGGCTTCACGAGCTCGGTCATGTCGACCCACCACTGCAGCATCACGAGCGGCTCGACCCGGTCGCCGGAGCGGTCGCAATGGCCCACCGCGTGCCGGTAGCTCTCGCGCTTCTCGAGCTGATCGTGCTCCTTGAGCCACGCGAGCACGCGCTCGTCCGCCTCCGCCTGCGTCAGGCCGGCGAGCTCGCCCGCCTCGGCGTTCATGCGACCGTCGAGACCGACGACCATCGGCTCGAGCAGGTGGTGGTCCTGCCCGATCTCCCAGTCGGTCGGGTCGTGGCCCGGCGTGATCTTCAGCGCGCCCGTCCCGAACCCGCGCTCGACGCGCTCGTCGACGATGACGGGCACGCGGCGCTCGACGAACGGCACGATCACCTCGCGGCCGATCGCGTCGCGATAGCGCTCGTCCTCCGGGTGAACGGCGACCGCGACGTCGGCGAGGATCGTCGCCGGACGCACGGTCGCAATCGTGATCGAGCCGTCGCCGTCGGCAAACGGATAGCGGACGTACGACAGCGCGTCGTCGACCTCGATGTGATTGACCTCGAGGTCGGAGATCACGCTCGCGCAGCCGGGGCACCAGTTGACGATGCGGCTGCCGCGGTAGACGTACCCCTTGTTTGCGAGGTGGACGAAGAAGCGCATGACCGCCTTCGTGTACTCGTCGTCGAGTGTGAAGCGGTTGCGCCGGTAATCGAGTGACGCGCCGAGCGAGCGGAACTGGCCGATGATGTGCGGCCCGTACTGCCGGATGAACTCCCAGCAGCGCTCAACGAACGCCTCGCGGCCGATGTCGAGCCGGTCGATTCCCTCTTCGGCGAGGAGGCCGACGATGACGTTCTGCAGCGCGATCGACGCGTGGTCGTAGCCCGGCTGCCAGAGCGCGTTGTAGCCCCGCATGCGGTGGTAGCGGATGAGGACGTCCTGAGACGTGCCGTTGAGGGCGTGCCCCATGTGCAGAACCCCGGTGACGTTGGGCGGCGGCACGCAGATGACGAACGTCGGGCGCGGATCGTCCGGCTCGGCGCGGTAGAGGCCTTCGTCCTCCCAGGTGCGCTGCCAGCGTGCCTCGACACCTTCAGGCTTGTAGAGCGGCTCCATCGAGCCGATCTTAGGGGTGGAATGGATGTGGTCAGGCAGCGACTATGTCGTCAGTATGCCAAAGCGGCTCGACACGTTCCTCGTGCTCGCAGCGGCGGCGCTGCTCATCGCGGTCTTCTTCGACGCCGCGAGACGATGGAGCCCACGCGGCGGATCCGTGAGTGAGGTGCCGGCGGCAACGGTGCCACAGCTCGTCCGGCTCGTTCCCTCGTCCACTGCGTTTCTCGTGAACTGTCCCGCGCAGGACCTGCATCTCAGCGTCGGCCGCGGCAGGACGCTGACACTCCGCTTTGCCGGCGGGAGGTGCCACGTGCCGCCGCTCCATCTGCGCGAGGTGGTTCGCGACGCGAAAGGAGCCGCCGTCTACCGCGGCCCCGCGCTCGCAACCGAGGCGCTGTCAGGGAACTACGCGATCAGCGGCAGCGCGCAGGCCGAGCTCCTCGGGCCGTGCGGCTCGGTCGCCGTCAGCGGCTCTGGGCTTCGCGCGAGCGCGGCTGTGCCTTGCCCCTAGGTCTCTGCCAGTCGCGCGGCTGAGCGCCGACCTGCTCGAGGATCGTCTCGAGCAGGTGGAACGACGAGAGGACGTGCTCGCGGGCGAGCGCGCGCGCTCCCTCAGGACTGCCGGCGGCGAGCGCCTGCTTGATCGCGCGGTGCTGCTCCGCGTTCTTGACGTAGAGGCCGTCGAGCGAGTGGTCGCCCGGCGCCCACACCGCCGGCCCGGAGAACGTGCGTCGCGCGCTCTTCGCCAGTTGCTCGACGAGCGGCAGATCGGCGACGCGATAGATGACGTCGTGGAAGGCGTGGTTCGCGCGCACCCAGTCGCCGGTGATCGAACGGCGCTCGTCGCCGGGCTCGCGTGCGCGCAGCTCGGTCGAGATAGCCGAGAAGCGTCTCTCGCACGCATCGAGCTCGACGAGGTCGTCGGCGGTCATCTTCGTCGCCGCGACCTCGGTCGCGAGCGACTCGAGCTCGGCGCGCACCATGAACGCCTCATGCAGGTCCTCGCGCGAGATCGTGCGCACGCGGACGCCGCGGTTGGGGACGAAAGAGACGAGCCCGAGCGCCGCAAGCCGCCGCAGCGCTTCCCGCACCGGCGTACGCGACACGTTGAACTGCTCGGAGAGCTGTTCCTGGCGAAGGACGGTCCCGGGCGCGAGCTCACCCGAGACGATCGCCTCTTCGATGACGAGCGCGATGTCGTCGGCCTTGGTGGTGTCGAGCGTCACTCCAAATGAGTGTACGCCGGAAGCGTCAGAAATTCGACGAGCTCCGGCGCGAGCGCAAGGTGTGTGAAGAGCTCCTTCGCCTCGTCCCCCGCCTCGACTGCCGCGACCTCTGCCTGAACCTGCGCGGCGTCGAAATAGCCATGTTTCACCCACTGCCATACCTGCGAGCGCGAGATCTCGGCGGTCGCGGCGTCCTCCATGAGGTTGTCGATCGCAGCCGCACCGACGCCGTGCAGCCACGCGTCGAGGTAGCGGACGCCGACTGAGACGTTCGTGTGCAGGCCCTGCTTGGTGACCTCGCCCGGCGTGTCCGGGATCGAGAGCAGCGCCGCCTCGCTCGGCACGACGTCGTCCCGCTGCCGCTCGAGCTGGTTGGGCCGGTCACCGAGCACGGAATCGAAGACCTCGGTCGCAACCGGGACGAGATCCGGGTGCGCGACCCACGTGCCGTCGAAGCCGTCGCCCGACTCGCGCTCCTTGTCCTCGCGCACCTTCGCGAGCGCGATGCGGTTCACCTCCGGGTCCTTGCGCGACGGGATGAACGCCGCCATGCCTCCGATCGCGTGCGCGCCGCGCTTGTGGCACGTCTTGACGAGCAGCTCGGTGTACGCACGCATGAACGGGACGGTCATCGTCACCTGTACGCGGTCGGGCAACACCCAGTCGCGCGTGCGGAACTTTTTGATGGCGCTGAACATGTAGTCCCACCGGCCGGCGTTGAGCGAGCAGCCGTAGTCGCGTAGCTCGTAGAGGATCTCCTCCATCTCGAACGCGGCGAGGATCGTCTCGATCAGCACCGTGCAGCGGATCAATCCACGCGGGATGCCGAGCGTCTCCTCGGCGAGCGTGAACGCCTGCGCCCAGAGCCGCGCCTCGTGGTGCGACTCGAGCTTCGGCAGATAGAAGTACGGCGCCTTCACGGCCGCGTTGTGGAACATGACGAGCCCGAAGTCGAAGAGCGACCCCGACGCCGCCTCGCCGTCGATCAGGAAGTGCCGCTCGGGAAGATGCCAGCCGCGCGGCCGGATCATCAGCGTCGCGATCTCGTCGTTCAGCCGGTAACTCTTCTCCGCCGTATCGAGCTCGAGCTCGCGTCGAAAGGCGTCTCGAACGTTCACCTGCCCCTGAATGACGTTCTCCCACGTCGGCGAGTTCGCGTCCTCGAAGTCGGCCATGAAGACGCGCGCCCCGGAGTTGAGCGCGTTGATCATCATCTTCCGCTCGACCGGGCCGGTGATCTCGCAGCGCCTGTCCGTTAGGTCCGCCGGCGCCGGCGCGACGCGCCAGTCGCCGTCGCGGACCGACTGCGTCTCCGGAAGGAACCCCGGCAGCGCGCCGCCGTCGAGCTCGTGCTGCCGCTCCTGCCGCCGCTCGAGCAGCTCCAGCCGCGTCGGGTTCAGCTCGCGGTGGAGCAGCTCGACGAAGGCTGTCGCCTCCTTCGAGAGGAGCTCCTCCTGCGTCATGACCGACAACCTTATGCCGTCGCTTCGGCCCTGAACTGCGCCTCT
>DASSXM010000115.1:0-95924 GCA_035703805.1 Gaiellaceae bacterium | reverse complement strand
GCGAGGAGCGCGAAGAGGCTCAGTCCGATGACGCTTGCGAGGGCGACGCGCTGCAGGACGGACACGGTACCCGGGCTACAATGGCCGCCGCCCGCGGATGTGGCGGAATTGGTAGACGCGCACGGTTCAGGTCCGTGTGGGGGCAACCCCGTGGAGGTTCAAGTCCTCTCATCCGCATAACGGATTGCGCTGTTTCGTGTACCAACTCTGTACCAAAACGAAAGGCCGCGCGTGAGGGACTTCTACATCGTGGCCGGCGACGTGCACGGTCTTTTTGGACTGACCGGTCACCGAGTTGAACGCGACGCCTCAACGCCGTAGATTCCCCGCGTGGCTCGCCTCTGTCTGGTCGCCGCCGCGCTCTGTCTGAGTCTCACCGCCTGTGCCGCCAAGACCGCGCCGACGACGCCCAGCACAACGACGGCTCCCGCGTGCACGGTGGCGATCACGCCGACTTTCGGAGGCGTCACGGTTGGAAGCGTCGTTCGGCTGACCTTCGTCGCAACGGGTGCACCTCCGGGCGGGACCTACGAGTGGAAAATCGCCTCTGGTGACGATCACATCGAGTTGATCTGGCGGGGCGCAACCGCATTCGTGAAGGGGCTCAAGCCGACGGCGGGGACAGGCGCGGGCGCGACCATCCGCGTCACGTACCACTGCCCGTCGGGCGGGACACAGCAGGCGATCGCCGGAGTCAGAGTCGACTAGCACTCATAACATCGAGAAGCACCGCTTACCAGGTGTACCCGGTCGGCTCGAACCGCTCGCCGCGACGTGGCAGGCTCAGCTCCTCGTCGCAGTACCAGTTCCGTACCAGTACGTCCGAAAACGCTTCGGCTAAGCCACTCACGCGGGCGATCGAAACCGTGGAGGAAAGCCACTTCCCACCACTAGCCGACAAGGCCCGCCAGTCGCCTCCGGACCCCGTGGAGGTTCAAGTCCTCTCATCCGCATAGACACTTCTGCGTCGCAGCAGCGGGGCCCGTTTCGCTTGTCGAGGATCTCGTACGAGGATCTAACGCGAAGACCGGAGAGCTTTGGCCACCTTTAACGCGAGGCGATAGGCGGCGGGCGAAGCCGCGACGAGAACGACATTTCTGATCCGGATGTCGCGCGAGTAGTCGCCCATTTCCTGGCTCAAGTGCCCCATGGCGCGCGCGAATCGCAGAACGGTTGCGCCATTCTGAACGCTGTCGGCGATCAGGCCGTAGACGTTCGGGGCATATGGACTTGGCGGGCCGGCGACGGCGACGCGAACGTGTTCCAAGCGCGCTAAACGGGCGAACGGGCGGAGCGGGGAGACCAGGTGAACTCGGACGCCCTGCACTCGGAAAGCTTTGATGAGACCTGCGGCGCTTATGGCCGTTGCCCTGGCCGCTCCCGCAAGCAACGACGAGGCTGCAGCACACAGCTACCACGATGCATGACGAGCGCGCCGAGGAGTCAACACAGTCCGATTATCCGACGACCGCGGCGCTACGTGGGAATTTCGGGAATGCGCGCTACGAGGCGAGCACCGCGAGAACGTCGTCGGCGTGCTCGGCCGGCTTGACCTTCTCGAAGATCCTCTTCACGTTGCCGTCGGCCCCGATGACGAACGTCGAGCGGTTGACGCCCCAGTACGTCTTCCCGGCGAACGACTTCTCGCCCCACACGCCGTAGAGCTCCGCGACCGTGTGGTCCGGGTCGGCGAGGAGCGTGAACGGGAGGTCGTACTTCTTCTTGAACTTCACGTGTGACTTCTCGTCGTCGGGCGACACGCCGAGGACGATCGCTCCCGCCTGTTCGAACTCGCCGTACGCGTCGCGGATTCCGCACGCCTGTGCCGTGCAGCCGGGCGTGTCGTCCTTGGGATAGAAGTAGAGGACGACCGGGCTCCCGCGTAGCGCGGAGAGCCTGACGGTCTCGCCGGCGTCGTTTGTCGCCTCGAAGTCCGGTGCTGGTTTGCCTTGTTCGATCATTAGGGTCACGGCTGATGCTAACGGCGCACCACACCGTCGCATTCCTCGTTCTCGTCGCAACGTTCGGAGCGGGGATCACCGCCCTCGTCGTCTACTACCGCCGGCGGGAGCCGCGCGGGATCGTTACCCATCTCCTCGCGCTCGCCCAGACGCTCCTCGTCGCGCAGGTCGGGCTCGGGCTGCTTCTCCTCTCAAACCACCACCGCGCGCCGCACCGGCTCCACTACCTGTACGGCACGCTCGCGCCGTGGATGTACGCGCCCGCCGACCGCCGCAAGCGTCTGCGCTGGTTCGCCGGAGCTACCCTCGTGGCAGGAGCACTCGCCGTGCGCGCGTACTTGACCGGATGAGAGCGTTCTTCTCCCGCATGAACCCGACTGTACGCGGGTTCCTCATCATCCTCGCGATCGTCACGATCGTTGTCGTGCTCCAGCTCGAGGCGACGCTGGCCGCGCTCTTCATCCTCGCGCGCATCGCGTTCCTGCTCGCGATCGCATACTTCGTCTTCCTCGTTTGGCGCGAGCGGAGGGGAGAGATCGCCTCCTGGCCAACGCGCACGATGATCGTCTTCTACGGCGCGGCGATCCTCGCCGTCGCGGACATCGGCGTCTACTGGTACGGCGGCGCGCACGGCTTGCAGGTACTCGCGTTCGTCGGTGTGCTCGTCGCCTGCGGATTCGCGCTCTGGCGCACCTGGCGCGATCAGCACACCTACAGCTGAATCGAATGGAAAGAATCGAGACGATCTGGGAGCAGGGAAACGGCGGTGGGGGCGGTCCGCGCTTCCATTACTACTACTTCGTCTGGAACAGCTACCACGACGATGTGCGCGCTGAGGTCGACCGGCAGAAGGCGGCGTTCGCTGAGGATCTCGCCGGCGACGGAGTCTTCCACGAGCCGTTCGAAGCGCAGCGCGAACAGTGGAACGACGACTTCCGCGCCAAGCGATGGCCACCGGAGGTCCTTCGTCGCATCGACGAGGACGGTGAACCACTAATCCTTGTGACGAGCGACGACTCGGGGAGCTTTCAGATGTTCGACCCGGCGGGCTATCGGTGGGCCATCATCTGGCTGTCGGACTTTGAGGGCACGCCATACGACATCAAGCCGATGTTCCAGACGCTTGCGAGGAAGACGAAACACGGCGACGATGTGATCGACTATCTCCGCGACGTTGCTGTGCGTCGCCAGAGAAAGCAGCGGGCTGGCAGCATCGCTCAAATGCTCTCTCGCGCCGGTTCTTACATCGACGTCAAGCCAACGATTCCGTTCCTCGGAATCAGCATCGACGTAAAGGCGATCCTCGCCGACATAGCTGAAGCGGCGAAGCGTTAGCTACAGCTGAACGCGAGCGGACGCGCCGTCGAGAGCGGCGAGCGCTTCCCGGATCGTCACGTGCTGGCCGACGAAGATCGGCGTGTCGCGCTCCGTGTACTTCGACGCCTCGCTCTCGCGCAGGCGCAACATGAGATGCATGAAGTCGGCCGGCTCTTCGCACTCGAACGCGGTCATGAACTCCTGGTCGTCGATCCCGAACGAGTACGAAGTGTGGTTTCTGATCGTCGGGAACTCGTCGCGGCCGATGCGCATGTGCTCGTCCATCGCGCGCTGGCGGTCAGCCTCGGGCAGCGAGTACCACGGCCGCACCTTCACGAACGGATAGACGACGAGGTAGGGGAGACCGCGCGGCGTGAGTTTCCGCGGCCGCGTCGCCTTCGTGTACGGCGATGCGTGCGTCGTCGCGAGATATGAGTACGGCGTTTCGAGCCAGCCCGCGAGTGGCGTCGCGTTGAGCGACGCGCCGAGCTCGCCGAGCGTCTCGTAGCGCTCGCAGATCTTCCAGAGGAAGAAGTCCGTCTCCGGTCGCACGCCGGTCGTCGTGTACGCGCGCAGATGCTCGAAGCGGTCGGCGAACTCCTCGACCACTTCGGCGAACGCGTCCTTGCCGGCCTGCCGCTCCTCGACGGGCAGCCGACGCCAGGCGGGGTCCGCCCGGTAGAACGAGTACGCGATGTACTGACCGTCCATCCGCAAAATGCTAGCTGTGCCCGATCGCGTTCAAGAACAGCTGAAGAGCCTCCCGGCGAAGCCGGGCGTCTACCTGTTCCGCGACGAGCCGGGCGACGTCCTCTACATCGGGAAGGCGAAGACGCTGCGCTCACGCGTGCGCTCGTACTTCCAGAAGACGACCGACGGGCGCGCGCAGATCAGCCAGCTCGTCGGGCGCGTCGCCGACGTCGAGGTGATCGTCACCGGCAGCGAGGTCGAGGCGCTCCATCTCGAACAGAACCTCGTCAAACGGCACCGTCCGCCGTTCAACGTGCGGCTGCGCGACGACAAGTCGTTCCCGTACATCGCGGTCACGGTCGAGGACGAATACCCGCGTGTCATGTTCACGCGCGAGCGACACCGCCCCGGCGTCTGGTACTTCGGCCCGTACGCGAACGCGAAGAAGGTGCGCGAGACGCTCGATGTGCTCAACCGCGTGTTCCCGTATCGGCCGTGCGAAGGCCCGAAGCCCGGGCGCCACTCCGGCATCCCGTGCCTCGACTACCACATCGAACGCTGCCTCGCGCCGTGCGTCGGCTACGTCACGCAGGAGGACTACCGCACGATCATCGACGGCGTCATCGAATTTCTCTCCGGCAACGCGAAGCCGATCCAGCGCGAGCTCGAACAGAAGATGAACGACGCCGCCGCGGAAGAACGGTTCGAGGACGCCGCGCGCTATCGCAACCGCCTGTTTTCGGTGCAGCATCTCGTCGAGCGACAGGCGGTCGAGCGCCACTCCGGCGGGACGGTGGACGTCATCGGGTTCGCGGTGGACGGCGACCGCGCAGTCGTGCAGATCTTTCCGCTTCGCGGCGGCAAGATGGTCGACCGCTACTCGTTCCATCTGGAGAACGTCGGCGGGCAGGACGTCACGACGGTGCTCGAGTCGTTTGCGCTCGAGTACTACGGCAGCGCGCCGAGCGTCCCGCCGCAGATCATCGTGCCGCGTGACTCCGGGGACCTCTCCGCGCTCGCCGAGTTCCTCTCGGAACGGCGCAGTGCGCGCGTCGAGGTGCGGAGCGCCGAACGTGGTGAGAAGCGGCGGCTGCAGCAGCTCGCGGACGAGAATGCACAGCACGCGCTCGTCAGCGAGCAGGCGGCCAGGGAGCAGAAGCGCGCGCGGCGCGTCGAGGCGCTCGAGGAGCTGCGCGAAGCGCTCAATCTCGAGTCGTTGCCGATTCGCATCGAGGCGTACGACATCTCGACCGCGATGGGGCAGGACACGGTGGGCTCGATGGTCGTCTTCCAGGACGCGCTGCCGAAAAAGGCGCACTACCGCAAGTTCGGGATCGGCAAAGAGGGGATCGACGACTTCGCCGCGATGGCGGAGATGATCTCGCGCCGCTTCGCGCGTCTAGCCGATCCGACGGGAGAGCCGGGCTGGACGACCGAACCCAACCTCGTCGTCGTCGACGGTGGCAAGGGCCAGCTCTCGGCGGCGATCGCGGCGATGCACGAGTTCGATCTGCCGCGCGTCGCGGTCATCGCGCTCGCCAAGCGCATCGAGGAAGTCTTCGTCCCCGGTCGTCCCGATCCGATCGTGCTCTCGCGTCATTCCGCCGGCCTGCAGCTCCTGCAGCGCCTGCGCGACGAGGCGCACCGGTTCGCCGTCGGCTTCCACCGCCAGCGGCGCGAGTCGCGCGGCTTCGGTTCGCTCTTCGACGAGCTCGAAGGCGTCGGACCTGCGCGCAGACGCGCGCTCCTGCAGCACTTCGGCTCCGTAGAGGAGATGCTCGGCGCGACGCAGGAGGAGCTTGAGGGCGTTCCCGGCGTTCCGGCAAAGACTGCACGCCAGATCTACGCCCAGCTGCACAAGGCTGGGCGGGCCTGACTAAGGCGCCGCTTGCGGCGCCGACCATCAGGACGCACGGCTCTGCCGTGCGTCCGTCTGAAATGACCGGTCGATGCGCTGGGATTCACGACCACCTGACCTAGCTCTTACACGGCGATCAAAGATCGGTAATGGGGCGCGCCTAGCCTCCAGGCATGACGATGCACCGCATCGAGGACGACCTCCGCGAGCACGCGTGGTACGAGAAGCTGTTCGTGGAGACGATCGCGGACGTCGAGGCGTTCGCCGCGCGGTGGGCGGCGTTCGAAGAGATCGTCGACGGAGCTACTCCGAATCCGGTGACAGGAACGGGTAGCGGTAGTCCGTCGGCGGCACGAACGTCTCCTTGATCGTTCGCGGCGAGACCCAGCGGATGAGATTCCACATCGAGCCGGCCTTGTCGTTCGTGCCCGACGCTCTCGCGCCGCCGAACGGCTGCTGCCCGACGACTGCGCCTGTCGGCTTGTCGTTGACGTAGAAATTGCCGGCGGCATAGCGCAGCCGCTCCTCCGCCGTCTCGACCGCCGAGCGGTCGCGTGCGAAGACCGCGCCCGTCAGCCCGTAGGGCGCACCGCTGTCGATGAGATCGAGCGTGTCCTCGTACTTCTTCTCGTCGTACACGAACGCGGTGACGACGGGACCGAAGAGCTCCTCGCGCATCGTGCGGAAGGTCGGGTCGCTCGTCTCGATCACCGTCGGCTCTACGAACCAGCCGTCGGAGTCGTCGTAGCCACCGCCGACGAGCACCGAGGCTTTGCCATCGGAGTTCGCCTCGTCGATCGCCGCCTTCTGCGTCGCGAACGAGTTGCCGTCGATGACGGCGCCCATGAAGTTCGAGAAGTCGTTGACGTTGCCGACTTTCAGCGTCTTCACCTCGGCGACGACGCGGTCGCGGATCTCCGGCCAGAGGTTCGACGGCGCGAACACGCGCGACGCAGCGGAGCACTTCTGTCCCTGGTACTCGAACGAGCCGCGCACGATCGCGGTTGCAACGGCATCGACGTCCGCGGATGGATGGGCGACGATGAAGTCCTTGCCGCCGGTCTCGCCGACGATGCGCGGATAGCCGCGGTACATCCCGACGTTCTCGCCGACCGTCTTCCACATCGCGTTGAACACCGCGGTCGAGCCGGTGAAGTGGATGCCGGCGAGATCGGGGCTCGCGAGCGCGGGATCGCCGACCTCCGAGCCGGAGCCGTATACGAGGTTGATGACGCCGGGCGGCAGACCTGCTTCCTCGTACAGCTTCATGAGCCACCACGCCGAGTACGCGGCGGTCGACGCCGGCTTCCAGACCACCGTGTTGCCCATGAGCGCGACCGAGCTCGGCAGGTTCGCGGCGATCGCGGTGAAGTTGAACGGTGTCACGCAGAAGACGAAGCCCTCGAGGGGGCGGTACTCGAGGCGGTTCCACACGCCGGGAGAGGAGATGGGCTGCTCCTCGTAGATGCGTGTCATGAACTGGACGTTGAAGCGCCAGAAGTCGATGACTTCGCACGCAGAATCGATCTCCGCCTGGTGCGCCGTCTTCGACTGCCCGAGCATCGTTGCCGCGTTGAGCGTCGAGCGCCACGGGCCGGCGAGCAGCTCAGCCGCGCGAAGGAAGACGGCGGCGCGCTCTTCCCACGCCGTGCGCGACCAGTCGCTCCACGCCGCGGCCGCTGCACCGATGGCGCGCTCGACCTCTTTCGCGCCGCCCTTGTGCACGGTCGCGAGCACGTGCGAGCGGTTGTGCGGCTCGACCGCCTCGAACGTCGAGCCGGTGCGGATCTCCTCGCCGCCGATGACGAGCGGGATGTCGAGCTGCTGCGCTTCGAGCTCGACGAGGCGGCTCCGGAGTTCCTCGCGCTCTGGGCTGCCGGGCGCGTACGAACGAACAGGCTCGTTGTACGGCTCGGGCGCCTTGAAGATCCCGTGTGCGCTCACCAGGCGATTCTAGGATGAGGGCGTTGGACCATGTTGCTTATGAGGTCGAAGGCTGGGGCGTGGGGGAGCTGTGGCTCGAGGACGACGTCGTCGTCTGGCACGAGCTGCCGCGGCCGAAAGGACACGTCCCGCAACGAGGTTGCAACCAGGTTGCGGACGTCGTGAAGCGTTATTTCGCGGGCGAGGACGTTCCGCTGAACGAAGTGCCGGTCGATCTCGAGTACGAGACGCCGTTCCTCGAGCGCTGCGCGCTGGCGCTCCGCGCGATCCCGCGCGGCGAGGTCGTCACATACGGGGAGCTCGCCGCGCTTGCGGGCGCGCCCGGCGCGGCGCGGGCGGCCGGGAGCTTCTGCGCGCGCAACCGGCTGGGGCTCTTCGTCCCGTGCCATCGCGTCGTCGCGGCGAACGGCCTCGGCTCGTACGGTTCGCACGGGGTCGCGTACAAGAAAAGATTGCTGGAGCTCGAAGGTGCTGTCTGAGGATCTCCGCAACGAGCTCGCCGCGATTGCGCCCGAAGCGGATTGCGATCGTCTGGCCGAGCTGTCGGGCCTCTTCCACGTCGCCGGCAGCGTGCATCTGCGCGGACGCGGCGAAGTCGGTGTGCATCTCGACCTCGTCAGCTCCGCGGTCGCCCGAAGGGCGTTCACGCTCTTGCGCGCGTTCGACGTCGAGTCGGAGATCAGGACGTATCAGCGGCGCGCGTTCGACCACGCGACGCGCTATCAGTTGCACGCCGAGGGATCGGCGCATGCGTATGAGACGCTTCATCGCGCGGGTGTGCTCGACGCCTCGCATCGCCCGCTCGAGCGGCCGCCACAGCGAGTGCTCGCGCGGCACTGCTGCCGGCGGGCGTATCTGCGCGGTGCGCTGCTCGGCGCAGGCTCGCTGAGCGGTCCGCGCGATCCGCACGTCGAGATCCGCACGGCCGAGCTCGACGGCGCGCACTTCATCGCCGCTGTCGCCGCGCGCGAAGGAGCCGAGCTGCACGTCGCCGACCGCGGACGGCATGCAGTCGCCTATGCCAAAGGCATGGAGTCGATCGCCGACCTGCTCGTCGCCGCCGGAGCGAGCGACGTCGTCCTCGTCCTCGAAGAGCGCTCCGTGGTCGCGGCGACGCGTGCGGACGCAAACAGGCTCGCGAACGCGGACCACGCGAATCTCGTGCGCACGAGCCGCGCTGCACAGGCACAGCTCGACGCGCTGCGCAAGCTCGACGTCGACGCCCTGCCTGACGACCTACGCGAGCTCGCGACTCTCCGGCTTCGACACCCAACGCTCTCGATCGCCGAGCTCGCCCGCCGCTGCCGGCCCCCCGCCTCGAAGGCCGCCGCGTACCGCCGGATCCGGCGTATCCAAGCCCTCGCAGATGAGTAGTACGACTTCTAAATCGTCTAGCGCATTTGTCACAAAGGTCGTCATACTCGGCAACGGCGGGTCCGCGCTCGTCCGGCGGCGGATTCAGACCCCGTCCGTCGCCACGGTCTCGGGTGTGGTTGCACGAGAGGGGAGGGTCGTCCTCGGAGCTTCCCCTCTCGGCCCGCCCTTCGGGCAGGGTCGGCATCGCAAGCGATGCCGTTGTGGGCCCGCCCTCACGCGCATCGCATTTACACTCGAGGTATGGCGAAGACACGAGTCGGGATCAACGGATTCGGCCGCATCGGCCGCAACTTCATGCGCGCGCAGCTCGAGCGCGGCGGCGACTTCGAGATCGTCGCAGCGAACGACCTCGGCGACACGCGGACGATGGCGCACCTGCTGAAGCACGATTCCGTCCTCGGCGTCCTGAACCAGTCCGTGGAGCATGGCGACGACTTCATCCGCGTCGGCGGCCACGAGATCAAGTTCTCGACCGAGCGCGATCCTGCCAACCTCCCCTGGGGCGAGCACGGCGTCGACATCGCGATCGAGTCGACCGGCCTCTTCACGAAGCGCGACGACGCGCAGAAGCACCTCGACGCCGGGGCGAAGAAGGTCGTCATTTCGGCGCCCGCGACCGATCCCGACCTCACTCTCGTGCTCGGCGTCAACGATCGCGAGTACGACCCCGAGAAACATCACATCGTCTCGAACGCGTCGTGCACGACGAACTGCGTCGCACCGCTCGCGAAGATTCTGCACGACGCGTACACGATCGAGCGCGGCTTCATGACGACCATTCACGCCTACACGAACGACCAGAACGTGCTCGACCTCCCGCACAAGGATCTGCGCCGCGCCCGCGCGGCCGCGATCAATCTGATTCCGACATCGACGGGGGCCGCGCGCGCGATCGGCGTCGTCATGCCCGACCTGAAGGGCAAGATCGACGGGATGTCGATGCGCGCACCGGTTCCGACCGGCTCGATCGTCGATCTCGTTGTCCAGGTCGGGCAGGACACGAGCGTCGAAGCGGTCAACGAGCTCTTTCGCGGCAAGGCCGACAAGGGCGACTTCGAGGGGATCCTCCTGTACTCGGAGGAGCCGCTCGTGTCGACGGACATCGTCCATTCGTCGTACTCGTCGATCTTCGACAGCGACCTGACGATGGTGAACGGAAATCTCGTCAAGGTCTTCGGCTGGTACGACAACGAGTGGGGCTACAGCTGCCGCCTCGTCGATCTCGTGGCGAAGATCGGGCAGACGATGCCAGCCGCCGTCGCGGCATAGACGCGTGAGGATGCCGCGCTCGATCCGCGGCGCCGATGTCGCGGGCAAGCGGGTCCTCGTGCGCGCCGACCTCAACGTCCCGCTCGACGACGGCAACGTCGCCGACGACACGCGCATCCGCGCGTCGCTGCCGACGATGCGACTGCTCCTCGACGGCGCTGCTGCAGAAGTGCGCGTCTGCTCGCACCTCGGCCGGCCGAAGGGCCGCGACTCGAAGTACGCGATGAAGCCGGTCGAGCGCCGGCTGCGACAGCTTTTGCCAGACGAGCGCCTGCGCGTGCTCGAGAACACTCGCTTCGATCCGCGCGAAACGGAGAACGACGCGTCCTTTGCGCTCGAGCTCGCCGACGGCTGCCACCTCTACGTGGACGACGCGTTCGGCTCCGCGCATCGTGCGCACGCGTCGACAGAAGGTGTCGCCCACGTACTGCCGGCATACGCCGGCCTTCTCTTGCTCGCCGAGCTAGAGCATCTCGGCAAGCTGCTCGACGAAGTCGAGCGGCCCTTCGTCATCGTCTCCGGGGGCGCAAAGGTGGAGGACAAGCTCGGCGTCCTGCAGCATCTCGGCGGCAGGGCCGACGCCGTGCTCGTCGGCGGGAAGATGGCGGAGGAGATCCGCTCGAACAACCCGCTCGGCTTCGACGTCGAGCTGCCGGTCGACGTCGTCGGCGCTGATGCATTCGACGCGAAGGCGAAGGCGGCGATCTATGCGTTCGACGAGCTGCCCGAGGGCTGGCTCGGTCTCGACATCGGACCGGAGACGCGCGAGCGATTCGCCGACATGCTCGGTAGCGCGCGCACGATCTTCTGGAACGGCCCGATGGGCGTGTTCGAGTGGCGGCGCTTCGCCGAGGGGACGAAGGCAGTCGCGGAAGCGATCGCCGCGAACAGCGACGCATACTCGGTCGTCGGCGGCGCCGACTCGGTGCGCGCGCTCAACGAGCTCGGGCTCGCCGACAGCGTGTCGTGGGTGTCAACCGGCGGCGGGGCGAGCCTCGAGTTCCTCGAGGGAAAGGAGCTCCCCGGCGTGGCAGTGATTCCATCGTGATGATCGTCGGGAACTGGAAGATGTTCCGCGGCCCGGACCCGCATGCGCTCGTCGGCCTCGACGCGATCGTCTGCCCTCCGTTCACGCGCCTGCGCGAGTGCGTCGAGGCCGGCCTGACGACGTTCGCGCAGAACGTCCACTGGGACGCCGAGGGTGCGTACACGGGCGAAATCTCCGCGCCGATGCTGCTCGAGCTCGGTGTCAGCGGCTCGCTCGTCGGCCACTCGGAGCGCCGGCAGTACTTCGGGGAGAGCGACGAGACGGTCGCCCTGCGCACGCGCGGCGCGCTGAACGCTGGACTGCGCGTCGTCGCCTGCGTCGGCGAGACAATCGAAGAGCGCCGGGGCGGCAAAACGGAAGCCGTCCTGCGCCGGCAGCTCTCCGTGCTCGAGCCGCATCCGAACCTCGTGATCGCGTACGAGCCGGTGTGGGCGATCGGCACCGGCCATACGGCGACCCCGGAGGTCGCGCAGGCGACGCATGCGTTCATCAAATCGCTGTTCGACGCGCCCGTGCTGTACGGCGGATCGGTGAAGCCCGACAACGCGGAGGCGCTGCTGTCGCAGCCCGACGTGGACGGCGCGCTCGTCGGCGGCGCCTCCCTCGACATCGACAGTTTCCGGGCGATTTGCGAAGCCGCACGTACCCACTCGTAGCGCTCGTCATCCTCGACGGCTGGGGAATCGAGCAACCCGGTCCGGGCAATGCCGTCGAGCTCGCGGACACACCGGTCTTCGATCGCCTCTGGCGCGAGTACCCACACACGACGCTGAAGGCCTCGGGCGAGGCGGTCGGCCTCCCGCCCGGCCAGATGGGCAACTCCGAGGTCGGGCATCTCACGATCGGCTCGGGACGGATCCTCTTCCAGGACCTCATGCGCGTGAACAAGGCGATCGAGGACGGCTCGTTCTTCGAGAACGAGGCGCTGCGCTCCGCGTTCGAGCGGGGCGAGAACGTGCACCTGCTCGGGCTCGTATCGCACGGCGGCGTGCACTCGCACATCGAACACCTGCAGGCGTTGCTCCGATTCGCGCCCGAGAAGACGTGGATCCACGCGTTCACGGACGGGCGCGACGTGTCGCCGCATGCAGCCGCGCACGACCTCGCCGAGCTGCCGGTGGAGCGGATCGCGACCGTCGCCGGCCGCTACTACGCGATGGACCGCGACAAGCGCTGGGATCGCACCGAGCAGGCGCTCGACGCGATCCTCTCCGGGACCGCGGAGACGGCGGCGGATCCGATCGCAGCGGTGCAGGCGAGCTACGACGCGGGCGTCACCGACGAGTTCATCGTGCCCGTCGCGATCGACGGACGGCCGCGCCTCGATCCTGCGCGCGACACCGCGATCTTCTTCAACTTCCGTCCCGACCGCGCGCGCCAGCTCTCGCAGAAGCTCGCCGAGCGCGGCGTCGACCTGACGACGACGACGCGGTACCGCGACGACTTCGACTTCCCCGTCGCGTTCCCCGAGCAGACGGTGGACCTGACGCTCGCCGAGGTGCTCGCCGACGCCGGCCTGCACCAGCTGCACGCGGCCGAGACCGAGAAGTACGCACATGTGACGTACTTCTTCGACGGTGGGAGGGAGGAGGAGTTCGGCGGTGAAACGCGCATCCTGGTCCCCTCGCCGCGCGACGTCCCGAGCTACGACAAGAAGCCCGAGATGTCTGCACCCGAGCTCGCCGACCGCTTCGTCGCGGAGGTCGGCAACGGATACGCGTTCGCCGTCGTCAACTTCGCGAACCCGGACATGGTCGGTCACAGCGGCGTCATTCCGGCGGTAGTCAAGGCGGTCGAGACCACCGATGCCTGTCTCGGCCGCATCGTCGAGGCTGTGGACAAGGCGGGTGGGGTCTGCCTCGTCACCGCCGACCACGGCAACGCCGAGCACCTCCTCGAACCGGACGGGAGCCCGCACACCGCGCACACGACGAACCCCGTTCCGCTCGTTCTCACCGAGGCCGGGGCGGCACTCGATGAGGGCGAATTGCGCGATCTCGCGCCCACCGTTCTCGCCCTTCTGGGGCGCAATCCGCCCGCGCAAATGACGGGTAGAAGTCTGGTGAAAGGAGACTAGAAACCGGCTATGATGGGCGACCTTGTCGCTTGCCCAGCCTGACTTCGGCGTCCTGCGGAAGGCGCAGCGAGGCGACGAGCGCGCCTTCAGCATCATCGTGCGCGCGTATCAGGTGCCGGTCTTCAACTACGTGCTGCGGCTCGTCGGCGACCGCGCGCTGGCGGAGGATCTGACGCAGGAGGTGTTCCTGCGCGTGTACCAGGGGCTGCCGCGCTTCTCACTTCGGTCGAAGTTCACGACGTGGCTCTTCCAGGTGGCGAAGAACCGTGTGCTCGACGAGTTGCGTGCCGTCGAGCGCAGGCCACGAGCGGTCGTCGACATCGACGACGCGCCGCAGTTCGAGGTGCTCGACCAGCCGTTCGAGCGGCTCGAGGCGATCGACGCGGTGTGGCGTGCGGTCGAGAACCTCAATGTCGACCTGAAGATGGCGCTCCTGCTCCGCGACGTCGTCGGCCTCTCGTACACCGAGATCGCGGACTCGCTCGAGATCACGCTCGCAACCGTGAAGTGGCGGATCTACAAGGCGCGGGAAGACGTGCAGCTCGCGCTGGCGCGCGAGGGCATCGAGCTCTACGCCGAGCCCGCAGCCGAGATCACCCCGACTCTCTCTAGCCCGTAGCCAGCCGTTCCGCGAGGGGCTCCGGCAGTCCGGCTGCGCGGATCTCCGCCTGCGTCGCCTCGATGTCGTAGTCGACGCGATGGAACGCGGCGCGCTGCTGCTCGAGGTCGAGCACGAGATACGCAGCGCGTGGATCGCCGTCACGCGGCTGCCCGACCGAGCCGGGGTTCAGCAGCCATTTGCGCGTCGTCAGGTCGAGCACCGTGCCGTTGCCCGCGAGCCCGCCGTCGAGCGCGCGATCGTCGAGCGACACCTGGAGCGCAACGTGGCTGTGCCCGACGAGCGTGAGCGGAAAATCGCTGAGCATGATCGCGGCGACGGCCGCCTCGTCGGAAAGCACGTATTCCCACACCGGGTCGCGCGGGCTGCCGTGGAAGAGGCCGACACCCTGCCGCTCCCCCTCCGGCTCGAGCATGTCGAGGTACGCGCGCGCGGAGGGTGAAAGGACGCCGCGCGTCCACGTCGCGGCGACGGCCGCGTCGCCGCTGAATTCCGCGAGGTCGATCGTCCCGCGCACGGCGAGGTCGTGGTTGCCGCCGAGGCAGACGTCTGCGCGCGCCTCGATCAGCTCGCAGCACTCGTTCGGGCGGGCGCCGTAGCCGACGAGGTCGCCGAGGCACCAGAGCTCGTCCGTGTCCTCGCCGTCGATCGCCGTGAGCACGGCTTCGAGTGCATGCAGGTTCGCATGCACGTCCGACACGATTGCAGCTCGCATTTACTCGTCGCGCGGAGGCGCGTCGGGAAGGTTGCGGATCCCCTCCGTCGTCTCCCACTTCCACCACGAATCCTGCAGCGCCTGGATGAGCTCCTCGACGAAGCGTGGCGACGCGTTGATGCGCGAGACGACAGCCCCCGGCACGTCACCCTCTTCGATCTCGTGCTCGATGCGCGCGAACGTCAGCGTGAACTCGTAGCGAGAGAAGCTGATGTTCGCGAAGTTCGCATACGAGCCTGCAATGTCGGACGGGTCGAGGTGGATGTTCAGCCGCTTTTCGCCGGCTTCAGGCTCCGGCACGAGCTCGTCGTCGTCCATGAGGTCAAGATACCTTCACCTCGTGTCCAGCAATCCTCGGCTCACGCAGATAGGCAAGCTCTTCGCGGCCGTGGCGGTGACGCTCGGCGGTGGGACGATCGGATTCCACAGCCTTCTGCACGAGTCGTGGTTCCAGTCGTTCTACCGGGCGGTGATCACCGCGACGCTCACCGGCCTCGACACGATCCCGGCGAGCAACGGGACCCGGACGCTCTCGATCGTCATGGTGCTCGCCGGGTTGACGATCATCGCGTACGCCGGCGCGGTTATCGTCGAGGTGATCGCCGGCGGCGTGCTCACCGGCGTCCTGGCAGAGCGACGGAGGGAGCGGACGATCGAGCGGCTGCGCGACCACTTCATCATCTGCGGCTACGGCCGCGTCGGCCGCCGCGTCGCGGAGGAGTTCCGCGCTGCAGGCGTGTCGTATGTCGTGCTCGACTTCAATGAGGACGCTGTCGCCGCCGCGAAAGAGCGTAACGAGCTGCTCGTCGAGGGGGATGCGAGCGAGGACGAGGACCTCCGCAAGGCCGGGCTCGAACGCGCGAAGGGTCTCGTCGCGGCAGCGGACAGCGACGCCGACAACCTGTACATCTCTCTCTCCGCGCGTGCCTCGCGGCCCGACCTGCAGATCGTCGCGCGCGCGTCCGACGAGGATGCCGAGAAGAAGCTGTTGCTCGCCGGCGCCGATCGCGTCGTCCTGCCGTATCGCGCAGCCGGGCGGACGATGGCGAACCTCGTCCTCAAGCCGCAGGTGACGGACTTCCTCGACGTCGTGACGACCGCGACCGGTCCCGATCTCCATCTCGCGGAGATCGAAGTCCTTCCGGCGTGCGAACAGGCTGGGAAGACGATCCGCGACATCCGCGTGCGGCACGAGACCGGCGCGATCATCATCGCGTTGCGCAAGAAGGACGGAACGTTCGATACCACGCCGGAGCCAGACGTGACGATCGACGCCGGCGACGTGCTCGTCGGCGTCGGGACGACCGACGAGCTTCGCGCGCTCGAGGATCTGTTCGCCGTTGGCTGATCCCGTCAAGGAGCTCGCTGCCGCGCTCGGCGCGGACGTCGAGCTCGAGCGTCCGAGCGAGGCCGAGCACGGCGACTACGCGACGAACGCTGCGTTGAAGCTCGCCGGTGCGCGGCGGCAGGCGCCGCGCGAGGTTGCGGCCGAGCTCGCAGAGCAGGCGGCGGCGCTGCCTTACGTCGACCGCGCGGAGCTCGCCGGTCCCGGCTTCGTCAACCTCTTTCTCGCCGACGCGTGGTTCGCGGACGCGCTCGCGCAGATCGACGCCGGCTTCGGCGGCGGCTCGGCCGCGCAGCGGCAGCGCCTCCAGGTGGAGATGGTCTCCGCGAACCCGACGGGGCCGCTCACGGTTGCGCACGCGCGCAACGGCGCGTACGGCGACTCGGTCGCGCGTCTCCTCGCGTTCGCGGGCAACGAGATCTCGCGCGAGTACTACTACAATGACTCGGGCGGCCAGATGGACCGCTTCCGTGCGTCCGTCGACGCAGTGCGCCGGAACGAGCCGATCCCCGAGGACGGCTACCAAGGGGAGTACATGAAAGAGCTCGCGGCGACGGCCGGCGATCCCGTGCCGGAGATGCTGCACCGCATCGAGGACTCGCTCGAGCGCTTCCGAATCCATTTCGACTCGTGGGAGAAGCAAAGCGTCGTGGAGCAGCGGCTGCCGGAGCTGCTGCCGCGCCTCGACACATATGAGAAGGACGGCGCTCTTTGGGCGCGCTCGTCCGCGTACGGCGACGAGGAGGATCGCGTCCTGCTCCGCTCCGAGGACCGCACGCCGACCTATCGCGCCGCCGACGTTCCCTATCTCGTCGACAAGCTCGACCGCGGCTTCGATCGCGCGATCTACGTGCTCGGCGCCGACCATCACGGCACGCGCAACTGGTACGCGGCCGTCGCGCGCATGCTCGGCTACGACCCCGCGCGCGTCGAGGTGCTGCTCTATCAGCTCGTGCATCTGACGAAGTGCGGCGCGCAGACGAAGATGTCGAAGCGGCGCGGAGACGTCGTGTTTCTCGACGAGTTCGTGGAGGAGATCGGCGTCGATGCGGCACGGTGGTATCTCGTCAACCGCGGACCGGACCAGACGATCGACATCGACATCGATCTCGCCGCGGAGCGCTCGCAGAAGAACCCCGTGTACTACGTCCAGTACGCGCATGCGCGCATCGCCGGGATCCTGCGCAACGCTGACAGCGCGGCAGCGCCGACGCCGACCGGCCCGCTGGCAAGCGAGGAGCGCGAGCTCGTGAAGCGGCTCCTCGAGTTCCCCGAAATAGCGGCCGATGCGGCGGAGAAGCGCGGCCCGCAGGCGATCCCCGCCTACGCGATCCGTGTCGCCGACGACTTCCATCGCTTCTACCACGAGCACCGCGTGCTCGAGAGCGAGCAGGAGGCGTTCCGGCTCGCGCTCTGCCGCGCCACGCAGGGTGTCATCGCGGGCTGTCTCGACCTCGTCGGAGTGGACGCGCCCGACCGGATGTAGGATCGGCCGCCGTGAGTCGGCCTGCCCCGGATCGCAACGTCGCGCTCGAGCTCGTCCGCGTCACCGAGTCGGCGGCGATGGGCGCGGCGCGCTGGATCGGACGCGGCGAGAAGGAGTCCGCCGACCAGGCTGCAGTCGACGGGATGCGGGCGATGCTCGACACGGTCGCGATGCGCGGCGTCGTCGTCATCGGCGAAGGGGAGAAGGACGAGGCGCCGATGCTCTACAACGGCGAGGAGGTCGGCAATGGCCAGGGGCCAGAGGTCGACGTCGCCGTCGACCCGCTCGAGGGCACACGATTGACGGCGCTCGGACAGCCGAACGCGATCGCGGTGATCGCGGTTGCGGAGCGCGGGTCGATGCTCTTCCCCGGCGCCGCGGTGTACATGGAGAAGATCGCGGTCGGCCCAGCGGCGATCGACGCGATCGACATCCGCAAGAGCCCGACCGAAAACGTCGAGCGCGTCGCGAAGGCGCTCGGCAAGACCGCGCGCGAAGTCGACGTCGTCGTCCTCGAGCGCGATCGGCACGACGAGCTCATCGCCGAGCTGCGCGCAGCGGGCGCGCGCGTGCGTCTCATCCGCGACGGCGACGTCGCGCCCGCGATCGCCGCGGCGCAGCCGAACACCGGTGTCGACATGCTGTACGGCATCGGCGGCACTCCTGAGGGCGTCATCTCCGCCGCCGCGCTCAAGTGCGTCGGCGGCGGCATCCACGGTCGGCTGTGGCCGCGCGACGAGGACGAGCGCGCGAGGCTCGTCGCGGCGGGCCTTGATCCCGAGCGTGTGCTGAAGACGAGCGATCTCGTCGCAGGCGAGGACGTCTTCGTCGCGGCGACCGGCGTGACGACGGGCGCGCTGTTGCGCGGCGTTTCCTACACCGAGGGCGGCGTCGTCACCGACTCGATCGTCATGCGCTCGCGCTCAGGCACCGTGAGGCGCATCACCGCACAGCACCCGCTCGAGAAGCTCGCAGCCCTCACGGGCCTCGAGTACCGCTAAAGACACGTCCCGCGACCAGGTCGCGACGTAGTCGCGACCTGGTCGCCGCAGTCTTATGCCGGAACTGCCTCGCGTTCCATCGCGGGCGCGTACATCCCCGTGCGCGCGGCCGAGTTCATCTTCGCGCGGTCGAAGGCGTCGCTTACGACGCCGACATAGAAGGGCGCGGGCTTGCCCGCGCCCTGAATGCACTTGAAACGACTGAACTACGCGACCGCCGCCGATTCGAGCTCCATCGCGGGCGCGTACATCCCCGTGCGCGCGGCCGAGTTCATCTTCGCGCGGTGGTAGTACGCGCGCTGTCCTGCCTCGACGTTCTCCGGCTTGCCGCTCCACGCCTTCAGTGCAGGAGCCTGCAACGCGCGCCCGTACGAAAACGAGAGCTGCCACGGATGCGGGCCACGCGCATTCATCGCGTTCAGATGCGCGGTCGCATCCTCGTCCGACTGTCCTCCGGAGAGGAAGACGATGCCGGGCACGGCCGCGGGTACGTGCTTGTTGAAGCACTTCACCGTCAGCTCGGCGACCTCGTCGACGCCGGCGCGAATCTTCGCGTCGTAGCCCGAGAGCACCATGTTCGGCTTGAGCAGCGTGCCCTCGACGTCGAGGCGCTGATCGAACATCTCTGTATACAGCGCGTCGAGCACGCGGCACGTGACGTGGTACGCGCGGTCGATCGTATGCGTGCCGTCCATCAGCACTTCCGGCTCGACGATCGGGACGATGCCGGCCTCCTGGCAGAGAGCCGCGTAGCGCGCGAGCGCGTGCGCGTTCGTCCAGATGCAGTAGTCGCTCGGGAGCTCGTCGGTGATCGAGTACGTCGCGCGCCACTTCGCGAAGCGCGCGCCGAGCCCGCGGTACTCCTCGAGCCGTGCGCGCAATCCGTCGAGCCCTTCTGTGATCGTCTCGCCCTCGGCGAGCGCGAGCGGCTTTGCGCCCTCGTCGACCTTGATGCCGGGAATGACGCCCTTCGACTCGAGCAGCTTCGGGAACGGCGTACCGTCGAGCGCGTTCTGTCGGATCGTCTCGTCGAAGAGGATGACGCCGCTGATGAACTCCTCGACGCCGTCGGTCGTGAAGAGCAGGTCGCGATAGGCGCGGCGGTTCTCCTCGGTCGACTCGACGCCGATCGAGTCGAAGCGCTTCTTGATCGTGCCCGTGCTCTCGTCCGCGGCGAGGATTCCCTTGCCCTCGGCGACGAGCGCGCGAGCGGTCTCGTGCAGATCGTGGTTATGCCCCATGGCGTTGTCTCTCCTGTCCGAAGTCGTCGGACGGATTATCGCCGCGGGGCGGAGGAGCCGGCTGGGTTATTCGACGTCGGTGCTCATGACCATCTGAGATGCCGGGATGGCCGGATACTTGCGCGGGCTAAAATCGGAATCCACGCGGGGATAGCTCAGTTGGTAGAGCGCCAGCTTCCCAAGCTGGATGTCGCGGGTTCGAGCCCCGTTCCCCGCTCTTTTGTAGGCTCCGCCGTATGAGCCAGTCCTATGAAGGCCAGTGCTATTGCGGTGGGGTGCAGATCGTCGTGACAGGCGAGCCTGCCGCCGTGGGCTACTGCCACTGTCAGAACTGCCGGAAGTGGTCGGCCAGCCCGGTGAATGCGTTCACCCTGTGGCCGACGGACGCGGTCGAAGTCACGAAAGGCCAGGAGCTGCTCGACGAGTACTACAAGACCGAGCAGACCTATCGCGTCTGGTGCACGGCGTGCGGCGGCCACGTCATGTCGCGGCATCCGGCCTGGGGCCTCGTCGACGTCTACGCGGCGACGATCCCGTCCTTCCCGTTCGAGCCTGGCATGCACGTGAACTACGAGTCGACCGTGCTGCCCATGAAAGACGGCCTGCCGAAGCTCAAGGACTTCCCCGCTGACTTCGGCGGCTCCGGCGAAGCGATCGCCGAGTAGCGACCGCGCTAGCGTCCGCTCAGCGTGACGCCGAGCAGGAGGATGGACAGCGTGGACGTCGCAATAACGGTGGCCCCGGCGACGATGTTGAACGTGCGGCCGTTCGCGTAGTCGCCCATGAGCCTGCGGCTCGCCGCCAGCCGCCAGACGAAGAAGAGCGTGATCGGAAGCAGGATGCCGTTCACGACCTGGACACCGACGAGGAGCTTGATGACCGGAATGCCCGGAATGAGCGCGACGACGGTGCCGATCGCGATGAGCGTCGTGATGACGGCCACGAACACCGGGGCCTCGCGCGGGCGATGGCTGATTCCCTTCTCGAAGCCGAACGTCTCCGCAATGACGTAGGCAGCGGTCACCGGCAGGATCGCCGCGGCGAGCAGGCTCGCGCCGAGGAGGCCAACGGCGAACAGGACCTCGGCGTAGTGGCCGGCGAACGGAGCAAGCGCTTTCGCAGCATCGGCGGCGTTGTTGACGGTGTGGTCGCCGTGGAGGAAGAGCGTGGCGCCCGTCGCGATGATGATGAACATCGCGATGACATTCGCGAAGATCGAGCCGCTGACGACCTCGGCACGCTCAGCGTTCAGCTGGTCCGGTCCGATGCCCCGTTCGACCACCGCCGATTGAACGTAGAGCTGCATGAACGGCGTGATCGTCGTGCCGGCGGTGGCGATGAAGAGGAACAGGTACCCGGAGTTCAGCTGGACGTGCGGGACGACGATCGCGTGGCCGACGGCGCCCCAGTGCGGCTTGGCCAGGATCGCTGCGATCGGGTACGCGAAGAACGGGATCGTCATCAGCACGAAGATCCGCTCGGCGAGCTTGTAGGAGCCGCGTACGAGCAGGAGCCAGACGAACAGCGCGGCAACGGGAATGGACACGTACTTGGGAACGTGCGCGAGCCCGAGCGCGGCGCCGATCCCGACGAACTCGCTGATGCAGATGCCGAGGTTTGCGACGAGGACCGAGACCGTCGCGAACGCGGACCAGCGAATCCCGTACTCCTCCCGGATGAGCTCGGCCAGCCCCTTCCCGGTGACCGCGCCCATACGTGCCGCCATCTCCTGGACGACGATCAGGCTGACGGTGATCACCACCATCATCCAGAGGAGGTCGTAGCCGTACTTCGCTCCGACGGAGGCGTAGGTCGCGATCCCACCCGCGTCGTTGCCGGCGTTCGCGGCGATCAGGCCGGGGCCGAGCACAGCGAAGAGGACGAGGAGCTTGGCTGTTAGCCGGTTACGCGGACGCAGGCGCGGCCGGCCACGCAGGGCGCGGCGAGGCAGTGCGAGGAGTGCCGGTACTCGGCGGAACATCGCGGGCGTCCCTAGTCATCGCCGAGGACCCGGAAGTTCCGTCGCCAACCGCGAGGCAACACGAGCTCGAGCACGTCGTCGACGGTGATCACGCCGAGGAGCTGTTCCTCATCGTCGACGACCGGGACGACCGTGAGGTCGTAGTCGGTCATGAGCCGCGCGACCTCTTCGAGATCGGCATCCGGCCGAACATGCTTCGGCGGCCGCGCGATGTCGCCGAGCACAGCGCCCGGCTCCGCGCGCACGAGGTCGACAACCTGCAGGGCGCCTTTGAGTCGGCGGCTCTGGTTCATCACGAAGAGCCACGTGATCGTGTCCGGCGAGCCGGACGAGCGGCGGATCCGCTCGAGGCCTTCTTCACGCGTCGCCTGTGAATAGAGGCAGATGAAGTCGGGGTTCATCAACCCGCCCGCAGTGCTCGGTTCGTATCCCAAGAGCGTCCGCACGCGCCGTCGCTGAGCCGAGGGCAGCAGCGCCACGACGCCCTCCTGTCGCTCCTCCGGCAGGTCGTTGACGAGGTCGGCCGCGTCGTCGCTCTCCATCCGGGCGAGCACTGCTGCGGCATCTTCGTCAGTCATCTGTTCGATGAACTCGACCTGATGCTGGCTGTCGAGCTCTTCGAAGACGTCGGCCTCGCGCTCCGCATCCGGACGAACTGCCTCCAGGATCTCCTCGCCTTCGCGGTGCGAAGCAGCCTCGACGAGGTCGGCGAGCTCCGCAGGATGGAGGCGCGCGAGCTTCGGATGTGGAATCCGTAGCCGCACTGTCGGGACGTGGCCGGTGAACGGCTCGACGCTGGCCCAGTCGAGGAACGCACCCGGCCTAATGGTGTCGGCGAAGCGCCGCGGGATGAGTCGGCGGAACAGCCCGCGCGGCCCGGTGTCGACGCCCACTACGCGATACCACCCTTCGAGGCGCGCGATCTCGATCTCGTTCGTACGCACGAGCCGGGCGCCGTCGACGTTGATGAGCTGTCGGTCGAGGACGTCGTCCTTCAACAGCACTTCCTGTGGCCGCCGCGTGAAGGGCTGCAGATCGAGCGGCGACTTGCGAATCGTGATCGTCCCGGCAGCGATCGTGGTGATCAGGTCGGCCGGCACGAACACGGCGCGCCCTGCGATCGTCGCTAGCGCGCCCGTCACAGGCGGGTAGTCGTCGGCGCCGAGACGGACGATGAGATCGTCGACCCTTCCGAGCCGAAGTCCGTCGGCGTCGCAGACTTGGCCGCCGATGACGAGCGAGAGGTGCAGCAAGTCGGAGCGAGGGGTCTTGATCGCCATCTACGTCTGCCACGCCTCGGCGAGCTTCCGCCGCGTCTCCGCGAGATGCTCGGGCAGCACGCGCACGTCCGCGAGAACCGGCATGTAGCTCGTGTCGCCCGCCCACCGCGGAACGACGTGCTCATGAGCGTGGTCGGGAATGCCCGCGCCGGCGACCCGCCCGACGTTCCAGCCGAGGTTGTATCCCTCCGGTGAGTACACGGCCGCGAGCGCCGCGAGTCCCTGCGCTGCGAGCGTGTGCACCTCGAGCGCCTCGGCGTCGTCGAGCTCGCCGAAGCCGGCGCCGTGCCGATACGGCGCGACCATGAGATGACCCGATGCGTACGGGAACTTGTTGAGAAGAACGAACGCGCGCTCGCCGCGATGGACGACGAGCTGCTCCTCGTCGTCGCCTGCAGCGGCGCGGCAGAACACGCAGCCCTCCTGCTCGTCCGCGCCCTGCACGTACTGGAGGCGCCAGGGCGCCCATAACCGCTCCATCGTTACAACCAGCGCTTGAAGCGGAAGAAGCCGAGCATGCCGGCGATCAGGGCGATGAACGAGCCGAGAATCGCCCAGAACGCGATCGAGCTGCCGAAGCCGGGGAAGTCGACGTTCATCCCGAAGAGTCCCGTGAGGAACGTCAGCGGTAGCACGACGACGCTGAAGATCGTGAGCACGTAGAGGATGTCGTTCTGCTGGTGCGAGATGAGCGACTCGTTCGTTACCTCGAGCGCCTCGACGACTTCCTTGTAGTTGTCGAGCATGTCCCAGATTCGTTCACTCGCGTCGACGATGTCGTCGAAGTAGAGGTCGAGCTCTTCGGGCAGGAACCGCTCGACGCCGCGTTCGAGCTGCCGCAGCGTCGGGCGCTGAGGCTTGATGATCTTGCGGTAGGAGATGATCTCCTGCTTGACCTTGTGGATGTCGCGCACGAGGTCCTTCGCGCGGATCCCGACGTCGTCGATGTTCTCGTCGATCTGCTCGAGCTTGTAGCCGATCTTGTCGAGGATCGGGAAGCAGTAGTCGTAGAGGTCGTCGAGCACCTCGTAGAACAGACGGCCGGAGCCGCGCGCGAAGAGCGACTGGCGTACCTCTTCGTTCTCAACGCAGCGCGTGAAGAGCAGCGACACCGGGCGCAGCTCGACGGCGGGCAGCGTGACGAGGTAGTCGGGACCGAGGAAGAAATCGAGCTCGCCCGCGTTCAGCCGGCCGATCGTCTTGTCGTAGACCGGGAAGTGCAGGACGCCGAAGAGATAGCTGTCGTCGCCCTCGGTGTACAGGTCGACCTTCGGGCGCTGGCGGCGCGACATAACGTCCTCGACGTCGAGGGGATGCCATCGGAACCGGCGCGACAGCGAGACCGCCTCCTCCTGCGAGGGTGCCTCGAGATGAATCCAGGTCAGCCCGGAGTGGTCGAGCTCAGCGAGGCGCGGCCGCGCTGCGACCTCGGCGACGCCGGCCGTCCGGCCGCGGCGTGGACGGATGCGAGGCAGGCTCGGCATCGGTACTGAGGGGGTCGCTGGTCGCCAACACGGGCATGCGGCAAGTGTAACCGCTCCATTCTGAAGAATTTGGCTCATGGCGCTGGGTGCAGGCACAGCCGTGGCGATCTATCGCGCCGCCGTCGCGCGCTTGACGCAGCACCTCGGCGGCGAGCACCGGACGCGCGTGATCGTCGTGCTCGCCTGCGTGCTCGGGCTCAGCGGCGCCGACGTGACGACCGTCGGCGCATCTGCGACCGAGCTCCGCCATGGGCTGCACATCAGCAACACCGACATCGGCCTCCTCGTCGCCGTGACAGCGCTCGTCGGAGCCGCCGCGGCAGTGCCGTTCGGTGCGCTCGCCGACCGCGTGCGCCGCACGCAAGTCCTCGGCCTCACGATCCTCCTCTGGGGCGCGGCGATGATCTGGAGTGCAACGCCTGCGACGTTCGGCGGGCTCCTCCACGCGCGCGTGTTCCTCGGAGCCGTCACCGCAGCGGCCGGCCCGTTCGTCGCATCGCTCGTCGGCGACTACTTCCCCGGCGCCGAGCGCGGCCGCGTGTTCGGCTTCATCCTCGCGGGCGAGCTGGTCGGCGCCGGCTTCGGCTTCGCGGTCACGGGCGACATCGCCGCGCTCTCATGGCGGGCCGCGTTCGTCGTCCTCGCGATCCCTGCGTTCGTGCTCGCGTGGTTCGTCATGCGTCTCCCCGAGCCGAAGCGCGGCGGCCACGCGCAAGGACCGGACCCCCGCGCCACCGACGCGCAGCAACTCGTGCGCGAGCACGGCGTCGAGCCCGATGCCGAACACGTGCTGCGGCGCGATCCGCGACGGCTCGGAATCGTCGCGGCGGCGCGCTACGCGCTCGGCGTGCGCACGAACCTCATCCTCATCGGCGCGAGCGCGTGCGGCTACTACTTTCTCGCGGGGCTGCAAACCTTCGGCGTCGAGTTCGTCAAGGGCCAGTACCGCATCGGGCAGGCGCCGGCGAACCTGCTGCTGCTCGTCATCGGCGCGGGTGCGGTCGGCGGCGTCCTGCTCGGCGGCCAACTCGGCGACGGCCTGCTGAGGCGCGGGGTCCTTTCGGCGCGGATCGTCGTCAGCGCGGTCGCCGTCACGCTCGCGGCCGTGCTGTTTGCACCCGCGCTCTTCACGCGGAGCGCGCTCACTGCGGCGCCCTACCTCGCCGCGGCAGCATTGATGCTCGCCGCCCAGAACCCGCCGCTCGATGCGGCACGGCTCGACATCATGCCGCCGCTTCTGTGGGGGAGAGCCGAAGGCGTCCGCACGCTCGTGCGCTCCCTCGCGCAGGCGCTCGCGCCGCTGCTCTTCGGCGCCGTATCCGACTACGTCTTCGGCGGGGGCCATTCCGGGTTGAAATGGACATTCGTCGTCATGCTCGTCCCGCTCGCCGCGAGCGCTGCGCTTCTCTACCGGGCGCTCGGTACATACGCCGGGGACGTGGCGACGGCTGCGGCCGCCTCGCACTAGAGGAATCCAGGCGTTCGGCCGATACTCCGGCCATGGCGTCGATCGAGGGCATCGCCGCGGCGGCCGGTGCTGCCGATCTCTTCCTGTTCCGGAAGATCGGCGACACGCGCTTCGCCCACATCGGCGGGGTCGGCCGCGGCGAGGGCTGGGCCGGGATCGTCGAGGTCGGCCTTGCCGACGACCAGTTCATCGCGGCCGCGCTCGAGGCGGGCGGCGTCACGCGTCACGCGCAGAACGACGCTTGGCACGTGTTCGGCCCGTACTACTCGCGCTCGGTCGCGGTCGTCAACGTGAATCAGGACGTCTTCGCGGTCTTCGGCGCGCTGAACGAGCGCCGTCCCGAGCCGAGCGACACGGAGCTGTTGAAGCTCGCGACGCTCGCGAGCGACGCGCTCAGCGAAGTCGCTCCCGCGAAGAAGCTCGCCGACGAGCTCGAGGTTCTGAACGCGCTGCGCGACCTCCTGCTGTCGCCGGCGGGAACGTTCGACGAGGCGTTGCACAGCGTTGTCGCGCAGGCGACGAATGCGCTCTCGTGCGACCTCGGCGTCGTGTATTCGCGGGAGCGGCGAACGTTCGCGGTGAGCGATCCGAACGGGATGCTGCAGCTCGAGGCTCGCGAGCTCCTGGAGGTGCTCGAGGCGATCGACCGGCAAGGAGAGTTCCCGGTCTGCATTCAGGACGCGTCGCTCAACGAGCTGCCGTCGCCGTTCTCGAAAGGCGACGGTGCGATCGCGTACTACCTCCTCGAGCTCGAGCCGCCGATCGGAGGCTTTCTCCTCGTCCTGCACACCGAAGTTGCGCCGCGCGGATTCACGCTGCTCTGCCAGACGCTCGGCGAACGTCTCGTCGAGGCAGCTCGGCCGTTTCTCGCGACCGCGTTCGCGCGCGACGGATTGCGCGACGACCTCGAGCGGGCCTCGGGCGAGGCGCGCCGTGACGTGCTCACCGGTGTCGCGAACCGGCTCGCTTGGGACGAGGCGCTCGAACAGGAGTCAGGACGGCCCGGCCGGCCGATGAGCATCGTCCAGCTCGACTGCCGCGCGCTCAAGCGCGTCAACGACACGCACGGTCATCACGCCGGCGACCGGCTCCTGCAGCGAGCCGCGGAGATCATCACCGCCGCCGTGCGGGGAGACGACCTCGTCGCGCGCATCGGCGGCGACGAGTTCGCGATCCTGTTGCGCGACGCGGATGAATCGGCGGCCGCGATGATCGTCGAGCGGATCGAGCACGCGGTCACCGCCGAGCCTCCCGTGGGTGAGGTCGACGTCGCGTTCGCCATCGGCCGTGCGACGACGCGCGACGGCGATCTCGCTGCGACGCAACGGGCGGCGGACGGGCAGATGGTGGCGGCGAAGGAAGTCGTCGGCGCGGGCACGCTCGACGCATAGTGCGCCCGGCAGGAATCGAACCTGCGACCTCGCGCTCCGGAGGCGCGCGCTCTATCCCCTGAGCTACGGGCGCAGGGCAAACGCCAGTGTAGCCTCCGATTCATGCAGGTTTCCGCGCGGAAAGAGACGCTCGCGCTCGCCGAGACGTTCGTCATCGCGCGCAGCGCGCGCGACGCGGAAGACGTCGTGCAGGTCGAGCTGCTGCACAGCGGCGTGCGCGGCTACGGCGAGGCTGCGCCGATCGATCGCTATGACGAGTCGGCGGAGTCCGCGCTCGCGTACATCGAGGAGTACGCGGAGCTGCTCGGCGACGATCCGTTCGCGCTCGAGGAGATCTTCGAGCGGCTACCGGCGCGCGAGTACGCCGCACGCGCGGCCTTCGACGTTGCGCTGCACGATCTGCAGGGAAAGCTCTTGGGTCAGCCGGTCTGGCGCCTGCTCGGGCTCCGTCAGGCGGGACCTCCGACGACGTGGACGATCTGGCTCGGCGATCCGGACGACATGGCGCGGCGGGCCGAGAAGGTGCGCGGCCGCTTCCAACGGCTGAAGCTGAAGCTCGGCGGTCGCGACGGCCTCGACGTCGCGCGCGTGCGCGCCGTGCGCTCGGCGGTCGACGTCCCGTTGCAGGTGGACGTGAACGAAGCGTGGACGATCGAGGAGGCGCGCGAGTCGCTGGCCGGTCTCGCCGAGCTCGGCGTCGACTACTGCGAGCAGCCGCTGCCGGCGCACGATCCCGACGGGCCGGTGCTGAAGCAGCAGTCGCCGATTCCGATCTACGTCGACGAGGACTGTCACACGCTTTCCGACGTCGCTGCCTGCGCGGAGCGTGCACACGGCATCAACGTGAAGCTCGCGAAGTCGGGCGGGATTCGCGAGTCGATGCGGATGGTGCACGCGGCGCGCGCGCTCGGGCTCGGCTGCATGCTCGGCTGCATGATCGAGTCGGGTCTCGGCATCTCCGCCGGCGCACAGGTCGCAAGCCTGTTCGACCACGTCGACCTCGACGGCAACCTCCTCATCGCGCACGACCCGTGGCCGGGCGTGCAGTTCGCCGGCGGCGTGCAGCTTCCCTCCGACCAACCGGGACTCGGTGTCAGACACGAAGTATCTGCTTCTCGCTGAGGGCTTCAGCGACAACGCGCACTACGGCAAGACGATGTGGGGCGTTCTCCGCTACCGGCGCGAGGACGTCGTCGCGATCCTCGATTCCGAGCGCGCGGGCGCGACCGTCGACGGCGTGCAGGTTGTCGGCACGGTCGACGATGCACTTTCCTTCGGCCCGAACACGGCGCTTGTCGGTGTGGCGACGCAGGGCGGACGCTTCCCGCCTGCGTGGATCGACCTGCTGAAGACGTGCATCGCAAGCGGCTTGCACATCGAGAACGGTTTGCACGTCTTCCTCGAGGACGACATCGAGCTGAGCGAGCTCGCCGCGCGCCACGGCATGGAGCTGCGCGACCTGCGCCGGCCGCCGCGCGACCTGTCGACCGCCACCGGCGCGAATCTCGACGTGCCGGCGACGATCGTGCTCACCGTCGGCTCAGACTGCGCGATCGGAAAGATGACCGTCTCCCTCGAGCTCGACCTCGAGGCGCGACGCCGCGGCATCCGCTCCGTCTTCGTTCCAACCGGCCAGACCGGCATCGCGATCGCCGGCTGGGGGATCGCGGTCGACGCCGTTGTCGCCGACTTCATCGCCGGAGCCGCCGAACGTCTCGTCGTCGAGGGCACGGCACGCGGCGGCGAGCTGCTCTGGGTCGAAGGGCAAGGCGCGCTGCAGCATCCCGTTTACTCCGGCGTCACGCTCGGGCTCTACCACGGCAGCGTCCCGCACCTGCTCGTGCTCTGCCACGAATCGGGCCACGACACGATCGAGGGTGCCGGCGGTGGCCCGCATCCGATCCCGCCGCTCGCCGAGCTCGTCGAGCTACACGAGCGTGCGGCGCTTCCTGTCCGCCCGGCCCGCGTCGCGGCGATCGCGCTGAACACGCGGCGGCTGACCGAGGACGACGCGCGTGCCGCCGTTGCTGCGGCCGAGGCGGAAACCGGGCTCCCGGCCGACGACCCGGTGCGTTTCGGGCCCGCCCGCCTCGTGGACGCGGTGCTCGCACTAGGACCTGCAGCCTCGTAAATAGGCCGATCGGGGGGTTGCGAACCGGCGCAGATCCCGGTTCACTGACGCGTGCGGGGATTCCCGCACGGGTCGAGAAAGGGGACATGCGGTGAAGAGGTTCCTGGCTGTGGCGTTGGGCGCCCTTGCGCTCATCTGCACGGGTGTTGCGTCGGCGGCGACGATCGGCTTCTCCGAGGACCAGACGAAGTACTCGGACGACGGCGGTCAGCAGCTGTTCGCGGAGATGAACAAGCTCGGTCCGACGATGAACCGGGTGACCGTGCTCTGGGATGCGACGCAGCCGACCGTCATCCAGGATCAGGCGTTCCTCGACCGTTTCGTCCCGATCGCGAAGAAGAACGGCATCGAGGTCGTTTTCGCGATCTATCCCTCGAAGCCGTCGCAGGCGCCGACGACCCAGGCCGCCGCGGACTCTTTCTGCTCGTACGCCGTCTCCGTCATGAAGAAGTACACGTACGTGAAGAAGGTGATCATCGGCAACGAGCCGAACCAGCCGCGCTTCTGGCAGCCGATCTGGAATGGATCGCAGCCGGCGTCGCCGGCCGCGATGGAAGTCGTGCTCGCGAGCTGCTACGACCAGCTGAAGGCGTACGACTCGTCGCTCGACGTCATCGGCGTGGGCCTCTCGCCGCGCGGTAACGACGACTCGAGCGCATCGAGCAACGCTTCGATCTCACCGGTGCGCTGGATCGCCGCGCTGGGCAAAGCGTACAAGTCGAGCGGGCGCACGAAGCCGCTCTTCGACGAGTTCTCGTGGCACTGCTATCCGAACGTCAACACCGACTCGGTCGAGACCGGCTATGCGTGGCCGAACACCGGCTGCGTCAACGCAGCGCGAGTGAAGCTTGCGCTTTATGACGCATTCAACGGAACGGCGCAGCCGCAGAACAAGATGTTCATCGACGAGACCGGATGGCAGGTCGACACATCTTCGCTGTCCGGCTACACCGGCAGCGAGAACGTTCCGACCGTGAGCGAGGCGCAGCAGGCGATCAACTACGAGAAGCTCGTCCATCTCGCCAACTGCGAGCCGACCCTGACAGCGTTCAACATCTTCCACGTCATCGACGAGCAGGACCGCGCAGGCATCCAGAGCGGCGTGCTCCGGCTCGACTTCAGCGAGCGCCCGTCGGCGACCGATGCCACCAACTCCATCCAGCACGCGATGAAGGCGGACGGCGGGAGCTGCAAGGGCGGGGTCTGGCAGACGCTCGGCAACTTCCTCTACTCGACCACCGCAGTCGCGCCGCTCTACAAGACGTTCCCGTACCAGGACCCGCAGCCGCTCGTGTCGAAGACGATCAGCGGCGGCGGAATCTACGTCGCGATGCAGGCGGGAGAAGGCTTCACGTACTCCATCGCCTACAAGAGCGGTGGCAACACGGCCTCGGCGAGCGGATCCGCGGCGAACACGACGGCGACGTCCAAGGTGCCGGCGGGCTTCAGCACCGGCACCGCGACCGTCACGCTGACGGCCGAGACGAATCCGAGCAGGCAGAGCGTCGTGACGCTCGATCTCGGCTCCGGCCAGGTGTCGAGCGGCGGTGGCTCGTCCGGCGGTAACAGCTCCGGCGGCAACAACAACTCCGGCGGCTCCAACCCGAAGCCCCCGAAGTGCAAGAAGGGCCAGAAGAGCACGAAGCTGAAGCCGTGCACGAAGTAGCGGCGTAGGAAAACCGGGCAGAGAGTCGAAACTCGTCGCCGTGAGGGCACGTCTTGCTGTCGCATGCCTTGCCGCGCTTGTCGCGGCGGGCGCCGCGCACGCATCGCCGGGCAAGCCGTCGAAGCAGATGCCGCCGATCGGCTGGGGCGTCGCGGACGACGCCTCGAAGTACTCCGACGACGGCGGCGCGTGGTTCGACGGAATGCTGAAAGGCGCGAACCTCACCGAGAACCGGTGGACGCTCGCGTGGAACCCGAGCGACCCGACCGCGATCATGGAGCTTCCGTTCGTACAGCGCGCCGCACCGGTGTCTCAGGCGGCGGGCATCCACGTCGTGCTCGCGCTCTACTCGACCCAGGCCTCGCAGCACGATCCGACGAAGTTCTGCGCGTGGGCGGCGATCGTCGCGCGCACGGTCAAGGGCTGGGGCATCCACGACTACATCGTCTGGAACGAGCCGAATACGCGTCTGTACTGGACGCCGCAGAAGGACGCCTCCGGCAACGACATTGCTGCACCAGCCTACGAGCAGCTGCTCGCGCAGTGCTACGACACGCTCCACGCCGCCGACTCGCAGGCACGCGTCATCGGCATGGGGCTTTCGCCGCGCGCGTCGACGAGCGAGTCGACCGAGCCGCTGGCGTTCCTGCGCGACGTGGGCACGGCCTATCGCGCCTCCGGCCGCAAGCAACCGATCATGGACCAGCTCGCGATCCATCCCTATCCGGCCGCGTCGACAGTCCCGCCTGACGTCGGCTACGTCCCGGCCGACCGCTACGGGATCCCGGACCTCGCGCGCGTGAAGCAAGCAGTGTGGGACGCGTTCAACGGCACCGCGCAGCCGACGACGGTCAACGGGCTGACATTCCGGATCGACGAGGTCGGCTGGCAGGTCGACACGAGCGGGCTCACGCAATACATCAACCCGGAGAACGTCCCCGTCATCAGCCCGGCGATGCAGGCGCAGTTCCTAAAGACGATGACGGAGAAGTACTTCGCCTGCGACCCGACGGTCACCGACGTCGAGCTCTTCCTCCTCCAGGACGAGAAGTACCGAAACGGCCAGGACGAGACCGGCAAGGTCGTCGGCGGCGGCTGGCAGAGCGGCCTCATCACCGCCGGCGGACCGGGGGTGGCACAGGTGCGGCCGGCCTACACCCAGCTCGCGCCGGACTGGAAGGCGGGCCGCAGCGCCTGCAAGAACGGGTTCGTGAGCTGGATGCCGACCGGGGCCACAGCTCCCGCCACGACCACGACGACGACCACGCCGACGCCTGCAGCCAAGCCGGGAAAGGGCCCGAAACCGAAGAAAAAGTAGGCTTGACACGAACACGTGTTCGGCGTAGCATGTCGAACACATGTTCGGAAAGCTTCTCATCGTGCTGGCCCTCGGCGTCCTGGTCTTCGGCGTCGTCGCCCACGCCTCGAGCGGCGCGGGACCGGAGCGCAGCTACGTCGTGAAGCCGGCCGACACCTTGTGGTCGATCGCCGCGCGGAGCTACGGCGGCGACACCCGTGAGGGCGTCTGGAAGCTCCAGCAGCGGAACCATCTGCACTCGGCACTCCTCACGCCGGGGGAGAAGCTCGTCCTGCCCTAGACCGCAGGCGGGTCGAGCCCGAAGGTGTACACGCGCTCGCCGCGGAACAGGTGCTGGTCCTCGTCCCACGGGAACCAGATGACGACGGTCCACTCGAGGTGCTCGCCGCTCGGTTCGATGCCGAGCCACTCAGCTTGATGCGTCGCGGTGACGCGCGCCTCCTCGCAGACGCCCTGCGGGCCGATGACGATGTCGGTGAGGTCGAAGTGGATGTCGGGGAATGCGGTGAGCAGCCCGGTGTAGAAGCGGGCGGCGCCCTCGTGCCCTTCCCAGCGGTGCCCGGTCTGCACGAGCTCGTAGACGCAGTCGGGCGTCAGCGTCGAGATGAGCCCGGGCAGGTCACGCGCATCCTCGGCGACCGAGTGCGTCTTGTACAGATCGCGGATCTCCGCGTACAGCTCCGGCGTGATCGGCCGTCGGTAGACGTCGAGAATCGCTGCTCCCGCCACGCGGTGAGCCTACTATCGATCGATGGACCTCGACCTCGTCTTCCTCGGCACGTCCGCCTCGATGCCGACCTCGCTGCGCGCGCCCGCGGCGTTGCTCGTGCGCCGCGGAGGCGAGCGGCTGCTCTTCGACTGCGCCGAGGGAACGCAGCGCCAGCTGCAGCGCTCCGTCGTCGGACTGCCCGACCTCGAGGAGATCTTCCTCACGCATCTGCACGCCGACCATGTGCTCGGCCTGCCGGGGATGCTGAAGACATTTGCGCTGCGCGGCCGCGACGAGGCCGGGCTTACGGTCTACGGGCCGAAGGGTGTGAAGGATCTCTTCGGCAAGTTGAAGCCGTTCCTCGGCCGGTTGCCGTATCCGCTGACGATCGTCGAGCTCGCGCCGAAGGACGTGATCGAGCGGGGCGCGTACATCATCGAGACGTTCCCCGTCGACCATGGCGTGTCGGCGCTCGGGTACGCGCTCGTCGAGCACGAACGGCCGGGGCGCTTCGACGTCGCCGCGGCCGACGCCCTCGGTGTTCCGGCGGGACGCGAGCGCGGGATCCTGCAGGCCGGCGAGCCGGTGACGCTCGCGGACGGTGCCGTCGTCACGCCCGATTCGGTGCTCGGGCCCGCGCGCCCCGGACGCAAGCTCGTCATCACGGGCGACACCGCGCCTGCACCGTCGGTCGTCCAGGCTGCGCACGGCGCCGACCTGCTCGTGCACGAGGCGACGTTCGCCGAGGCGGAAAAAGAGCGCGCGCGAGAGACGCTGCACGCGACCGCGACGGAGGCGGCCGAAGTTGCGAAGCTCGCCGAGGTGCGAATGCTTGCGCTCACACATGTGTCGACTCGGTACTTCGGCGCGGAGCTCGCGCGGCAGGCGTGCGCGATCTTCCCCGACACCGTCGTCCCGCGCGACTTCGATGTCGTCGACGTCCCGTTTCCCGAGCGGGGCGGACCGCAGCTCCTGAAGGGAGCGGGCCGTCCGCCGCGGAGGCTCACCTATGATCCGGTGGCAATGAGCCGCATGGTTCAGGTTGCGACGGCAGGCGACGTCACCGAGGCCGAGGAGCTGCAGGAGCTCCTGCGCAACGCCGGCATCGACGCCGAGCTCGAAGCGGCTGACAGCGAGGACGGGCTGATGGTGATGGTCCCGGAGACGACGCTCGAGGCGGCGCAGGACGCGATCGAAGCGTTGAGCGAGCCGGACGACCTCATCGCCGAACCGTAAGATCTCGGCGATGCCTACGATGATGGTCTTCCGTGGCCGGCGAGCGCGTCTCAGCGACGCGCGGTCGGCACGCGCTTCGTAGCCGCGCGTTCGCAGATGAGCTGGTCCGCGAGGCTGGGGTGGCACCCGGCGATCTCGTGCTGGACCTCGGCGCCGGCGCGGGGCTGTTGACCGGCGCGTTGCGCGCAGCAGGCGCTCGCGTGCTCGCCGTCGAGCTCGATCGAGCGCTTGGCTCAACGCTGCGCAGTCGTTTCGGGCGGGATGACAATGTGCGCATCGTGGAAGGCGATGCGACGCGAATCACTCTCCCAGCGGAGCCCTTTGCCGTGCTCTCGAACCTGCCGTTCGCCTCCGGTACCGCAATCCTGCGCCGCTTGCTCGATGACCCGCGTGTCCCGCTGACGCGGCTCGACGTAATCGTGGAGTGGGGGCTCGCGGAGAAGCGCTCGCGAGTTTGGCCGTCGACGCAGCTCTCGTGCTACTGGAGCGCGTGGTACGAGCTCGCAATCGCGCGCCGGGTTCCGCGCGAGGCATTCGTGCCGCCGCCGGCTGTCGATGCGGCCCTTCTTCGCGCCGTTCGTCGCGAAGAGCCGCTCGTGCCCGTCGACGACGCGCAGAGATATCTCGCCTTCCTGCAGCGTGGGTTCGCCGAACCGGGAAGATTGCGCCGCGTCGTTCCGCGTACGGCGCTACGGCGGGTAGCCTTCGCAAACGACGCGAGCGCCCGCGACCTCGATGCGCGTCAATGGGCAGCGCTCTATCGTGCACTGAACTGATGGAAGAGCGCGACATCGATCTCCGCAACCGGACGTACGCGCGCTTTGTCGAGACCGGTCGCGCGCCGTCGGCCGCACAGCTTGGTGACCGGGAAGAGGTGCTCGCCGGCTGGCGGCGCTTGCACGACGCGTACGCGCTCGTGCTCAACACCGCGACGGACGAGCTGCGCATGCTCAACCCGTTCTCGATGGTGCCGAGCGCGTACCGCGTCTGCGCCGACGGTCGCTGGTGGTACGCGAACTGCGCATGGGATGCGTTCGGCGTCTGTGCCGCGCTAGGCGCGGACGGACAGATCGAGACGTCGTGCCCCGACTGCGGCAGCGCGCTCCACGTCGAGGTCGTCGATCAGCGGCCGCACGACGAGAAGCTGTTCTTCCACTGCCTCGTCCCGGCCGCACGGTGGTGGGACGACATCGTCTTCACGTGAAGCGCGATGAATCTCTTCCGGTCGGGAGAGCACATAACCCGCTGGCTCGGCGGGCGCGAGCCTGGAGCGACGATCCCGGTCACCAAGTTGAGCGAGCTTGCCCACGCCTGGTGGGACGACCGGCTCTCGCCCAGCTGGCGGCCGCACACGCGCGAGCAGAACCAGGCGATCCTCGACGGTCTCGGGCTCGTTGGCCCATTCTGGGCGCTGCCGTAGAGTCCCGTGCACCGACATAGGAGGCAGCATGTACACCGTGATCCGCCGCTACGAAGGCGTGACGGACGTCGACGAAGTCGTCCGCCGTGCGTCCTCCGAGTTCGCCGCGCTGCTCGCCGGCCAGCCGGGCTTCCAGGGCTACTGGGTCGTCAACGCTGGGAGTGGGGTCGTCGCATCGATCTCCGTCTTCGACAGGCAGGAACAGGCCGAAGCCTCGACCAGGGCTGCCGCGGGCTGGGTCGGTGAGAACCTCGCCGAGTTCGTCCCGAATGCGCCGCAGGTGACGGCCGGGGAGACGAGCGGCACCGGCGCCTAGCTGTCATCCTCTGCGGCCGCTAGAGTGCCGTCGGCACGAACCCCTTTAACTCGGTCCAGCGAGGCCGGAAAGGAGTCCGATGACGACGCACGCCCCGGAGACCTCCGGGAAGCTCCTCCTCGACGCTGACGCGCTCTCGCGAACGCTTTCGCGGATCGCGCACGAGATCATCGAGGCCAACCCGGACCTCGACCAGGTCGCACTCGTCGGCATCCAGACGCGCGGCGTGCCCCTCGCGCGCAGGCTCGCGCGCCTGATCGAGGAGCGCGCCGGCACGGCGCCCGACCTCGGCGCCGTCGACATCACCTTCTACCGCGACGACGTGCACGTGCGCGGCGGCGAAGCGCCGCTCCACGCGCAGCCTGTCGTCCGCGAAACGCAGCTCGACTTCCCCCTCGAGGGCCGAACGGTCGTGCTCGTCGACGACGTCCTCTACACGGGCCGCACGATCCGCGCCGCAATCGAGGCGCTCTTCGACTACGGGCGCCCCGCGCGCGTCCAGCTCGCCGTCCTCGTCGACCGCGGCCACCGCGAGCTTCCGATCCGCCCGGAATACGTGGGCAAGAACCTGCCGACCGGACGCGACGAGCGAATTCAGGTGCAGCTCCTCGAGGTGGACGAGGTCGACGCCGTCCTGCTCGTTTCCTCGCCGGAGGAGGAGTCGCGATGACATCGATTCGTCTCGTCAAAGACGACCTGCGCCCGCCGGCGCCACCGCCGCGGCGCCACCTGCTTTCCATCTCCGACCTCGAGCGCGACGACATCGAGCGCCTGCTCGGCACCGCGCGGACGTTCGAGTCCGCACTCGACCGCGAGGTGAAGAAGCTGCCGACGCTGAAGGGACGGCTCGTCGTCAACCTCTTCTACGAGTCCTCGACGCGCACGTCGTCGAGCTTCGAGCTCGCCGCAAAGCGCCTCTCGGCGGACACGCTCACGATCAAGTCCGTCGGATCGTCCGTGGACAAGGGGGAGTCGCTGAAGGACACGGCGCTCACGCTCGGCGCGTATGACCCCGACGTCATCGTCATCCGCCATCCGCAGATCGGTGCGCCGCAGCTCGTCGCGCGTGTTACCGCCGCGCATGTCATCAACGCCGGCGACGGGAAGCACCAGCATCCGACGCAGGCGCTGCTCGACCTGTACACGCTGCAGCAGGAGCTCGGCCGGCTCGACGGACTGCACGTCGCGATTGTCGGCGACGTCCTGCACTCGCGCGTGGCGCGCTCGCTTCTGCAGGCGTTCGAGCTCGTGGGGATCCGCTGCACGCTCGTCGGCCCTCCGGCACTGCTGCCGCGCGATCTGAAAGCCGAAGCGACGACCGACATCGCCGCGATCCGCGACGCCGACGTCGTCTACGTCCTGCGCATGCAGCAGGAGCGCATGGAAGCCGGCGCCAACTTCGTCCCGAGCCTGCGCGAGTATGCGGCGCGGTGGGGGATCACGCCCGAGCGGCTGCGCCCCGGTCAGAAGGTCATGCATCCCGGCCCGATGAACCGCGGCATCGAGATCGACCAGCGCGTTGCCGACTCGTCCGACGCGCTCGTCGAGACGCAGGTGCGCTCCGGTCTCGTCATCCGCATGGCGGTGCTCTACGACCTGCTCACGGGCGGCCCGGTCGGAGTCCGCGCGCTCGCAGCGGCGGAGGTCGCGTGATGCTGTACGTCAGGAACAACGAGAAGGCGAACGTCGTCGTCCGCGGAGCGCGTGTGCTCGATCCGAGCGAAGGCATCGACGCGACGCTCGACGTGCGCATCGACAACGGCGTGATCGCCTCCGTCGGCGAAAGCGTCGATACGAACGAGCATCGCGTCATCGACGCGGGCGGCCTCGTGCTCGCGCCCGCGTTCGTCGATCCGCACGTCCATCTCCGTACGCCCGGCCGCGAGGACGAGGAGACGATCGCGACCGGTACGGCTGCGGCGGCCGCCGGCGGGTACTGCGCGATCATGGCGATGCCGAACACCGATCCCGTCGTCGACTCCGCCGCCACGCTCGGCGCGCTCGTCGAGACGGCGGGCCGTGAGGCACAGGTGCAGGTCGGCTTCCTCGCCGCGATCACGCGCGGACAGCATGGGGAGGAGCTGACCGAGATGGCGGAGCTCGCCGACGCCGGTGCGATCGCCTTCTCCGACGACGGCGTTCCCGTACGGTCGGCCGGGATGATGCGGCGCGCGCTTCAGTACGCGTCGATCACCGGCCGTCCGCTTGCGCTCCATTGCGAAGAGCCGTCCCTCTCGCGCGGCGGACACGTACACGAAGGTGCCGTTGCCGCCGAGCTCGGCTTCACCGGCTATCCGTCGGTGGCTGAATCGGTGATGGTCGAGCGCGACCTCGCGCTCGCGGGCTACGAGGAGCAGCCCATGCACCTGCAACATCTCTCAGCGGCCGAGTCCGTCGCCGCCCTGCGTCGCGCGCTCGAGAACGGCGTGCGCGCGACCGGCGAAGTGACGCCGCACCATCTCGTGCTCACCGACGAGGCGGTCCGCTCGCTCGACTCGAACGTGAAGATGAATCCGCCGCTGCGGGCGGAGCGCGATCGCGCAGCCTTGCTCGATGCGCTGCGTGACGGCACGATCACGTCGATCGGGACCGATCACGCACCACACGCGCGGCACGAGAAGGAAGTGCCGTTCGAGGCGGCGCCGTTCGGCGTCACCGGCCTCGAGACCGCGTTTGCCGTTCTCTACACGCGGCTCGTGAAGCCCGGGCTCATTTCGCTCGAGACGCTGCTCACGCGGATGTCCGCCGGCCCCGCTCGCGTGTTCGGCATCGCGCAGCCGCGCGTCGCGGTCGGCGCGGTCGCCGAGCTCGTCTTGCTCGACCTCGACCGCGAATGGCAGGTCGAAGAGACCGGCTTCCGTTCGCGCTCGTGGAACTCGTGGCTCCTCGGTGAGACGCTGACGGGCTCAGTGCGCGCCACGATCGCAGCGGGTGCTTTGGTGCACGAAGCGTGAAGGGGTATCTCGCCTTAGAAGATGGGATGGTCTTCCGTGGCGACTCCGTCGGCGCGGAAGGCTCGGCGTTCGGCGAGGCGGTCTTCACGACGTCGATGTCCGGCTACCAGGAGACGGTCACCGACCCGAGCTATGCGCGGCAGATCGTCTGCTTCACGGCGCCGATGATCGGCAACTACGGCGTCGCAGGTGAGCGCTCGCAGTCGAGCCGCGTGCACGCGACCGCGGTGGTCATGCGCGAGGCGCGCGGACCGCACTGGACGGATTGGCTCCACGAGCGCGGGATTGTCGCGCTCAGCGGCGTCGACACGCGCTCGCTCGTCCTCCACCTCCGCGCGCACGGGGCGATGCGGGCGGCTGCGGTCGCGGGCGACGTGGAGCTGGAGGAGGTGCTGAGCACTGTCCGCGAGCAGCCGTCGATGGAGGGCGCGGCGCTCGTCGCCGACGTCTCGCCGGTAGAGCGGTACTCGTTCGCGGCCGAAGGGGATGTGCGCGTCGCGGTCGTCGACTACGGCGTGAAGCGCTCGATCCTCACGCTGCTGGCCCGAAACGGCGCCGCGGTCGACGTCTTCCCGCACCATGTCGACGCCGACACACTTGCCGCCTACGACGGCGTGCTGCTCGGGAACGGGCCGGGCGATCCGGCGCCGCTCGTCGACGAGACACGCACGGTTCAGGCGCTGCTCGGCCGGGTGCCCGTCCTCGGCGTTTGCCTCGGCCACCAGCTCCTTGCACTCGCGACCGGCCACACGACGTTCAAGCTTCCCTTCGGCCACCGCGGCGCGAACCATCCCGTCGTCGACCACGCGACGCGGCGCGTCCTCGTCACCTCGCAGAACCACGGCTTCGCCGTCGCCCCGGGCGAAGGCAACGGCGTCACGCACACCTCGCTGTACGACGGCACCGTCGAGGGACTGCACTACCCGGAGCTCCGCGCGCGCTCGGCGCAGTTCCATCCCGAGGCGAGCCCGGGGCCGCACGACGGCGCGCCGATCATCGCGACCTGGGTCGAGGAGCTGAGGGCCGCGTAATGCCGAAGCGCACGGACATCGAGTCGATCTGCATCATCGGCTCCGGCCCGATCGTCATCGGGCAGGCGGCCGAGTTCGACTACGCGGGTTGCCAGGCGCTGAAGGTGCTGCGCGAGGACGGGTACCGCACGATCGTCGTCAACTCGAACCCGGCGACGATCATGACCGACCCCGGCTTCGCCGATCGCACGTATCTCGAGCCGCTCGACCTCGCCGGCGTGACCGATGTCCTTCGCCGCGAGCGCCCCGACGCACTGCTGCCGACGATGGGCGGCCAGACCGCGCTCAACCTCGCGCGCGAGCTCGCCGAGGCCGGTGTGCTCGCCGAGCTCGGCGTCGAGCTCATCGGCGCGCCGCTTGACGTCATCAAGCGCGCGGAGGACCGCCAGCTCTTCAAGGACGCGGTCGAAAGCTGCGGGCTGAAGGTGCCGACGTCGCGGATCGTCACCGACATGGAGGAGATCGACCAGCTTGCCCTTCCCGCCGTCGTGCGTCCCGCGTTCACGCTCGGCGGCCACGGCGGCGGCTTCGCGTCGACGCGCGACGACCTGCGGAAACAGGTCGAGATCGGCCTGCGCGAGAGCCCGATCGGGCAGGTGCTCGTCGAGGAATCGGTCCGCGGCTGGGACGAGTTCGAGCTCGAGGTCGTGCGCGACCGCATCGACAACGTCGTCATCGTCTGCTCGATCGAGAATCTCGACCCAATGGGCGTGCACACGGGAGACTCGGTGACGGTCGCGCCGCAGATGACGCTCTCCGACGAGGCGTACCAGGAGCTACGCGACGCCGCGATCGCCGTCATCCGCGCCGTCGGCGTCGACACCGGCGGATCGAACATCCAGTTCGCGCGCGACCGCGAGACCGGAGCCGTGCGCGTCATCGAGATGAACCCGCGTGTGTCCCGCTCGTCCGCACTCGCGTCGAAGGCGACCGGCTATCCGATCGCGAAAGTCGCCGCGAAGCTCGCTGTCGGCTACACGCTGGACGAGATCCCGAACGACCTCACGGGCACGACGCCCGCGAGCTTCGAGCCCACCCTCGACTACGTCGTCGTCAAGTTCCCGCGCTTCGCCTTCGAGAAGTTCCCCGGTGCCGACCGCACACTCGGCACGCAGATGAAGTCGGTCGGCGAGACGATGGGAATCGGCCGCACCTTCGCGGAGGCATTCCTGAAGGCGATGCGCTCGCGCGAGCTCGATCCCGGCGCGGCAACGCCGTGGCAGACGCTCGCCGATCTGCCCGAGGACGTTCACCCGTTCTTCCAGGAGGAGATCGCGCGGATCCAGGAGGCGCTGCTCGAAGTCGTCGACGGGATTGAGGGGTACGACGCGGGCGACTGGTTGCGGCTGAAGCGGCTCGGCCTCTCCGACGCGGACATCGCCGCCGCCGCCGACGTTTCCGAGGCGACCGTGCGCGCGCGCCGCCGCGACTGTGGCGTGCGCCCCGTCTACCGGCGCGTCGACTCGTGCGCGGCCGAGGTCGAGGCGGCGTCGAACTACTACTACTCGACCTGGGGCGAAGGCGACGAGGGGCTCGCAGCGGCGCACAAGCCACGTGTGGTCATCCTCGGTTCCGGCCCGAACCGCATCGGACAGGGCGTCGAGTTCGACTACTGCTGCGTGCACGCGGTCGGGACGTTCCGTGACCTCGGCTACGAGGCGGTCATGGTCAACTGCAACCCCGAGACCGTCTCGACGGACTACGACACGTCCGACCGGCTGTACTTCGAGCCGCTCGACACCGAGTCGGTGCTCGCCGTCTGCGACCGCGAGCGGCCGGACGGCGTCGTCATCCAGTTCGGCGGCCAGACGCCGCTCAAACTCGCGCGCGCGATCGAAGAGGCGGGCTACACGATCCTCGGCACCCAGTACGACGCGGTCGACCTCGCCGAGGATCGCGAGCGCTTCGCGGGGCTGCTGCGCGCGCACGATGTGCGCTCGCCCGCGTGGGGGATGGCCTCGTCGAGCGACGAGGCGGTGCAGGTCGCCAACGAGATCGGCTACCCGGTGCTCATCCGCCCCTCGTACGTTCTCGGCGGACGCGCGATGCGCGTGTGCTTCGGCGAGGAAGAAGTTCGAGAGGTTCCGGTGCTCGGGCGCGTGCTCGTCGACCGCTTCCTCGAGGACGCGGTCGAGGTCGACGTCGACGCGCTCTGCGACGGCACCGAGGCGTACATCGCCGCGGTCATGCAGCACGTCGAGGAGGCGGGCATTCACTCCGGCGATTCGGCGTGCGTCCTGCCGGCGCCGGGCCTCACACCTGCGCAGACGGAGGAGATCCAGCGGACGGTGCGCGTGCTCGGCCGCTCACTCGGCGTCGTCGGCCTGCTGAATGTGCAGCTGGCGGTGACGCCGGACGGAGACGTGTACGTGCTGGAGGCGAACCCGCGCGCGTCGCGCACGGTGCCGTTCGTGAGCAAGGCGACCGGCATCCAGCTCATCGCCGCTGCCTGCCGACTCTCGGCCGGCGAACGCATCCCCGATCTCGGGCTGCCGCCGGAGCGGCCGCCGAAGCAGTGGAGCGTGAAGGCGGCCGTGCTTCCGTTCGCGCGCTTCCCCGGCAGCGATCCCGTGCTCGGACCGGAGATGCGCTCGACAGGCGAGGTGATGGCGAGTGCCGCCGACCTGCCGACCGCGCTCGCCAAGGCGGAGCGCGCCGCCGGCCGCGCACTGCCGCAATCGGGCTCGGTGTTCCTCTCCGTCCGCCCGGTGCAGCACAAGGAAGCAGTGCCGATCGCAGCGACGCTGAGCGGGCTCGGTTTCCAGCTCTTCGCGACGGAAGGCACCGCGGCGACCCTCTCGGCTGCCGGTCTCGAGGTCGAAGTGCTGCGCAAGCTGAGCGAGGCGGAGGGCGAGGAGCCCACGGTCGTGGACCTCATCCGGCGCGGCCGCTGCGACCTCGTCATCAACACGCCCGAGGGCCGCAACGCGCGCTCGGACGGCTACCGCATCCGCGAAGCCGCGCTCTCGCGCCGCGTTCCGTGCATCACGACGATTCCCGGTGCCGCAGCGGCCGTGCACGCGATCGCGAACGCCCGCGCCGAACAGGCTGTCTCGCTCCAGGAGCGGATCGATGCCGAGACGCGAACCGCTTAGCGTCTCCGGCGTCGAGGCCGTCGGGCCGTACACGCTGGTCCGGCTCGAGCGCGGTGAGATCGATCCCGGTGTGCCCGGTCAGTTCTTCATGCTCGAGGCTCCGGGGAGGCTTCTCCCGCGCGCGCTCTCGCTCTGCCTGGCACCTACTGGGGAGCTCGCGTTCCTCATCGACCCGATCGGCCCCGGCACCGCCGCGCTGTGCGCGCTCGACCCGGGCGAGCGCATTCACGTCTTCGGCCCGCTCGGGAACGGCTACCGGCTCGACGTGGAGCGGCCGCTGCTGGTCGGCGGCGGCATCGGCATGGCGCCGCTCCCGTATCTCTCCGAAGCCCTGCGTTTTCCGCCGGCGGTCGTCGGCTTCCGCGACGAGCGCTACGCCGAGGCAGCCGCGCTGCTGCCGGGCGCCGAAGTCGTCGTCGAGCCGACCCTCGTCACCGACGCGATCGCTCCCGGCCACGACGTGCTCGCGTGCGGCTCGGAGCCGATGCTTCAGGCGATCGCTGCGCTCTATCCGGGCGCGCAGCTCGCCTGGGAGGCGCCGATGGCATGTGGGTACGGCGCGTGCTTCGGCTGCGCCGTCGAGATCGACGGCCAGCTGAAGCGCCTGTGCGTCGAAGGACCGGTGCTGGTGTCCGCCCAGCGGACTAGTGCGGGCCTCTCGCCCGCGATCACGCATCGCGCTGCGGCGTCCTCGGTCGCGCCGATAGCTAGGGCTATCGGCGCTCCCTGCGTCCTTGCATCGCTCGGTGCTCGCGACCGAGAAGCGGCGCACCATCCACTGGGCGGACACCATGCTGCTTAACGCCTCCGGCTGTCTCGACGCGCTCGTCGCGCCGGAGGTTGCGCGGCAGCTGGACGCGTTCGTAACGAAGACGATCACCCCGCTCCCGCGGGAGGGCAACGCGGCGCCGCGCATCGCCGAGACGGATCACGGGATGCTCAACTCGATCGGCCTCGCGAATCCGGGACGCGATCGCTTCCTCGCCGACCATCTGCCGCGGCTGCGCGAGCTCGGGGTCCCGCTCTGGATCTCCGTGGGCGGGTTCAGCGCGCGGGAGTACGCCGTGACCTGCGCGGCGCTCGAAGACGTTGCGGCGATCGAGCTCAACCTCTCTTGTCCGAACGTCGACGAGGCGCCCGAGTCCGCGGCCGAGATCGTGGCCGCCTGCCGGGCGGCGACGCTGCTGCCGCTCTACGCGAAGCTCTCCGGAGCCCATCCCGATATCACCGCCGTGGCGCTCGCTGTGGCGGCTGCAGGAGCCGACGGCCTGTCGCTCGTCAACACACTGCGCGGGCTTGCGCTCGATCCGAGGACGCAACGACCGGTGCTCGGCCGCGTTACGGGCGGCCTCTCCGGCCCGTCGCTGAAGCCGGTCGCGCTCGCCGCCGTGTACGCCTGCTACGCGGCGACGAAGCTCCCGATCGTGGGCATGGGCGGGATCACGAACGGCGCGGACGTCGTCGACTTCGTGGCCTGCGGGGCGAAGCACGTCGCGCTCGGGACGATCCTCTTCTCGGATCCGGACTCGTGCGCGCGCATCCGCGACGAGCTCGCTCAGGTCCACCTCGACGACGTGTTCGCACTCGCGCACGCTCCCGCAACTGTCGAGGCGGGGTCGAGAGTCCTCGCTTGATCGTCGTCGGAGCGTTGGTAGTATCGGGCGCTCATGCCGACGGCGACCAAGACACAGGCACACGCGCCCGTCCGCTCACTCGATCAACGCATGGACGCGCTCAAGCGCGCAAACGACGTTCGAGTGAAGCGCGCGAAGCTGAAGAAAGACCTGAAAGACGGACGTGTTCGCATCGAGAAAGTGCTCGGCAGTCCGCCCGAGTACGTGTCGACGGCGAAGGTGATCGACATCCTCATGGCAGTGCCGAAGTTCGGACGCGTGAAGGCCGCCCGCTTCTTGAACACGTGCCGCATCAGCCAGTCGAAGACCGTCGGCGGGCTCTCCGATCGCCAGCGCTCGGAGCTCATTGAGCTCTTCAACCGGTAGGCAGGTCCCCACGGTCATCGTGGTGACCGGCCCCTCCGGCGCCGGGAAGGGAACGCTGATCCGCGAGCTGCTGAAGCGCGTTCCGCGCGTCGTGGCGGCGGTCTCGGCGACGACGCGCAACCTGCGGCCGAGCGAAGTCGACGGCCGGGAGTACCACTTCCTGACCCAGGACCAGTTCGCCGAGAAGATCGAGCGCGGCGAGATGCTCGAGTACGTCACGTATGTCTCGGGACATCGCTACGGCACGTTGCGCTCCGAGCTCGACCGCATCCAGGCGGAGGGGAACGTGCCGCTGCTCGAGCTCGAGACGGAGGGTGCGTTGCGCGTGAAGCGCGAAGTGGCGGGTTCAGTGACGATCTTCGTGTCGGCCCGCGTCGAGGAGCTCGAGCGCCGTCTACGCGAGCGCGCGACCGAGAGCACGGGCGAGATCGGCGAGCGCATCGAGCTCGCCCGCCGGCAGCTCGAGCAGGCCGACGAGTTCGACTACGTCGTCGAGAACGACGAGCTGGAACGGGCCGTCGAGGAGCTCACAGAGCTCGTCCGCGCGCTTTTGGCGCCTGCCGGTACCATGTCGCGACAATGATCCATCCTCGCGTCGACGATCTGCTCCAAAACGTGGACTCGCGCTATGCGCTCGTCATCGTGGCCGCCAAGCGTGCCCGGCAGATCAACAACTACCACCACCAGCTCGGCGAGGGCACCTTCGACGACAACCCACCGCCGCTCGTGGAGTCGCGCTCGAAGAACTACCTGACGATGGCGCTCGAGGAAGTCTCCGAGGGCCTCTTGACGTACGACTATTCGAAGACGTAAGTCGGAGAAAGTCGTGCGACCTGGTCGCGGAGCGACCAGGTCGCTGACTCTCTAGGCACACTTCCGGGATGGCCCGGATCCTGCTGGGCGTGTCCGGCGGCATTGCCGCCTACAAGGCGTGCGAGGTCTGCCGCCTGCTCGTCAAGAGCGGACACGAGGTCATTCCGCTCGTCACGCCGGGCGCCGAACGTTTCGTCACCGCCGAGACGTTCCGCGCGCTCGCGCGGCGGCCGTCCGGCGACGACGTCTACCTGCACCTCACGCGAGCCGATCTTCTCGTCGTCGCGCCGTGCACCGCGAACACGCTCGCGAAGCTCGCACACGGCCTCGCCGACAACGTCTTGACCGAGGCCGCGCTCGCGCATCGCGGTCCGACGTTGGTTGCGCCCGCGATGAACCCGCGCATGTGGTCGCACAAGGCAACGCGCGCGAACGCGAAGACGCTCCGCGAGCGCGGTGTCGCATTCATCGGCCCGGATGAAGGGGAGACGGCGGAGGGCGAGCTCGGCGTGGGGAGGATGGCCGAGCCCGAGGACATCGTGCGCGCGGCCGAAGAGTTGCTCGCCGGCACCGGCCCACTTCGCGGCAAGCGCGTGCTCATCTCGGCCGGCGGAACGCGTGAGCCGATCGACCTCGTTCGTTTCGTCGGGAACCGTTCGTCCGGACGCATGGGCGTCGCGCTCGCGGCCGAGGCGCACCGACGCGGCGCACGCGTGACGCTGCTCGCGGCGAACCTCGCCGTGCCTGCGCCTCCCGGTGTCGAGCTCGTCGAAACGCCGACCGCGTCCGACCTCGAACGTGAGGCGCTCGCGCGCGAAGGCGAAGCCGACGTCGTGATCATGGCCGCCGCCGTCGCCGATTACCGCCCGGCGGAGGCGCTCGCGTCGAAGCGGCCGAAGGAGCGCGCGACATGGACGGTCGAGCTCGAGCCCACGGTGGACGTGCTCCGGGAGTTCGGCGCGTCGCGCCGTCCCGGCCAGGTGCTCGTCGGCTTCGCGGCGGACGAGGGGGAGCAAGGCCTCGCGCGCGCGCGCGAGAAGCTCACCATCAAGAACGCCGACCTGTTCGTCTACAACGACGTGGGCCGCGACGACATCGGCTTCGAGTCGGGGCAGAACGAGGTGACCCTTGTGTCTGCCCACGGAGAGCGCGTGCTCGAGAAGGCGCCGAAGGACGAGATCGCCGTCGCCATCCTCGACGAGGTCGAATCGCTCATTGGCTGAGCCCGCCGTCGCGCCGGCTCCCTCCGATCTCATAGCCGCGATCGCGGCGAACCTCGCCCGCGTCGTCCACGCGCCGAAAGAGACGCTGCGCATGGTCGTCCTCTGCCTCGTCGCCGAGGGCCACCTGATCATCGAGGACTTCCCCGGCGTCGGGAAGACGATGCTCGCGAAGGCGCTCGCGCGCTCGCTCGACTGCTCGTTCTCGCGCCTCCAGTTCACGCCCGACCTGCTCCCGTCGGACGTCACCGGCGTGAACGTCTTCAGCCAGAAGACGAACGAGTTCGAGTTCCGTGCCGGCCCTGTGTTCGCGAACCTCCTCCTCGTCGACGAGGTGAACCGCGCCTCACCGAAGACCCAGGCCGCGCTCCTCGAGTGCATGCAGGAGAGCCAGGTGACCGTCGACGGCGTGAGCTACCCGCTCGAGCGGCCGTTCATGGTGATGGCGACGCAGAACCCGATCGAGTACGAGGGGACCTATCCGCTCCCCGAGGCGCAGCTCGACCGCTTCACGATGCGAGTCGCGCTCGGCTATCCGCCGCTCGCCGACGAGGCAAAGATGCTCGACGAGCAGACGCACGTTCCCCCGCTCGACTCACTCGAGCCGGTCGCGGCCGCGGGAGACGTTCTCCGTCTTGCCGCGCAGGCCCGCGACGTGTACGTCGAGGAGAGTCTCGGCCGCTACGTCGTCGCGCTGCTCCGGCAGACACGCTCCGACCCACGGCTCTACCTCGGCGCGAGCCCGCGCTCCGGGATCGCGCTCCTGCGGGTCGCGAAAGCGTTAGCGCTCGCGGACGGGCGTGAATATCTCGTTCCGGACGACGTGAAGGCAATCGCTGGCGCCGTCCTTTCGCACCGGCTCATCCTCGCGCCCGAGGCGCGCTCCGCCGGCCTCGAAGGCGAGGCGATCGTCGCCGAGGCGCTCGAGAAGACGCCCGTCCCGGTATGACCAACCGCGGACGCGCGGTCCTCTCGCTGGGGCTGCTCGTCTACGTCGTCGCGTGGATCTTCGGCGCGCGCGCTCTCTATCCGGTCGCCTGCGGGTTGTTGTTCGCGGTCGCGCTCGCGGTCGCATGGGTGCGCCTGTCTGCGCGACCGCCGCATGTGCGCAGGCACGGCGCGGCGCGCGACGTCTTCGAGGGCGACGATGTCGAGATCGAGCTCGAGGTCGAGCTGACCGCACCCCTGGCGCCGCCGACGCTCGTCGCGCTCGAGACGCCCGGCCGGCTCGGTGAGCGAAGCGTCGTGCTCGAGCGCGCCGGGCGCCGCCGGTTCGGCGCGTCGTACGCGTTGCAGCAGGTCCCGCGCGGGCGGTACGCATTCGAGAGCGTGCGCCTGACTGTCGAGGATCCGTTCGGGCTCGTGCGTGCGGACCTGGTCGAGGGCGAGCGGCAGGCGCTCGTCGTCTACCCGCGCCTCGTCGAGCTCGACCGCCTCTTCTCCGCGGGCGGCGCGCACGCGCAGGAAGGGAGGAGGCTGCTGCTGCGGCGGCCCACCGGCTTCGATTTGCACAGCGTGCGCGAGCATCAGCGCGGCGAGTCGCTGCGCGCCGTGCACTGGCGCTCGACCGCACGACGCGGCCAGCTCATGGTGAAGGAGCTCGAGGACGCACCGCGCGACGAGGTGGTGGTTCTGCTCGACGGCGTGCCCGAAGAGTTCGACGTCGCCGTTCGCGCCGCCGGCTCGATCCTGCAGTCGCACGTTCGTCGCGGCCGCAGGTGCGTCCTCGTCGTCAACTCGGCCGCGCGCGAAGTGCAGCCTGCGGGGGACTGGCAGCGCACGCTCGAAGTTCTCGCGGGCGCCGAGCCGACCGCCACCATTCCCGCATTCGCGCTCTTGGACGCGGACGGCGGTACCGCAGCACGCGCCCTCGAGCTTGTCGTCGTCACAGCGCGGGTCGATGCGCCGCTCGTCGACCGGCTCGTGCATCGCACCCTGACGCGCCGCGGCGTCTCGCTCGTGTACATCGGAGATCGCGACCCGCAGCTGCTGCGCGTCCAAGCGGCCGGGATCCCGCTGGCGGTCGTTCATCCGGGCGACGATCTTCGCGCTGCGCTCTCGGCGGCGGAGGCGCGCGTTGCGTAGGACCGTCCTCGTGTCGGTCGTGCCGGCGGCTGTGATCGCGGCGGCGTGGTTGCGGCTCGAGCAGCCGCGCGACGGGTTCTCGCGCTCCGGGATGGGAGTGTTGCGCGCGCTTGTGTTCTGGCTCCATCCAGTACGCGCCGCCGTCCGGCTCGGGCGCGGAGTGCGTGGCTTCTACGACGTGTCAACGCCGTTCGACCCCCGCCTGCACAGCGACATGCGCGCTGCCATCCTCGTCGCGATCTTCGCCTTCGTCCTTGCGCTCGGCGTCGCGGTCGCGTTGCGCCGCTCGGTGGCGGCCGTCTGCACCGTCCTCGTCGGCGCCGGCTGGCCCGCGACGCTCACGGGCGATGCGCACGCGCTTGCGCAGGGCGCGGCGATCCTCGCCGCGATCCTCGTCGTGCTCAGCATCCGCTGGCGCTCGCTTCCCGTCGCCGCCGCGCTCGTTCTTGCCGGCGTTGCCGCTTCGACCTCGGGGGCGGTCTCGAAGGGCGAGCTCGTCAACTGGCAGGGCTGGGACTTCTACAACGCCCCGACCCCGCCCCTCAGCGTCGCGTATGTCTGGAACGCGCAGTACGAGGGGATCACGTTCCCGCGCACGCGGACGACGGTGCTCGAGGTGAAGGCGCCGCGCACTCCCGTCTTCTGGCGCGCGAACGTCCTCGACACGTTCGCCGCCGACCGTTGGCTCGAAGGCAACATCACGGAGCCGGCGAACCCGCGCACGACGCCGCGCATCCGTGAGAGCGTCACCGACAAGGCCCTCGTCTCGGACCATCTCGTCGCCGGCGGCATCCCGCTGAAGTTCTCGACGAGCGGGCGCTCACTCGCTCCCGGCGCCGCATACAGCGTCACGAGCTACGTCGCGCAGCCGACCGCTGGGCAGCTGACAGCGTCGTCCTCGCGTTATCCGGCCGCGCTCGCACCCTTCCTCGATGTGTGGCCGGGGGTGCGCATGCCTTCCTTCGGCAGCAGTGCCGAGCGGGTCAACGCAGTCCTCGACGCGCATCCGGAGATCGAGCGCTATCTGCCGATCCAGCATGCGGCCGTCGCGGTCGCAGGGCACGCACGGACGCCGTATGCAGCCGCGGTCGCGCTCGACGCGTGGTTCCGTTCGAGCGGCGGGTTCAAGTACACGAACCATCCCGCCGTGTTCGGCGCGGCGCCGCTCGTCGGCTTCGTCGCCGAGACACGCGCCGGCTATTGCCAGTACTTCGCGGGCGCGATGGCGCTCATGCTCCGCTACCTCGGCGTGCCGGCGCGGGTCGCCGTCGGATTCTCGAGCGGGACGTACGACGCGGGCCGTGGCATCTGGACCGTGACCGACCACGACGCGCATGCGTGGGTAGAGGCGTGGTTCGACGGTTACGGCTGGCTCCCGTTCGATCCGACGCCGGCCGGGCGTCCGGAGCGCGGTGAGCTCCCGACGACGTTAGCGGCCGTCGTCACCGCTGGACCGATCTCGAAGCAGGGCGCGCACCGTCACGGAGAGGCGGGCGGCGTGCCGACGGTCGGTGCAGCCCCGACCGCGGCGGCAGCGCCGTCGCGCACAGGCAGCCTCTTCGAGCTGCTCGCGCTGCTCGCCGCCGGCGCGCTTGCCGCGATCGTCGTCGTCAAGTTCCTCGTGCGGCGTTCGCGGTTCGTCTCCCGCGACCCACGCCGCCTTGCCGCCGCGTGCAGGCGGGAGCTCGCGGACTATCTCCTCGACCAGCGCATCGACGCCGCCCGCACCGCGACGCTGCACGAGCTCGGCGCGCTCGTGCGCGAGGAGCTACTCGTCGATCCCGACCGCTTCGTCGCCGCGGCGACGGCCGCACGCTTCGGTCCGCCTGCGGGCGCGCAGAAGGCGTCGCGCGACGCGCGGCGCGAGCTGCGCGCGCTCGTGCAACGCATGCGCAAGCGGCTGACCGCGCGCGAGCGCGTCCGGGGCCTGCTTTCACTGCGCTCGGCCGGCTTCGCGCCCTGATGGACGCCGTCGTCATGGCCGCGGGCGAGGGGACGCGCCTGCGCCCGCTCACCGAGCGCTGGCCGAAGCCGGTGCTGCCGATCGACGGCCGGCCCGTCGTCGCGACACTCCTGCGCGAGCTGGCCGCAGCCGGATGCGAGCGTGCCTACGTCGTCACGGGCCATCTCGCGGAGCAGGTCGAGGCGCTCGTCGGCGACGGCTCCGGCTTCGGGCTCGCGGTGCGCTTCGTCCGGCAGCCGGGTGTGCTCGGCTCCGCCGACACCGTGCGGCGCGCAATCGCTTCGGGCATCGAGGCGCCGTTTCTCGTCGTCGCCGCGGACACGGTGTTCTCGGCCGGTGACGTTGGACGATTCGCGCAGGCCTTCACCGAATCCGGCGCCGTCGGTGCGATGAGCGGCCGCTACGACCCGCCCGCCGATCCGCATCGCCTCGCCTTGAAGGTCGTGGACGGGCTGGTCGTCGAGCCGATCGACCATGATCCCGACAACAAGCTCTCGAGCGCGCCGCTCTGGGCCTTCGGACCGGCGCTCGTGCCGTTCCTCGACGATCTTTCCGGACCGCCGTACGAGCTGGCCGACGTGTTCTCTCGTGCGATCGCCGCCGGCCTCGCGATTGCAGGAGTCGAGCTCAGGAAGACGCGCGACTTGACGTATCCGGTTGACTTGGTGCAGGAGAACTTTCCGTACCTGGGGTCATGAGCGACACCTATCACCTCTTCCAACTAGGGCGCGCGCATCTGAAGCGTGGGATGGCCGCGCAGGCGACGGTCGCGCTCGAGAAGGCGAAGCGGCGCGAGCCGGAGAAGGCGTCGATTCGCGAGGCGCTCGGCATCGCATACTTCCGCATTCGCCGGTGGGAGGAGGCTGAGGCGGAGTTCCGCAAGGCGCTCGAGCTCTCGCCTGTGAACGACTACGCGCACTACGCGCTCGGCCGCTGTCTCGAGAAGCAGGGTCGCCACCACGAGGCGAATGGGCATTACAAGCTCGCGAGCTCGCTGCGGCCCGGGGAAGACCAGTACCGGGCGCGGATCCTCGATCTCGATTGAGAGCCGTCTGTCAGCGCGTGTCGTGCTCGGCCGTTCGCGTCGACGGCGAGACGGTCGCCGAGATCGGCGCCGGTCTTTGCGTGCTGCTCGGCGTCGCCCACGACGACAAGGAGGAGGACGCGCTGCAGCTCGCCGGCAAGGTCGCGCGCCTGCGGATGTTCCCCGACGACGACGGCCGCTTCGACCGCAACCTCCTCGACACCGGTGGCGCAGCGCTCGTCGTCTCACAGTTCACGCTCATCGCCGACACGGCGAAAGGGAACCGGCCGAGCTTTTCCGGCGCCGCGCCGCCCGATGTGGCAGAGCCGTTGTACGAGCTCTTCTGCGACGAGCTCGCCGAACTCGAGATACCCGTACAGCGGGGTGTCTTCGGCGCGCGCATGGAGGTCGAGCTCGTGAACGACGGCCCCGTCACCGTCGTTCTCGGATGAAGATCCTCGTCACCGGCGGCGCCGGCTACCTCGGGTCGGAGGTCGCGCGGCTGGCGGTCGAAGCCGGACATGACGTGACTGCGACGCAGTTCCGCAGGCCCGCGCCCTTCGGTCGCGCAGTCACCATCGACTTGCGCGACGGCTTCGAAACGGGAGGCGCTGACGTCGTCATTCACACCGCGTACGTCCAAGCCGACCCGGACATGATCGTCCGGAGCGCGCGCCATGTGGCGGCTGCGAGCGCGCGGCTCATTCACGTTTCGACCGATCTCGTTTTCGACGGCGAGCACGCGCCCTATGCGGAAGACGACGAGCCGCGTCCCGTCTCCGAGTACGGAAAGGCGAAACTCAAGGCAGAACGGCTCCTGCCGGACGACGCCCTGATCGTGCGCACCTCGCTGCTCTACGGCAAGCCCGGCGGACCGCAGGAGCGGCTCGCCGCCGACCCCGACGCCGTTTTCCACGCGGATGAGATCCGTTGCCCGACGCGCGTCGACGAGCTGGCCGCCGCGCTGCTCGAGCTGGCCGGCTCGTCGACGCGCGGCGTGCTCCATATCGCCGGGCCGGACGCGGTCTCCCGGCTCGAGTTTGCGCGCCTCCTTGGTGCCTCCGATCCGAAGGGAGCGCCTACGCCGCCGGGCCGTGCGCGCAACGTCGCGCTCGACTCCTCGCGGGCGGAATCGCTCCTCGCCGTGCCCCTCACCGGATTACGCCGATTGCTACAATGACCGCACCATTTTCACCGGTTCGGCGAAATGGGCCCCGCGGGCCCATTTTTTTTCGAGGAAGGCATTTCGCATGGCAACGACATACGACAAGGAGCGGACGCTGCTGCAGGAGATCGCACCGAAGGTCGCACGGGAGATCCCGGGCGTCGACGTGCTCGCGGTCGAGCTGCAGACGCCGTCGCGCTTCTGCGTCTACGTCGACCATCCCGCAGGGGTGGACCACGCGCTCTGCGCACGTGTCACCGATGCGCTGCGCGACTACCTGCGCGAGTACACGATCGACGTCTCCTCGCCCGGCATCGAGCGGCCTCTCCGCAAGCCGGAGCACTTTGCGAGCGTCGTCGGGCGCACCGTCAAGCTGCGCACGCGCGACCGGAAGCTCCGGGGCGCCGTCGTCGCCGCCGACGAGACCGCTGTGAAAGTTGACGAGACCGAAGTTCCGTACGACGAGATCGTGCGGGCGAACCTGATCGACGAGAGGGTGTGACATGAGCCAGGAGATCATCGAAGCCGTTCGCGAGATCGAGCGCGACAAGGGAATCGACGAGGGCGCGCTCGTCGCGGCGCTCGAGGACGCGCTTCTCGCGGCATACAAGAAGACGCCGGGTGCGTCACGCCACGCGACGGTCGAGATGGACCAGGGCGGCGACTTCCGCGTCTTCTCGATCGAGCTGCCCGCCGACATCGAGTCGCGGCTCATCGAAGAGGCGCGCGAGCGCAAGCTCGACGAGCTCGAGCGGCTCGAGGAAGAGACGGGCGAGCGCCAGCACACCCTCATCTCCGACAACGACCTCGACATCGACTGGTCCGACGTGCCCGAGAACCAGGTGAAGCGCGCGGACGTCACGCCCGAGGGCTTCGGCCGGATCGCCGCGCAGACGGCGAAGCAGGTCATCCTCCAGCGCATCCGCGAGGAAGAGCGCCGGATGATGTACGACGAGTACATCGATCGTGTGACCGAGGTCGTCACCGGCATTGTCCAGCAGGCGGGCGACCGCAACAACGTGCTCGTCGACCTCGGAAAGGTCGAGGCGCTGCTGCCGCGGTCCGAGCAGGTCGACGGCGAGCGGTACGAGCAGGGCTCGCGCATCAAGGCGGTCATCACCGAGGTGCGCTCCGGCACGAAGGGGCCGCAGGTCATCCTCTCGCGTCGCGATCCCGAGCTCATCAAGACGCTGTTCGAGCTCGAGGTGCCCGAGATCGCAGACGGCCTCGTCGAGATCCGCGGCGTTGCACGCGAGCCCGGCTACCGGTCGAAGATCGCAGTCGAGTCACACACGCAGGGCGTCGATCCGGTCGGCGCGTGCGTCGGTCCTCGTGGATCGCGCGTGCGCATGGTCGTGTCCGAGCTGCGCGGCGAGAAGATCGACATCATCCCGTGGAATCCGGAGCCTGCGCGCTTCGTCGCAAAGGCGTTGTCACCTGCGCGCGTGCGCGAGGTGTACCTCGACGACGACGCGAAGGAAGCGACCGTCGTCGTTCCGGACGACCAGCTCGCGCTCGCGATCGGCAAGGAAGGCATGAACGCACGTCTGGCCGCGCGCTTGACGGGCTGGAAGATCGACATCCAGTCCGACACCGAGTTCGCAGCCGCGGAAGCCGAAGTCGCATTCGGCGGCGGCGGCGACGAGCCGGAGCTGCTTGGTCGCTGCGCCGCGATCCTCGCGAACGGCAAGCGCTGCCCGAACGCGTCGCTGCCCGGCTCCCGTTTCTGCGGCGTGCCGGCGCACCAGGCGCTCGAAGGCACGGGGTCCGACCGCGTCGGCGGCGAGCCCGAGCCGGAGGAGGAGCCTGCGGAAGACAACGGCAGCGACCAGGTCGCTGAAGGCGACCTGGTCGCAGACTCTCCGGCGCCAGAAGAGGAAGAGGCGAGCGCGCCTCTAGACTGAGGCACTCATGGCCAACGGAGGAAACAGACCGAATCGCCCGCTCCGCCCCCGCGGCGGTAGTGGGCCGGGCAGCCGCAAACGGCGCGTCGTCATCGACAACCAGGCGGCCCGCCCGCGGCAGGACCCGCGTCAGGCGCGCCGCGACGACGCCCCGCGCCGCGACGGCCCGCGCCAGGCTCCCGTTCAGCCCACCGGTCCCGTCTCCGTCGAGTCCGGCGTCAGCGTCCGCGACTTCTCGCAGGCGCTCGGCGTCCCGATGCCCAACCTCATCAAGATCCTCATGGGCCTCGGCCAGATGCGGACGGCGACACAGTCGCTGACCGACGAAGAAGTCGAGCTCATCGCCGCCGAGGTCGGGCGCGCGGTCACGATCAAGCACGCCGCAGACGAGGACGAGGAGCCCGAGGTCTTCGAGGACGCCGAGGACTCGCTCGTCACGCGCCCGCCCGTCGTCACGATCATGGGTCACGTCGACCACGGCAAGACGACGCTGCTCGACGCAATCCGCCAGACGAAGGTCGTCGCGACCGAGGCCGGCGGCATCACGCAGCACATCGGCGCCTACCAGGTGAACCTCGACGGCCGCAAGATCACGTTCCTGGACACGCCGGGGCACGCGGCATTCACGGCTATGCGCGCACGCGGCGCAAAGGTGACCGACATCGCGGTGCTCGTCGTCGCGGCCGACGACGGCGTCATGCCGCAGACGAAGGAATCGATTTCACACGCGCGCGCGGCTGACGTGCCGATCGTCGTCGCCGTGAACAAGATCGATCTGCCCGGATCGAACGTCGACAAGGTGAAGGCCGAGCTTGCAGCGGAAGGCCTGCAGCCGGAGGAGTGGGGCGGGACGACGCAGTTCGCCGAGGTCTCCGCGAAGGCGCAGACGAATCTCGACGAGCTGCTCGAGAAGATCCTGCTCGTCGCCGACCTTGAGCTCGATCCGAAGGCGAATCCGAACACCGAGGCGTCCGGCCCGATCATCGAGTCGCGTCTCGACGTCGGCCGCGGCCCCGTCGCGACGATGCTCGTCCACCGCGGCACGCTCAAGGTCGGCGACGCGATCGTCGCCGGCGACGCACATGGCCGCGTGAAGGCGCTCTTCGACTACAAGGGCGAGAAGCTCGAGTCAGCGGGTCCCGGCGATCCCGTCGAGATCCTCGGCTTCGACAAGCCACCGCCCTCCGGCGAAGTCGCCCGTGTCGTCGAGGACGACCGCATGGCGCGCGATCTCGCGCAGCGCCGGTCGGAGCGTCTTCGCCGCGAGCAGCTGGCAACGCAGCGTCCGGGCGGCGTCACGCTTGAGCGTCTCTTCGAGGCGATGCAGGCCGGCGAGGTCGCCGACCTCAACCTCATCGTGCGCGGCGACGTCGTTGGCTCGGTCGAGGCCGTCGTTTCCGAGCTGTCGAAGTTCGAGCACTCCGAGGTGCGCCTCAACGTCATCCAGCAGGGCGTCGGCGCGATCACGCAGAACGACATCATGCTCGCGTCCGCGTCCGATGCGCTCATCGTCGGCTTCAACGTCCGTCCGAACGCGGAAGCGCGTGAGCTCGCGCAGAAGGAGGGCGTCGAGATCCGCGTCTACGACGTCATCTACAAGCTGACGGAGGACATCGAGCAGGCGCTCGTCGGCAAGCTCACCGCCGTCAAGACGGAAGAGACGATCGGCGAGGCGGAGGTTCGCGCACTCTTCAAGGTGTCGCGGCTCGGCACGATCGCCGGCTGCATGGTCACGAACGGCGTCATTCGCCGCAACGCGCAGGCTCGCGTCGTGCGGGACGGCACCGTCGTCTACACGACGACGATCTCGCAGCTGAAGCGCTTCAAGGACGATGCACGCGAGGTTGCCGAGGGATTCGAGTGCGGCATCCTGCTCGACGGCTTCAACGACGTGAAGGAAGGCGACGTCATCGAAGCCTTCGAGACGCGGGAGATCGAGCGCACGACGCTCGAGGAAACACCCGCCGAGCCGGCCGCAGCGTCCTAAGCGAAGAGTTCGGTTACCACGCCTTTGGCGTGTGCCGCCAAAGGAATTCCGTGCGGTCCCTTCGCGTCGCGCATCTCCGGATGCGCGTCGAGCACCGCGCGGACGACGTCGACGAGCCCGAGCATGGCCGCCGCGAAGACGTCGAGGCGCGCGCCGTGCCCGAGCAGCAGCTCCGCGATCTCGCGATTCCCTGCATGGGACGCGGCGCCGAGCGCGCTCTCCCAATCGCCGCCGCCCCAGTCCGTCGTCGCGTTCGCGAGCGTCGGGTCGTTCGCCAGCGCAACCCGCACGTTGTCGATCTGCCAATGCGAGTGCGAGACGAAGAGCAGTGCCACGAGCTGCTCGTCGCCGTTCGCGCGTGCGGCATCGAGCGGCGTCGCGCCCTCGACTTCCGTGAGGGCCGGGTTCGCGCTGTTCCGCAGGAGCACGCGTGCAACGTCCAGCGCGCCGGCGAATGCGCAGGTACCGAGCGGCGTGACGTGCGCGAACGCGGCCGTCGCGAAGACATTCGGGTCCGCCCCGGCGGTGAGGAGCGCGGCGGCTCCCTCTGCATTGCGCGCGAACGCGGCGATGTGGAGCGGCGTGAAGCCGTCCGGGCTCCACGCGTCGGGAGCGGGAAGGCCGTCCGCCTCGCCGAGGAGGAGGCGGTCCCACGCGTCCGCCGGCGAGTTCACCGCCGCGATCGTCTCGAACACCGGGCCGCGCCCCCGGTAGGCGGCATGCATGAGCGGTGTGAGGCCACTGTCGTCGCGGGCGGCTGCCGCGGCCGGGTCGTCTTCGAGCAGCGCCCGCACACCGAGCGTGTCACCCTTGTCGATCAGCTCGAAGATGGACACGACTCCTATTATTAGTTAGCCTAACGAACTATGTCAAGTATTCGCCGTCAAGCAGCTGACGAGATCCATTCGGCTGCGATCCATCTTCTGCGCCGGGTTGCGCGCGAGGACGCCGGAGCCGGCGTGTCGCCGCCGCGGATGTCCGCGCTCTCGGTACTCGTGTTCACCGGGCCGAAGACGATCTCGGAGCTTGCAGCGATGGAGCGCGTGAAGCTGCCGACTATGAGCCGTCTCGTATCCGCGATGGAGGAGGAGGGCCTCGCGCGCAGGGAGCCGCACGCGCGGGACGGCCGGGTCGTCACCGTCCACGCAACCGCGAAGGGCCGCCGCGCACTCGACCGCGGGCGGGAGCTTCGGCTCCGGGCGCTCGCGGAGTTGCTCGGCGACGCGAGCGCCCAGGAGGTGGCGGTCATCCGCGAGGCGGCGGCGATCGTCGACCGCCTCGTGCTCTAGCGATGGCGAGCGGCTACGTCGGCATCCTCACGATCGAGCTGCACTTCCCGGAGGCGCATTCGCTGAAGGAGAAGCGACAGCACCTGCGCTCGGCGAAGGCTCAGCTGCAGAACCGCGTCGGCGCATCCGTCGCCGAAGTCGACCACCACGACGTGTGGCAGCGGACGCGGCTGACCGTCTCGTGCGTCGCGCGCGAGCATCGCGAGATCGAGCGTCTCCTCGACGAGGCCGAGCGCTGGTTGCGCGGACAGGAGTGGGAGGTCAGCCGGTCGGAGCGGCTCGTAGTCGATCCGGAGGACTATCCGTAGCGAGCACCCGCTCCACCTCGTCGACGAGGGCGTCGAGCGAGAACGGGGCGCGGAACGAGCTGAAGGGGATGATCCGCAGCCCGTGCTGGGCGAGCTCGAGCTTGCGGGCGAGCGTCGGGTCGGCGCGTTCGAGCAGCGGCCCGTCCGCGATGACCGCGTCGATGTGGAGGCGGATCGCGAGCTCGAGCAGCTCGTGCGGGTCCGTCGTGACGAGGACGCGGTGACCCTCGCCGACGAGCGCCTGCTCGACGAGGTCGAGCAACGCGGCCTGTTCATCTACTACGACGATCGTCGCCGGCTGTCCGGTGATTGCCATTACTCCATCGTGGTGCCGGGAGTGGGGTGCCCGCCACCTCCAAATGGGTCGACTGCTTGCATCCACGGGCCTCGAGAACGATCATTGCAACAAATGCGGCAAGGGCCTCGCCCGCCGAGCTGAAACGGACCTTCCAGGCGCTCCGGGTCCCGAGCTTCCTGGCTGATCGCACAGGCCAGATCACGTGGGCGAATGGTGCGGCGACCGCCGCTCTCGGGCATATCGTCGGCAAGCCGCTGGGCGGGTTCGTTGCGCCGGAGGACGTCGACACAGTACGCCGGAAGCACGACCTCAAGGTGCGCGGCGAGGTCGAGCAGACGGATTACGAGATCGACGTCCTCATGCGGTCAGGCCTTCGGCGTCGCGCGGAGATCAGCTCGATCCGCGTCGCCGGCGATCACGACTGTTGCGCTGTCTTCGGCGTAGTTCTCCCGCAGGAGCGGCGGATTGCGCCGCGCATTCGTCCGAATCTCACGCCGCGCCAGCACGAGGTGCTCGTCCTACTGGGCGACGGTCTTTCGACTGCGCAGATCGCCGGCGAGCTTCACCTGAGTCCCGAGACCGTGCGCAACCACGTTCGCGGGTTGTTGCGGGCGCTTGGCGTGCACTCGCGCGTCGAGGCGCTTGCCGCCGCACGCAACCAAGGGTTGTTACCCGACTAAATCGCGCCCTGCAGGATCGCTGCGGTGCCTGCGGCGAGGAGGATGACGCCGACGGCGCGGAGCAGCGCGGACGGCGACAGACGTCCCGTGAATCGCGCGCCGAGCAGGGCGCCTGGAACCGAACCTGCCGCACCGACCCACAGGAGTGTCCAGTCGATTCCTCCCGGCAGGTGCCCGACCAGGCCGGCGGCGCCGACGAAGATCCCCACGACGAGGTTCGTGCCGACTGCCCGTGCGGGCTCCTCGCCGACCCAGCGGATGAGCGCCGGCAGGCGCAAGCTTCCGAGGATGAGCCCGATGAGTCCGCCGAGGACGCCGATGACCGCACCGGAGACGACCGCAGCGCGGAGGTCTGGCTCCGCACGCGGCTCGACCGGGCCGCCGCGTCGCGGCCGCAGGAGGTCGACGCCGAAGGCGAGCAGCGCGGATCCGATGAGGATGCGGAGCGCGTTCGCGGGCACGTACGACGCAGCTGCACCGCCTCCGACCGCGCCCGCGACCGACGTCGGCAGCATCCAGGCGACGAGGCGCCAGTCGACCCGCTTAGCCCGCACATGGGCGACTGATGCCGCAACAGCCGCCAATCCGGAGACGGCGATGTTCGCGCCGCTCGCCGCCGCCGGATTCGAAGCGGCGAACAGGAGCACCGGCAGGCGGATGTTTCCGAGCACGAGGCCCGCCATTCCGCCCGCGAGCGCGACGACGAAGCACCAAACGGCGACGCCGGCGAGGAGGAGGCCCGACACCGGCTTGAATATGACCCATGAGCGAGCGGATGCGGCGTGTGAACGAATCGGTGCGGCAGGTGCTCGCCGAGGCGTTGCCCGAGCTGAAGGACCCGCGCATCGGCCTCGTGACGATCACCGGCGTCGACACGACGCCCGACCTTCGCCACGCGACCGTGTACGTCAGCGTGCTCGGATCGCTGCGCAAGCAGAAGGCAACGCTGCAGGGGCTCGAGGCGGCGCACGGGATGCTGCAAGGTCGGCTTGCGCGCGAGCTCAGAATGAAGAGGACTCCGCACGTGACGTTCGAGTACGATCCGTCGGTCGAGCGCGGCGTGCGCATGACACAGCTGATCGATGAGCTCGCCCCAGACGACGAGTGACATTGCGGCGGTAGCGGACGCGCTGCGCGCGAACGACCGCTTCGTCGTCACGACCCACGAGAATCCGGACGGCGATGCGCTCGGGTCGCTGCTCGCGACGACGGTTACGCTCCGTCGCCTCGGCAAGGACGTCGTCATGTTTCTGGGCGGTCTCGCGCCGCTTCCGCGCGAGTACGCATTCATGCATCTCGACGGGCTCGTGCGGGAGCTGCCCGCCGACGTCGAGGAGCGCACACTCGTCGCCGTCGATTGCGCGAAGGTCGACCGGATCGGTCCCGATCCGGAGATCGTCGATCGCGCGCGGCTCGTGATCAACATCGACCACCATCACGACAACTCGCGCTTCGGCGACATCGCTCTGATCGTCGCGGACGCCTCGTCGACAGGCGAAGTGTTGCGCGACATCTTTCGCGCGCTCGACGTCGCGCTTACGCCGGAGATTGCGGAGCCACTGTACATCGCGCTCGTCACCGACACCGGCCGTTTCCAGTACACGAACACGACGCCGAAGGCACTTCGCCTTGCCGCCGAGCTCGTCGAGGCCGGCGCCGACGTGCACGCCGTCTTCCAGCAGGTCTACGAGTCGGTGGAGTTCGCGAAGTTGAAGCTGCTCGCGCGCGCACTGGAACGCGCGCGCGTGCTCGAGGGCGGCCGCATCGTCGTCTCGAATCTCCTCCGTAACGACTTTGCGGAGGTCGGCGCGGCGGGCTCGTACTCCGAAGGGATCATCGACTATCTGCGCGCGGTCGAGGGAGCCGAGCTCGCCGTGCTCATTCGGGAGCCGCCGGCCGACGAGGAGCCGAGCAAGCGCGTTTCGCTGCGCGCGAGCGTCGACGAGCTCGATGTGTCCGCCATCGCGCGCCTCTTCGGCGGTGGAGGACATCGCCAGGCTGCGGGCTTCTCGAGCGACGCGAGCGTCGAGGAGATCGTCGAGCTCGTGCGCCAGGGGTTCGTGAGCCAGCGTGCCTCCGCGAGCGCTTGATCCCGCGGGCGTCGCGCTCGTCGACAAGCCCGCCGGCCCGTCGTCGTTCGCGGTCGTCGCGCAGATCCGCCGGGTGACCGGTGCGCGCACGGGTCATGCCGGCACGCTCGACCCGTTCGCGACAGGGCTGCTGCTCCTGTTGTCCGGTCGGACAACTAAGCTTGCTCGATGGCTCGTTGGCCTCGACAAGCGCTACGTCACCGACGTCGACCTGACCGCGCGCACGTCGACGGGCGACCCCGAGGGGGCGGTCGTCGAGACGGTCGAACCGCCCGACGAGGCGGTGCTCGAAGAACGGCTCGCGCTCCTCCGTGGTGAGATCGAGCTGCCGATCCCGGCCGCCTCCGCGGTGAAGATCGGCGGTGAGCGTGCGTACCGGCTTGCCCGGCGCGGCGTCGAGGTGGAGATGCCGCTTCGGCGCTCGACGGTGCACGCGCTCGACGTCATCGCGTATACGGGCGACGTGGTCACGCTTGAGCTGCGAGTCAGCTCGGGGACGTACGTGCGCGCGATCGCCGAAGCGCTCGGCGGTCACTGCCGGTCGCTGCGACGCACCGAGGTCGGTCCGTTCTCCGTTGCCGATGCGGTCGCGCCGGACGCGTTCGAGCCGGGGCTGCTGCTCGCGGAGGCCGACGTGCTTGCGCGGATCGGGGCGCGCGAGTGAACGTCGCGCACAGCCCGGGTGAGCTCGGCCGGGAGCCGCGGGCGGTCGCTGTGGGGACGTTCGACGGCGTCCATCTCGGCCACCGCCGCGTCATTGCGGGCGTGCAGGCGGCGGGCCTCCGGCCGGCCGTCGTGACGTTCGACCCGCACCCGCGCACGATCCTCGGCAACCGCGTCGAGCTGCTGAGCACGCTCGACCGGCGGCTCGAGCTACTCGCGGAGCTCGGCGTCGAGGACGTCCTCGTGCTCCGCTTCGACGAAGAGCTCGTCGCGCTCCCGGCGGAGGCGTTTGCGGAGTCCGTGCTGCGCGCGATCGGTGCGCAGGTGATCGCGGCCGGGGACGGGTTCCGGTTCGGGCATGGCCGAACCGGCGACCTGACGCTGCTCGAGCGGCTCGGCTTCGACGTCCGGCGCGTGCCGCTCGTCGACGGCGTTTCGTCGTCGCACATCCGCAGGCTGCTCGTGCACGGTGAGATCGTCCGCGCTGCCGCGCAGCTCGGGCGCTCGCCGGAAGTGGAGGGAACCGTCGTGCTCGGCGACCAGCGCGGGGGGACGCTTGGGTTCCCGACTGCGAACCTCGCCGTACCGACCGACCTGCTCGTGCCCGCTTACGGCGTGTACGCGGGCGCGGCGCTCGGGCGCTCAGCGGCGATCTCGATCGGCACACACCCGCACTACGGCGGGACCGAGCGGCGGGTCGAGGCGTACCTGCTCGACTTCGAGGGGGACCTCTACGGGACGCGCCTCGTCGTCGAGCTCTGGGAGTGGCTGCGCGAGGAGGCCGCGTTCGGCTCCGAAGCCGAGCTCGTCGCTGCGATCGCCGACGACGTCCGCCGTACGCGGGCGGCTCGTCGACCGGTGTAGAGGTTCGCGCAAGTTTTTCCCCGGGCCGGCGTCTTCCTTTTCCATGGAAGCCCTACGCCGTGCCCTCTCCGTGTTCGAGACCGTCGTCTGTCTCGAATGCGGCGAGCACTATTCGAAGCCGTCGTTCGGGGGGACCGCCGAGAAGAACCCGGGTTGTCCGATGTGCGGTTACGTCGGCTGGATCCCGGCCACTTTGCCGGCGGAGCCCCGCGAGCTGCGGCTCGCTACCGCGCGCTGAGCGCCGCCCACCCGATGCGGGCGACGCCCGGGCGCGGAAAGTCGAGCCGGTGGCTCATGAGCGCGCCGCGCGCAAACGCGTACACGCCGTCGCCGACGTCGCTCACCGGATAGCGCAGCAGGGACTCGTCTCCGGTGACGGGATCGACGTCGCGCTCGGTGACGATCAGCTTGGCGCCGTTCCGCTCGACGATCGCAGACATGCTGTCGAGGACGTACGTGCCTTCGACGCCGGAAGCAGTCGTCGAGGAGCCGACGCGTGGAACGAGGCCGAGCCTCTCGACGACGCGCCGAATGAGCCCGCTCCCGCGCCAGCTGTTCGTCAGCACCGCGAGGGCGAAACCGTCGGCGGGGACGAGGAGCAGGAGCGACTGGTAGCCGGCGACCGAGCCCTCGTGGTCGATCGCGGTGCGGCCGTCGGCGAGCTCGCGCACCCACCAGCCGTATGCGTAGTGCGCGCCGAGCGCCTCGACGTGCGGCTCGTGCGCCGGATTCGAGGCTGCCATCTGTGCCGAGCCGTACGTGAGGAGGTCGGCGGCCGTCGACCAGAGACCGCCGGCGGCATGGCGGTCGGCGCGGTAGAGATCGCTTGGGACGAGCCGGTGCCCGGTTTCGCCGTCCTGGACGTGGCCGCGCGCGGGGCGCGGCCGCTCGTCGAACGCAGTCGCGTCGAGCCCAAGTGGAGCGAGGACGCGCTCGGCCAGCGCAGCGTCGAACGACGTGCCGCAGGCCGCGGCGGCGGCGTTCCCCGCCTCGATGTAGCCGCTGTTCGAGTACGAGAAGAGCCCCTGCGCCTTCTCGGGGAGTGGCTTGCATGAGTCGCAGCGGAGCCCGGCTGTGTGGCCGAGCAGCGCGCGCACCCGTTCGTCCGGCTCCAAGCAGGCGAAGCAGAGCGCGGCGGTGAACGATTTCGTGATCGAGGCGATCCGGAACGGCGTGTCCGTCCGAACCGGGTCGTCGCTGCCGAGCGCGAGGACGCCGTCGGCCGCCACTTCGACCTTCCCAGCGGTCGAGATGCCCGCGACGACCCCCGGAACGCCCGTCCGCGCCCGCGCCTCCCGGACGGCCTCCTCGAGCTCAAACGCAGTAACCATGCGGGATTGCTACCCTACCGCCGACCCAGTCCCGGCTCGGCAGTGCTTTCCTTGGCGCGCTGAGCGGGGGCTCGGGAGACGACTACCAGGAGGCTCGATGGCCCTTACCAAGGAAGCAAAGCTGGAGATCATCAAGAAGCACGGCCGCGGCAGCGCCGACACGGGCTCGCCGGAGGTGCAGATCGCGATGCTGACGCAGCGCATCAACGAGCTGACGGAGCATCTGCGCACGCACAAGCATGACCATTACTCCCGCCGCGGGTTGCTGAAACTCGTCGGCCGGCGGCGACGCTTCCTGACGTATCTCCAGAAGCAGAATCTCGAGGGCTATCGCGCCCTGATCAAGGAGCTCGGCCTCCGTCGATAGCTCCAACACCCGGGGAGTGAGGGTTGAGCGAACTCCGTTCCGCGGAGTTGTCTCAACTCCCACTCTCCACCAAGCAGAGTGGAGGACAATCGAATGAGTATCGCGACCGAGCGCCGGGCGCAGGTCTCCGTTCAGATCGGTGAGCAGGAGATCAGCTTCGAAACCGGCAAGCTCGCGAAGCAGGCGGATGGCGCAGTCGCCATTCGCTCCGGCGAGACGATGGTGCTCGCCACCGCACAGGGGCGGATGGAGCAGCGCGAAGGCGCCGACTTCTTCCCGCTCACCGTCGACGTCGAGGAGCGCATGTACGCCGCGGGCAAGATCCCGGGCGGCTTCTTCAAGCGCGAAGGCCGGCCGACGGAGCGCGCGATTTTGACCGCGCGGATGATCGACCGCCCGATCCGGCCGCTGTGGCCGAAGGGCTTCCGCAACGAGGTGCAGGTCATCTGCACCGTGCTGTCCGCCGACATGGTGACGGCGCACGACATCCTGTGCATCAACGGCGCCTCGGCGTCGCTGATGATCTCGCCGCTCCCGTTCCTCGGGCCGGTGGGCGCAGTGCGCATCGGGCGCATCGACGGCAAGCTCGTCGTGAACCCGACGCTGCGCGAGATGGAGGACGAAGCGAGCCTCGACCTCATCGTCGTCGGCACGAAGGAAGGCCTGACGATGGTCGAGGCCGGTGGCGACCAGATCCCCGAGGACACGATCCTCGAGGCACTCGAGGTCGCGCAGCGCGAGATCGTGAAGCTGTGCGAGGCGCAGGAAGACCTCGCGCGGCAAGCCGGCAAGCCGAAGTGGGTCGACCTCGAGTTGCTCGCATCGATCGAGGCCGAGCACGGCGGAACGATCTGGGAGCGCATCCAGTCGTCGGGCCTGCGCGAAGCGGGTGCGGCAGTCGAGGAACTCATGATCGAGCTCGCGCCGCCGCTCTCGATGGACTCGACGGACGAGGACGTCACGCGTCAGCTCCAGGTCAAGTCCGCGCTGCAGACGCTGCTCGAGAAGCAGCGAAGCGTCGCGGTCGAAGGCCCGGTGCGCGAGCAGTTCGGAGACGACCTGCGCACGCTCACCGATGCGGAACAGGACTCGAAGCAGCTGAAGTCCGCGAAGCGGCATCTGCTCTTCGACCGCATCACCGAGACGCTCGACCTGCCGTTCCCCGTTGGGCCGGCGACGGCCGACGGCGAGGAGCCGATGAAGGACTCGCTGACGAAGTCGTACGTCAAGAAAGCGTGCGAGTCGATCTACAAGGACCTCGTGCGCAAGAAGATCGCCGTCGACAAGCGCCGGCCGGACGGCCGCGCCACCGACGAGATCCGCGCGATCGAGGTCGAGGTCGGCGTCAACCCGCGTGCGCACGGCTCCGGCCTGTTCACGCGCGGCCAGACGCAGATCCTCTCGTCGCTCACGCTCGGCACCGCGAAGGAGGGGCAGCGCATCGACGACCTCTCGCTCGAGGCGGAGCGCCGGTACATGCATCACTACAACTTCCCGCCGTACTCGGTCGGGGAGACGGGCTTCATGCGCGGTCCGAAGCGGCGTGACATCGGCCACGGTGCGCTTGCACAGCGCGCGCTCGAGGCCGTAATCCCACCGGCGGACGAGTTCCCCTACACGATCCGCATCGTCTCGGAGACGCTCGAGTCGAACGGCTCGTCCTCGATGGGCTCGGTCTGCGGCTCGACGCTGTCGCTCATGGATGCCGGTGTGCCGATCAAGGCGCCGGTGAGCGGCATCGCGATGGGCCTCGTCAAGGAGGGCGACGACTACGTCATCCTCACCGACATCCAGGGCGCGGAGGATCACCTGGGCGACATGGACTTCAAGGTCGCCGGTTCCCGTGACGGCATCACCGCGCTGCAGATGGACATCAAGATCACCGGTGTCACGCAGCAGATCATGCGAGACGCGCTCGAGCAGGCGAAGCGGGCGCGCGAGTTCATCCTCGACAAGATGCTCGAGGTGATTCCGGAGTCGCGCGCCGAACTGGCCGCGAACGCGCCGCGGATCACGTCGATCAAGATCGAGCAGGAGCAGATCGGTCTCGTCATCGGCAAGGGCGGCGAGACGATCCGCGGCCTCGAAGCCGACTACGAGGTGCAGATCGACATCGAGGAGGACGGCACGATCCTCATCTACGCCACCGACGGCGAGAAGGCGGAGGCGGCGATCGCCGCGATCCGCGCCTTGACGAAGGTGCCGGAGGTCGGGGACACGTACACCGGCAAGATCGTCAAGACGACGCAGTTCGGCGCGTTTGTCGAATTGAAGAAGGGAACGGACGGTCTGCTGCACGTGTCGAACGTCGGTCCCGGCCGTGTCGGCCACATCGAGGACGTCATGTCGCGCGGCGACATCGTCGACGTGCTCGTGCAGGAGGTCGACAAGGCTCGCGGCCGCATCGGCCTCAAGTTGATCGCCAAGCACGAGGACGACCGGCTCGTGCAGCCGGAGGAGCTGATCGAGCGGGCGAAGGACGCACCGCCGCGGCCTCCGGAAGAGGACAGGCCGCGTCGCGACGATCGCCGTCGCGGCGGCGGCGGTCGCGGACGCGGCGATCGCTAGAAGGGGTCTCGCGTGGGAGGCGCTGATCGTCGTCGGAGTGACGGCGATCGGCGCCTTCCTCGTGTATCACTTCTTCGTTCGCCACATTCACAACGACCGTCCGCTCGCCGGGCGCAACGTCGCAGTCGCACCGGGCGAGGGAACGCAGAGCGAGCCGTCGTTCGCCGTCGACCCATCGAAGCCGCGGATCGTGTTCGGCGCGCTCGGAGCCTCGGGCGAGCTCGTCGGCAACCCGGGCTCGTTCAGCGTGTTCGATTCCGCCGACGGCGGCACGACGTGGCGCAAGAGCAAGTCGCCGGCGATTCCGGGCAAGGGCTGCTTCTTCGCCGCGCCGCGCACGGCAATCGACCGCGGCGGTCGACAGTACCTCGCGTTCATGGCCGGACCGTGTGCGGAGACGCTCACGCCGTATCTCGTCGTCACGTCGCGCGCGAGCTCGACCGCGGGATGGGGGCCGGTCACGCGTCTCGCGCCGCGCGTGGGGAGGTGGGGGTTCGACGACGGGCCGGCGCTCGCTGTCGACAGGCGCAGCGATCGGCTCTACCTCGCTTGGGTCCGCGGTCTCGACCGCAGCCGCGTCGCACTCGTGGTCAGCTCGAGCAGCGATCGCGGCCGTACCTGGACGGCGCCGCACGAGGTGGCGCGGGCGCTCGTCGACCCGCACCTTCCGAGCATTTCAGTCGCCGCGAACGGCGACGTCTACCTTGCGGGGATCGACGGCTCGCTCGGCTTGTGGGTGACCCGCTCGACGGATGGCGCACGCTCGTTCGCGGCTCCGCGGTCGATCGCAACACTTCTCGACGATCCCGCGCGCAACCAGTGCGCGCTCAGCAACGACGGCCCGCTCCCGTTCGAGCTGACGAGCTGCATCGGGCCGAATCCGACGTTGCTCGTGCACGGGAACCGCGAGATCGTCATCTACGACGACGTCGGCATCGACCGGACGCTCGATGTGTTCTCGGTCGGGCTCGATGCACGCTTGAAAGTCGTGTTCAGGTCACAGGTCAATCCCCCCGACCTCGGGAAGACCGACCAGTTCTTCCCCGCGGCCGCGATCGACGCGCAGACCGGCATGTTCTCCGCCTGCTGGTACGACACGACGTTCGATCCGAACAAGCACCGCGCCTGGTTCACGTGCTCGACCTCGCTGAACGGACAGGACTGGGGGCTGCCACTGCGCGCGGCGGCGGTACCGACCACCCCGACCGAGCTCTACCGCACCCTGCCGATCTCACCGTCGCTCGTGGCTGCTGAAGGACAGACGCGCGCCTTCTGGCCCGACGGGAGGAACTACCGGCAGGGGATCAACGTCTACACGGCGCCGATCCCCGAGGGATAAGAACTCGGACCGAAATGAGGCCCCGTTGACTGGGCGCGATTCGGCGGATGCGATGCAAGGACGCAGGGAGCGCCGATAGCCGCGCCTATCGGCGCGACCGAGGACGCAGCAGCGCGCCGCCGAGCGCGTCCAGACGACTTCGCATCATTTCGGTTCGGGTGCTATCTCACCCATACGGGGGCACCCAAATGAGGGTCGGAAGCCGATGATCCTCTTGGAGGCTCTGGCGCCTCCTTTCCGCTGTGGCCGAACCGACTCCAACCCCCATCTCCCCGCTGAAGGGCCTGCTCGAGGTCAGCCGCCTCGTGCGCGCGGACGAGGATCTGCTCGACCTCCTCGGGGCGATCGCGCGGACGGTGTCCGAGTCGCTCGGGTACGAGAGCGTCGTCATCAACCTCTTCCGTCCGGCGTGGAACGACTTCGAGGTGACGACCGTGTACGGCAGCGCCGAGGCGCGCAGAGTGCTGCTCGGACGCCTGCGCACGATCGAGGAGTGGTCACGGCTCCTCGCGGATCGCTTCCTCCGGCGCGGCGCGTACCACGTGCCTGCGGGCCAGTTCGACTGGAGCTCGACCGGCCAGGCGTACGTGCCCGACATGCCGGCCGGGACCGGGGAGGACGCATGGCATCCGGAGGACGGGCTCTTCCTGCCGATGCGTCATCACGACGGCCACCTGCTGGGCATCCTGTCCGTCGACGTTCCGGTCTCGCGGCGGCGGCCGACCGACGAGGAGCTCGACGTGCTCGTGTCCGTCGCCGATCACGCCGCGCTCGCCGTGCAGGCCGCGCAGGAGGACGCGGATGCGGCCCGGCATCGTCTGGCGCTGCAACAGCTGTTGCAGGTCTCGTCGCGCCTGACGGCGGAGCCGTCGATGGACGAGATCATGGCCGACGTGTGCGTCGCGGTCCGCGACGCGCTCGGCTTCCAGAATGTCATGGCAGTCTTTGCCGAGCCGTCGACGGGTCTGCTCGTCCCGCATGCCGCGGTCGGTTGGCCCCTCGACCGGTTTTCGGAGGAGCTCTTCCTCGCCGATGTCGAGCCGTTGTTCGATCCCGCGTTCGAGGTCGAGGGCTGTTTTCTCCTCTCGAACGCGGAGGCGCGCAAGCGCATCGCCGATGGCAAGTTCATGCACGTATCGGAACGGAATGGACGCGGGCCGCGTGCGTGGGACCGGCACTGGCTCATCGTCCCGCTCCGCGACGGCGACGGCGACACGATCGGTGTCCTCGTCGCCGACGATCCCATCGACCGGCTGCTGCCGTCGAACGAGAAGCTGCAGGCGCTGCGCATCTTCGCGAACCAGGCTGCGGCGGCGATCGTCACCGCCGAGCAGGTACATCAGCTGCGCTTCCTCGCCGACCATGATCCGCTCACGCGGCTCCTCAACCGGCGTGCATTCGTCGAGCGGCTCGAAAGCGAGGTCGCGCGCTCGGTGCGCTACAACCGCTCCGTCGGCCTTGCCATCTGCGACCTCGACGGGTTCAAGGATCTGAACGACCGCTTCGGCCACATCGCCGGAGACGCCGCGCTGCAGAGCTTCGCAGAGTTCGTCACGAACGCCCTGCGCAAGCCCGACGACGCGTTCCGCATCGGCGGCGACGAGTTCGCGTTCCTCCTCGCCGAGGCGACGGACGAGGACGCGCGGAACGTCGTCGCTCGAGTTGCCGCGCTCATCGAGTCGAGTGAGGACGAAGGGTTGCGGTCCCTCCGGGCCAGCTTCGGCGTCGCCTCGTGCCCGCAGGACGCCGACGACGCCCAAGCGCTCTTCCGCCTTGCCGACGAGGCCCTGTACGAGGCCAAGCGCGCGGGCGGCGGCGTCCAGTTCGTCGCCTGACGAATACGATCATCGCGTGCAGAAGTACGTCCTGTCCGAGCTGGACTCGGGCGAACGGGTGATTTCGGAGAAGGTGCCGAGCGTCCGCTCGGTCTCGCTCGGCTTCTGGATCGGCGCCGGGGCGCGCGACGAGAAAGACGACCGCGCAGGCGTCTCCCACTTCATCGAGCACCTCCTCTTCAAGGGCTCGCGCTCGTACGACGCGCAGCAGATCGCGGAGATCTTCGACGGCATGGGGGCGGAGCTGAACGCCGCTACGTCGCGCGAGCACACGGTCGTCTATTGCCGCGTCCCGGACCGGCACCTCGAGGAAGCGCTCGCGGTGATGACCGACATGGTCTTTGCTCCGACGTTCGCCGACATCGACCAGGAGCGCGAGGTCGTCCTCGAGGAGATCGCCATGTACGAGGACACGCCGCAGGAGCTCGTCCACGATCTGTTCTCCGAGGCGGTCTTCGGCTCGCACGCGCTCGGACGGCCGGTGATCGGGACCGCGGACGTCATCTCGACCGTCAGTCGTAGATCGATCTCCGCGTACCACCGCACGATGTACCGCGGCGGGAACATCGTCGTCTCCGCCGCGGGGAACATCGTCCACGACAAGCTCGTCTCGCTGCTCGAGCGCTTCGAACGTCAGAGCGCGGCGAACGGAACCGCGCGCGGTCCGCGTGTCCGCCGTCCGCTCATGCGGCCGCCGGAACCGGGGCTCCGCTTCCAGCGCAAGGACACCGAGCAGTACCACGTCTGTCTCGGCGCGCCCGGGATCGCGCGCTCCGACCGCCGCCGCTTCGCCGCGTCGCTCCTCGACGGCCTGCTCGGAGGCTCGGCGTCGTCGCGCCTCTTCCAGGAGATCCGCGAGAAGCGCGGGATGGCGTACGCGGTCTACAGCTTCGCGTCGCAGTACACCGACACCGGCCTCGTCGGGGTGTACGTCGGCACGCGGGAGGAGAATCTCGCCGCGTGCATCGAGATCTGCGTCGAGCAGATCGGCGAGATCGCGCAGGGCAACTTGCGCAAGGGCGAGCTCGAGCGTGCGAAAGAGAGCCTGAAGGGGCGCATCATCCTGTCGATGGAGTCGACGTCGAACCGCATGAGCCGGCTCGGCAAGTCGCTCATCGCCGACACCGAGCTCCTGACGCTCGAGCGGCTGATGGCGGAGATCGACGCCGTCGACGCTGGCGAGCTCGCCGAGCTGGCCGCGGTGCTCCTGCCCGCGGACAAGCTCGCCGCGGCCGGCGTCGGGCCGGACGAGGGTGCATTTCGTTCCGCGCTCGGCGGCTCGGTCGCGCTGGCGGCGGCATGAGAGTCGCGCTCTTCGGTGCTGAAGGGAAGGTGGGGAGTGCGTTGCTGCCCGTGCTCGAGCGGGCGGGGCACGAAGTGCGCGGCATCGAGATCGGCGACGAGCCCGATGTTGCGGGGCTCGACGCCGCCGTCGACTTCACGGCGCCCGAGGCGGCGCCCAAGAACGTGCGCGCGGCGCTCGAGCAGGGCGTCTCGTGCGTCGTGGGCACAACGGGGTGGGACCCGCAACCGCTGGATGCGCTCGCGGCAGAGCGCGGGGTGCGCCTCTTCGTCGCGCCGAACTTCTCCATCGGCGCGGTGTTGATGATGCGCTTTGCAAAAGAGGCAGCTGCCCATCTCCCGCGGGCGGAGATCATCGAGCTGCACAACGAGGCAAAGAAGGACGCGCCGTCGGGAACCGCGAAGGCGACCGCGGCGCTCATCGGCGGCGATCCCGTCATCCATTCGGTGCGCCTGCCCGGTCTCGTCGCCCACCAGGAGGTCATCTTCGGCGGCGAGGGGCAGCTGCTCACGATCCGTCACGACACGACCGCACGCGAATCGTTCGCGCAGGGCGTGCTGCTCGCGCTCGACAAGCTCGACTCGCTGCCGCCGGGACTAACGGTGGGACTCGAGTCGTTGCTGGAGGGGTGAGCCTCACCGCCAACAGCGGGCCGTTCGGAAAGAAGCCGGCGGGGCAGTTCAACTTCGAGGTCGAGACACCGACCGGCGCCGTCCTCTACTGGGACCCGGTGCCGCAGCGCATCCGGGGGACGTTCGCAGGACAGACGGTCGTCGACACGATGGATGCACGGCTTCTCCACGAGTCGACGCTGCTGCCCGTCTACTACTTCCCCGAGCGCGACGTGCGGATGGACCTCCTCGCGCGGTCGGAGACGACGTCGCACTGCCCGCACAAGGGCGATGCCGTCTACTGGTCGCTCGAGGTCGGGCGACGGAAGGCGCCGGACGCGGCGTGGGCGTATCCGACGCCGATCGAGCATGCGCCGTTTCTCGGCGGCCACCTTGCGTTCTACTGGAGCGCGCTCGACCAGTGGTTCGCCGAGGACGAGCCGTTGTACGGGCATCCACGCGATCCGTACGTGCGGATCGACGTCTACCGCATGTCACGACGCGTGCGCGCTCTGCTCGACGGCGAGGTGCTCGCCGACAGCGTGCGCGTGAAAGCGCTCTACGAGACGAGCCTGCGCACGCGCTACTACTTCCCGCCGGAAGACGTTCGCCTCGACCTGCTCGAGCCGAGCACGACCGTGACGAGATGCGCCTACAAGGGGACGGCGTCCCATTTCCACGCGCTCGGTCACGAGGACATCGCGTGGATCTACGCGAACCCGCAGCACGACGGCGAGCCGATTCGCGACTACATCGCCTTCTACGACGAACGCCTCGAGATCGAAACGTCATAGTTAGCGGACGATGCCGGGCCAAGCGGCCGAGCTCGTCTTCGACGAGGCGACGAAGCAATACCCCGGGCGGGCCGAGCAGGCAGTCGACCACCTCTCGCTGACAGTTCCCGCCGGCGAGATCTGCGTGCTCGTCGGCCCGTCGGGCGGCGGCAAGACGACCGCGCTGAAACTCGTCAACCGGCTGATCGAGCTCACGAGCGGCGACATCCGCATCGACGGCAAGAGCATCAAGGAGCAGAACCTCGTGCAACTGCGGCGCGGGATCGGCTACGTCATTCAGCAGGTCGGTCTCTTCCCACACATGACGATCGAGGGAAACATCGGCACCGTGCCGCGCCTGTACGGACGGTCGCGGAAGTGGATCCACACGCGTTCGTTCGAATTGCTCGAGCTCGTCGGCCTCGATCCGTCGTATGCGAAGCGCTACCCAGCGCAGCTTTCGGGCGGCGAGCGGCAGCGCGTCGGTCTCGCTCGCGCAATCGCGGCCGACCCACCGCTCATGTTGATGGACGAGCCGTTCGGCGCAATCGACCCGATCGTCCGCGCGCGGCTCCAGGACGAGTTCCTCCGGCTGCAGAACGAGGTGCGCAAGACGGTCGTCTTCGTCACGCACGACATCGACGAGGCGATCAAGATCGGCGACCGCATCGCGATCCTCCGCCGCGGCGGAAAGCTCGCGCAGTACGACACGCCCGCGGCGATTCTCGAGCGTCCGGCCGACGACTTCGTCGCCGAGTTCGTCGGACACGATCGCGCGCTGAAGGCGCTCGCGCTGCACACCCTCGCCGAGTTCGACCTCGGACCGCCGCGCGAAGGGGTGCACGTGGCGAAGTCGACGACCGTGCGCGATGCGCTGGCGCTTCTCATCGAGAAGCACGCCGACATGCTCGCCGTCACCGACGGTGACGGCCGCGTCGTCGGCTCGCTCACGAAGGACGAGCTGCTCGCATGACGTTCGTCCTCGCCGGCGGGCCCGTCATCCCGAACTTCGGTGCGGGCAGCCACTGCGAGACGAACAACGGCTGGTTCTGCACCGACTGGGTGCGCGCGCACTGGGGCGACACGCTCCAGCCGGCGCTCGTGCAGCACATCGAGCTCGCGCTCATCGCGATCGGCATCGGCTTCGTCCTCGCGTTCGCGCTCGCGCTGCTCGGCTTCCGCTACCGCCTGCTCGATCCGCCCATCGGCCTCGCCGCCGACTTTCTCTACACGATTCCGAGCCTCGCGCTCTTCCAGATCCTCGTCCCGTTCACGGGCCTGACGAAGACGACGGTCGAGATCGCGCTCGTCTCGTACACGCTGCTCATCCTCTACCGGAACATGATCGAAGGGCTGCGCGCCGTGCCGTCGGACATCCTCGAAGCGGCGCGGGGCAGCGGCTTCACGCGCACGCAGACGTTCGTGCGGGTCGAACTGCCGCTCGCGCTGCCTGCCGTCCTCGCCGGCCTGCGCATCGCGGCGGTGTCGACGGTGTCGATCGCAACCGTCGCCGCCTTCGTCATCCCGGAAGGGCTCGGGCGGCCGATCTTCATCGCGCTCGAGCAGAACGTGTTCAAGACGGAGATCTTCACCGCCGGCGGTCTTGCGGTCGCACTCGCGCTCACAGCCGACGCGCTGCTCGTCCTCGCGCAGCGCGCGCTGACGCCGTGGACTCGGCTGGGACGGTCCGCGTGATGCTCGCCGACGCATTCCGGCCCGGGACGGTGGTCGACGCGTTCCGCTTCATCGGCAACCATCCGCACCTCCTGCTCGACAAGGCGGCGCAACAGCTCGAGCTTTCCGGCGCCGCGCTCGGAATCGCCCTCGTACTGGCACTCCCGCTCGGGCTCTGGCTCGGGCACCTCCATCGGGGCCTCTTCCTCGCGGCGAGCGCATCGAACGTGGGGCGTGCGTTGCCGAGTCTCGTCCTCATCGCGTTCGGGCTGACGATCTTCGGCATCGGCTTCTGGAACAACACAGTGGCGCTCGTTGTCCTCGCGATCCCGCCGATCCTCACGAACGCGTACTTCGCGATCGACGGCGTCGACCGCGATGCCGTCGAAGCCGCACGGGGAATGGGGTTGACCGAACGCCAGGTCCTGGTGCAGGTCGAGCTGCCACTAGGCCTCCCGCTCGTCCTCGCCGGTATCCGGATCGCCGCAATCTTCGTCATCGCCACGGCGACGATCGCCGCCATCGCAGGCGGGGGCGGGCTCGGCGACATCATCGTCAACCAAGCCACCTACGGCCTTGCAGGCGTGCTCGGGGCCTCGTTCTGCGTCTCAGCGCTCGCGTTCCTGGCGGCGTTGATCCTCGCGCTCGTCCGCCGCGCGGCCTCGCCTAGACAGGCGCCGGTGTCCTAGGGTTCTAGAGGTCAGGTACCTACGAGGGAGGAGGCAGGGCGAATGATTCGGAAGCACACGCGGCGCGCCGCGAAGGCCGCATTCGCGATCTCGTTGGGAGTCGCGATTGTCTTGGGTGGGACCGCGACGGTTGCGTCCGCAAGGCACGCGATGTCGCCGACCATCATCGTCGGGAACAAGAACTTCACTGAGGAGTACCTCCTCGGGCAGCTCTACGGCCAGGCGCTGAAGGCCAAGGGCTTCAACGTGAAGTTCGCCGGGAGCCTCGGCAGCTCCGAGCTCGCGGACACCGCGCTCACGAGCGGGAAGATCAACTTCCTGCCCGAGTACACGGGCGTGATCGTGCTCGACATCGCGAAGAAGCCCTCGCCGAAGACGGCGGCGGCGACCTTCGCGTCGGCGAAAGCGTTCGAGGAGACCCGAGGCTTCACGCTCCTGAACGCGACGCCGTTCTACGACGCCGACACCGTCGCGGTGACGAAGTCGACGGCCCAGAAGCACGGGTTGAAGACGATCGGCGACCTGTCGAAGCTCGGCGCCTTCACGTACGCCGGCTATCCGGAGTGCGACAAGCGCATCACGTGCCTGCTCGGCCTGAAGCAGATCTACGGGCTGAGCAAGGTGAAGTTCATCCAGCTCGGCTCGATCAGCGTCGAGACGCTGCTCGATTCGGGCAAGGCCACGAGCGGGGACATCTTCTCGACCGAGGCCGCGTTCGCGACCGGGAAGTACGTCGCGCTGACCGACACGAAGCACATCTTCGGCTTCCAGAACGTCGCGCCGGTCGTCTCGAAGGCGATCCTGACCTCGGGCGGCGCGAAGTTCACCGCGGCGGTCAACGCCGTCTCGGCGAAGCTGACGATCAACGCGATGATCGCCATGAACAAGGCGGTCGACGTCGACAAGAAGACGCCTGCTGCCGTCGCCGCAGCGTTCCTCAAGGCGAACGGACTCAGCTAGGTGAAGGTCGTCGTGCTGGGCGGGGGGTCGACCGGCGAGCATTTCGTCGGGGCCCTCCGCCGGCTCGATACCGAGGTGGAGATCACGCTCGTCGAGAGCCGGCTCGTCGGCGGCGAGTGCTCGTACTTCGCCTGCATGCCGACGAAGACGATGCTGCGGGCCGCCGAGCTCGCGTCTTCGCTGGAGCGCGCGCCGGGCCTCTCGCCGGAGCAGATCGATCCGGCCGGCGTCTGGAGCTGGCGCGACTGGGTGACGAGCGACTGGAACGACGCCGACCAGCTCGAGTGGCTCGAGGGGCAGAACTGCGCGTTCGTGCGGGGCCGCGGCCGTGTGCTGAAGGCGGGCGTCGTCGACGTCGACGGCACCGAGCTTCCGTACGACAAGCTCGTCGTCGCCACCGGCTCGACGCCGGCTGTGCCGCCCGTCGATGGGCTCGACAACGTGGAGTACTGGACGAATCAGGACGCGACGCGCGCGCATGAGGTGCCGGCGGGCCTCGCGGTGATGGGCGGCGGCCCGGTGGGCGCCGAGCTGGCGCAGTTCTTCGCGCGGATGGGATCGCGCGTGACGGTGATCGAGCACGGTCCGCGCCTGCTCGGGCGCGTGCACGAGGAGGCGGGCGAGCTCATCGCCGAGGTTTTCAGGTCCGAAGGAATCGACGTACGTTTGAGCGTCGACGTCGTCGGCGTCGAGCCGGGCGTGCGCGTGCGGCTGTCGGACGGACCGACCGTCGAGGCTGAGCGCCTGCTCATTGCGACGGGGCGGAGGAAGACGACGAGCGATCTCGGGCTCGAGGAGCTCGGCGTCACGATCGGCCGCGACGGCATCGAGGTCGACGAGCGCATGCGCGCGGCCGAGAACGTGTGGGCGATCGGCGACTGCGCAGCGGCTGCTCCGCTCTTCACGCACGTCGGCAAGTACCAGGCGCGCGTCGCTGCCGCCGACATGAAGGGGCGCAAGGCGAAGGCGGACTACCGCGCCGTGCCGGCCGGGATCTTCACCGACCCCGAGGTCGCGACGGTCGGACGGACGGAAGGCGAGGACCTCGTCTCGACACGGTGGGAGCTGACGAAGACGCCGCGGCTCTCGACGTACGAGCGACCGAAGCGCGACGGCTTCGTCCGACTCTTCGCAGATCCGCAGAAGAAGGTCCTCGTCGGCGCGGTCGCCGTCGGCCCGCAGGCGGCCGAATGGCTCGGCCAGCTGACCCTCGCCGTTCGCGCCGAGACGCCGGTGGACGTCCTCGTGGACACGATCCAGCCGTATCCGACCTTCTCGGAGGCGATCTTCTTCGCCCTCCGCGATCTTTCCGAGACACTTTCGTAACGGGGCCTGGCCCCAAGTCGTCTCGCGGGAAGCCAATTTCGGCAGACGGGGCCAGGCCCTGTCTCTAAAGAGTCACGCCTTCGTGGCGTACCATCCTGGGACATGCTCGGCGAGGTCCTGACCGCGATCCTGACGCCGTTCCATCCGGACGGCTCGGTGAACGTCGAGAAGTTCCGCGAGCTCGCGGCGCACCTCGTCGACAACGGCTCCGACGGTCTCGTCGTCGCCGGCACGACGGGGGAGAGCCCGACGCTGACCGACGACGAGAAGCTCGAGCTCTTCGCTGCCGCGGTCGACGCTGTCGGCGACCGTGCGACCGTCGTCGCCGGCACGGGCACGTACGACACCGCGCACTCGGTCCACCTGACGAAGCAGGCGACCGAACTCGGCATCGACGCCATCCTCGTCGTGACGCCGTACTACAACAAGCCGCCGCAGCGCGCGATCGTCCGCCACTTCCAGGAGATCGCCGCAGCGAGCGACAAGCCGATCGTCGTCTACAACATTCCGAGCCGCGTCGTCATCAACATCGAGCCGGAGACGATCGCGGAGCTCGCAAAGATCCCGAACGTCGCCGCCGTGAAACAGGCGAACGACGACCTCCACCAGGCGGCGCGCATCGTCGAAACCGGCCTCACGTTGTACGCGGGCGACGACAACCTCATCTTCCCGTTCCTCGCGCTCGGCGGCACGGGTGGCGTCTGCGTCCACACGCATGTCTGGGGCCTACAGACGAAGGAGATGATCCGCCGCTACAAGGATGGCGACGTCGACGACGCGCGCCGGCTGAACGACGAGATGGCTCCCGCGTACGAGCTGCTCAAGATCCAGACGAACCCGATCCCGATCAAGGCGGCGATGAACCTCCTCGGCCACGAGCTCGGTGGCTACCGGCTGCCGATGGTCGACCCGACGAAGCAGGAGCTCGCGCGGGTGCGCGACTGCCTCGCGCGCGCCGGGATGCTGCAGCCTGCGTAACTAAACTGCCTTAGTGGGCGTCTGCCGCATCATCCCGCTCGGCGGTCTCGGCGAGGTCGGGAAGAACATGACCGTCTTCGAGGCGGACGGCTCGATCGTCATCGTCGACGCGGGGCTCGCGTTTCCGAGGGACGAGCACCTCGGCGTCGACCTCGTCCTGCCCGACTTCACGTATCTCGTCGAGCGGGAGGAGATGATCCGCGGCGTCGTCCTCACGCACGGGCATGAGGATCACGTCGGCTCGCTCCCGTATCTCATGCGCGAGGTGCGTGTTCCCGTCGTCGTTGCGACGCGGCTCACGCTCGGCCTCGTCAAGTCGAAGCTCGACGAGCACGGGCTGCTGCGCGAGGCCGACCTGCGCGAGGTCGCGCCGGGCGACGAGCCGTTCGAGCTCGGCCCCTTCCGGATCGAGCTCGTGCGTATGGCTCACTCGATCCCAGACGCTGCCGCCGTCGTGCTGGAGACGCCGGGCGGCCGCATCGTGCACACGGGCGACTACAAGATCGACCACACGCCGGTCGACGGGCAGCGCACCGACGTCGGCAAGCTCGCCGAGATCGGCAACCGCGGCGTCGACCTCATGCTCGGCGACTCGACGAACGCGGAACGCCCCGGAGTGACCCAATCCGAGCGCGTCGTCGGCGAAGCGTTCCGCCAGATCTTCCCGAGCCGCACCGGCAAGATCCTCGTGTCGTCGTTCGCGTCGAACGTCCACCGCATGCAGCAGGCGGCCGACATCGGAATCGAGTGCGGCCGCAAGGTCGCGTTCATCGGCCGTTCGATGCGCAAGAACGCGAACATTGCGCGCAACCTCGGCTACATGGACGTGCCCGAGGACGCGATCCTCCGTCCGCAGGAGCTTGCCGAGCTGCCGCGGCACCAGCAGCTCATCCTCTGCACCGGCAGCCAGGGCGAGCCGATGTCGGCGATGACCCGGATCGCGTACGACGACCATCGCGACGTCAGGGTCGAGCCCGGAGACACGGTGATCATCTCCGCGAAGCCGATCCCGGGGAACGAGCTGCGCGTCCACGACGCGATCAACCGGCTCGCGAAGTCGGGCGCCGAGGTGCTGCACGAGGACAACGCGCCCGTGCACGTGTCCGGCCACGGCCGCGCGGAGGAGCTGCGCACGATCATCAGCCTGCTTCGCCCGCGAAGCGTCATGCCCGTGCATGGAGAGTTCCGCATGCTTGCTGCGCACGCGCAGCTCGCGCGCGAGGGCGGCATCCCGGACGATCGCATCGTGCTGGCCGAGAACGGAACGGTCGTCGAGCTCAGGGATGGGATAGCGCGCATCGTCGATCACGTCGCCGCCGGCATGACGTTCGTCGACGGTCTCGGCGTCGGCGACGTGCACGACGTCGCGCTCCGCGACCGCCGCCGCCTTTCGGAGGACGGCATCCTCATCGTCGTCGCGACACTCGCTGCGCAGAACGGCGCCGCCGGCCTCACCGCCGCGCCGGAGCTCATCGCGCGCGGCTTCGGCGACGGCGCCGACGAGCTCCTCGAGGAGCTCCGCGAAGAGGCCGGCCGTGTGCTCGTCGAGTTGCTCGGCGACAACATCAGCGAGATCAAGCTCCTGCAGGAGCACCTGCACGAAGCGCTCGGCGGCCTCGTGTACGACCGGACGCATCGCCGGCCGATGATCCTGCCCGTCTTGGTGGAGGTCTAGAGCGTGCCCTGGGCCGACGTGCTCGAGGAGTCGGCCGCGGAGCATCGCACCGCGCAGCGGCTCATCCTCCAGCTCGGCGCGTGTGAGGCGGCGGCGCTTGCGTTCTGCCGTTTGCTCGAGCGCTGGGCACGCGGTGACGCGCGGCCCGCGACCGCCGGTGCACGCCAGGCTGCGCTTCGCCGCGCCGCGGATCGGGTCGAGACCGCGCTCACGGGCCTCGAGGAGCCGCTGCAGCGCTACCTCTTCGAGCTCGAGGCGGACGTCGCGGAAGGCCGCTCGTGGTACGGCGGGCCAGGCGCGGCCGAGCTGCTCGACTGGACGCCCGTGCTCGAACGCGCAGGCGTGCACGTCGAGCCCGACCGTGTCGCGCAGGCGTACCTCGAGCTGGCCGTGCTCGTCCGCGCGCTCGAGGGCCTGACGACTGCAGCGCTCGTCGACGCAGTGCCCGACCGTGCGTCGCTCTGGGCGGGGCTGTTCGACCTGCGCGAGAACCTGTTCGGCCGCGCGCTCGACGACCTGCGCGCCCTCGCCGTCGCGTAGGTGGCGCCGCGCCTGACCGTCGTCGGCTCGGTCAACCTCGACCTCGTCGCGCGCGCCGAGCGCCTGCCTCGTCCAGGTGAGACGGTGACCGGTGCGACGTTCTCGCGTGTCCCCGGCGGCAAGGGCGCGAACCAGGCGGTCGCGGCTGCGCGGCTGGGCGCAGAGGTGACGTTCATCGGCTGTGTCGGCGCGGACGAGACCGTCCTCGCCGAGCTCGCGTCTGCCGGCGTGAACCTCGAGCGGATGAAGCGCATCAGCGGAGAGACCGGCGTCGCGCTCATCAGCGTGGACGGGGTAGGGGAGAACGCGATCGTCGTCGCGCCGGGCGCAAACCTCGCCCTCTTGCCGGCGGACGTGGATGTTCCAGATTGCGACGGCGTGCTCTGCCAGCAGGAGATCCCGCGCGAAACCGTCGAGCACGTCGCCGCCACCGCGCCGGGCGAGTTCTTCCTGAATGCGGCGCCCGCGCGCGAGCGCGCACCCGCAGCCGACGTCACGATCGTCAACCGCTACGAGCTCGACGCGCTCACGCATCGCGACGGCCTCATCGCGGTGACACTCGGCGTCGAGGGCGCCATGCTGCTCGATCACGGCGAGGAGGTCGCGCGCGCCGCGCCGCCGCAGGTGGAGGCAGTCGACGGCACCGGTGCGGGGGACGCGTTCACTGCCTGCCTCGTGGTCTCGCTTCTCGAAGAGCGGAGCCGCGAGGAAGCGCTGCGCCGGGCGTGCATCGCAGGCGCGCTTGCGGCGTCCCGCTTCGGCGCGCAGGTGTCGCTGCCGACCGCGAAGGAGGTGGACGCGCTCCTGTGAGCACGCCGATCGTCATCGACTGCGATCCGGGGCACGACGACGCGATTGCGATCCTGCTCGCGCTCGCATCGCCGGAGGTCGAGCTGCGTGGCATCGTCACCGTCGCCGGCAACCAGATCGTCGACAAGACGACGCGCAATGCGCTGAAGGTGCTCGAGCTCGCAGGGCGGGACGACATTCCCGTCGTCAGTGGGGCGGATGCGCCGCTGAAGCGCGAGCTGCGCACCGCGCCGCACGTGCACGGGGAGAGCGGGCTCGATGGCCCCGACCTGCCCGAGCCCTCGACGCAGCCGTCCGACGCCGATCCAGCCACATGGCTCGAGCCCGGCGTCGTCCTCGTGCCGACGGGGCCGCTGACGAACGTCGCGCTCCTGCTCGAGCGCGGCGTGCAACTCGAGCGCATCGTGTGGATGGGCGGCGCGATCGCGGAGGGGAACATCACGCCCGCGGCGGAGTTCAACGCGTTCGTCGACCCCGAGGCGGCAGCCGCCGTGTTCGCCGCCGGCTCCGACCTGACGATGATCGGCCTCGACGTGACACACCAGGCCCTGTTCACACGCGCGCACGCGGACCGGCTGCGCACGACAGGAAACGTTGGCCGTGTTGTTGCAGAGCTGTCGGACTTCTTCCAGCTCTTCCACGAGCAGCGCTATGGCATGAACGGCTCGCCGGTCCACGACGCGTTGGCGGTGGCCGCAGTCATCGATCCTACCCTCGTGGGGACACTCCCCGTTCACGTCGAAATCGAGACTTCGTCACGGTTCTGCGATGGCCGAACGGTCGTCGACCGCTGGGGCGTAACGGGCAAGCCGGCGAACGCGCACGTCGGCATCGACGTCGACGCGGAGCGGTTTCTCGAACTGCTCATCGAGCGGATCGGCAGCCTCGGGTGATCGTCTTCGCCGCGATCGCGCCACACGGCGACGTCGACGAGCCCCCGGAGCTGCTTGCCGCGATGCAGGAGCTCGGCCACCGCTTCGACGCCTCGACTCCGGACGCGGCGATCGTCGTCACGCCGCACAACGTGCACGTCGAAGGACACTTCGCGGTCATCACGGCGGCGCGCGTGGGGGAACACGAGGTCGACCGCGACCTCGCCGGGGCGACGATCGACGCGTTGCGCGCTGCCGGCCTCCCCGTCGTCGGCGTGTCGTACGGCGGCAACGACGCGACGCAGTCCGAGCATCCGCTCGACTGGGGGACGGAGATCCCGCTTCGCTTCATGTCCGGGAGGCCGGTCGTCGTCATCGCCCCCGCGCGCGACCGGCCGCTCGCCGAGCACGTCCGTCTCGGAGAGTTACTGGCGCGGCTGCCGGGCCGCCACGCGCTCATCGCGAGCGCCGACCAAGGACATGCGCACGACCCGAATGGGCCGTACGGCTTCGATCCCGCGGCGGCCGAGTACGACGCGCTCGCGCAGGAGATCGTCCGCTCCGGCGACCTCGACTTCGAGCCGCTCGCGCGGCTCGTGGAGCCTGCGAAAGCCGACTCCCTCTGGCAGATGCTCGTCCTCCAAGGCACGGGTATCGAGGTCGAGCTTTTGGCCTATACGGCGCCGACGTACTACGGGATGCTCGTAGCCGCCTCCGCCCGGTAAAGGAACCGCTTCGGCGGCGGCGAACGGGCCGCTATGCCGCGCGAGAAGCGCAAGAGCAAGCTGGTCCCCAGGAAGCCTGCCCGGGTCAAGAAGAAGATCCGGAAGCAGCGCAGCCTCCAGCACCCGGAGCTCTGGGGGCTCGGCCTCGCCGCGGCCGGATTCTTCCTCGGCGCCGTCCTCTACGCGGGCTGGAACGGCGGCTTCGTCGGTCACGCGTTCGCGCGCGGGTTGCATGCGCTCGTCGGCGGCGCGTCGTGGGTGCTGCCGGTCGTCTTCGTCGCGTTCGGCTTCCTGATGGTCGTGCGCAGCGCGCTCGTCGACGTGCGCCCGTTCCGCGCCGGCGTTGCCGTGCTCGCGTTCGGATTACTGCTCACGCTCGGCAAGGATCAGGGTGGCTACTTCGGCCAGGCGCTCGGCGGGCTCGCCGGCGTCGCGATCGGCGTGACCGGCTCGCTTCTGCTCGGCATCCTGCTCATGCTCGTCGGCGCGCTGCTTTTGTCGGGCTCCTCGCTCGGAGCGATCCTCCGCAGCTCCGGCCACCAGATGCATCGCGCTGCGACGCGTGCGCGGAGGGTGGAACGTCAGCGACCTGGTCGCGACCAGGTCCCGACCAGGTCGCCGGCGGCTGCGCCGCCGGTGGATGCGGAGGAGGCGTACCCGGACATCGTCGTGCCCGTGTCGCACGAGCCCCCGACGCTCGTTCCGCTCGTCGTCGAGCAGCCCGAGCTCTTCGACGACATCACCGTCGAGCATCCGGAGTACCGCCTGCCGGACCGCGGTGTCCTGCGCCGCTCGCCCGACAAGCCGGCGGCGAGCGGAGAGAACGCCGCGCGCGTCGCAGATCTGCTCGTTCAGACCCTCGCGCACTTCGGCGTCGACGCGATCTGCATCGGGCAGATCTCCGGACCGCGCGTCACGCGGTACGAGCTGCAGCTCGCGCCCGGCACGAAAGTGAACAAGGTCGCGGCGCTGAAGGACGACCTGTCGTACGCGCTCGCGACAACGGAGATCCGCATCCTCGCGCCGATTCCCGGCAAGCAGGCGGTCGGCGTCGAGCTGCCGAACCTCTCGCCGAACCTCGTCACGCTCGGTGACATCTTCGACGACCTGCCGGCGACGGCGAGCCCGCTCGCGGTGTGGCTGGGCAAGGACATCTCCGGCGCCGCTGTGTGGACCGACCTCGCGCGCATGCCGCACCTGCTCATCGCCGGCACGACCGGCTCGGGCAAGTCGGGGAGCATCAACACGATCCTCACGTCGATCCTCCTCCGCGCGACGCCTGACGACGTCCGCATGATCCTCATCGACCCGAAGCGCATCGAACTGAGCCACTACGAGTCGATTCCGCACCTGCTGACGCCGGTCGTCTCGAGCCCGAAAGAGGCGAGTGCGGTGCTCGCCAACTGCCTCGCGGAGATGGAGCGGCGCTACGAGCGGCTCTCGTCCGTGCGCGCCCGCAATTTGAACGAAGCGAACCGCGCGTTCCGGCAGCGGGGCGAGCCGAGCCTTCCGTATCTGCTCGTCGTCATCGACGAGCTCGCCGACCTGATGATGGTCGCGCCGCAGGCGGTCGAGGACGCCGTGATCCGCCTTGCGCAGAAGTCGCGCGCCGTCGGCATCCATCTCGTGCTCGCGACGCAGCGGCCGTCGGTCGACGTCATCACGGGAATGATCAAGGCGAACGTTCCGTCGCGCATCGCGTTCGCGGTGTCGTCGCAGACGGACTCGCGCGTCATCCTCGACACGAACGGCGCGGAGTCGCTGCTCGGCCAGGGTGACATGCTCTTCAAACCGCTGGGCACGTCACGCCTGCAGCGTGTGCAGGGCGCGTACGTCTCCGAGGAAGAGATCGCACTCGTCGTCGAGCAGACGCGTCAGCGCGAGCAGGAGCTCGACGAGGGCTACCTCGAACTGCCCGAGGTCTTCGCAGCCGACGTCGGCGGCGACGAGCACGGCGAGTTCGACCCCGACGACGATCCGTTGCTCGACAAGGCGATCGAGATCGTCGTCCAGACGCAGACCGCGTCGGTCTCGCTCCTCCAGCGCCGCCTGCGCGTCGGCTACACGCGAGCCGGCCGGCTCGTCGACATGCTCGAGCGCCGCGGGATCATCAGCGGCTACGAAGGCTCGAAGCCCCGCCGCGTCCTCGTGGACGAGGCTGGTTTAGAGCGCGCCCTGGCTTAGGCGTCGCTTGCGACGCCGACCAGAAAAGGTCGAGCGGCTTTGCCGCTCGACCGCTTAGTAGCCGCCGCCGCCCTTGCCGCCGCAGGCGCTGACGAGCGCCAGCAGGCCGAGGACGACGAGGAGCGCGGGCAGATAACGATAGAGCCTCATGGAGGGGATACGTCCGAGGCCGCTGCGCGGTTTCGCATGCCGCTAGACCCTGCTCGTAAAGCGGGATACCATCGCCCCGACGTACAACCCTGAGGAGGGCATGTGAAGCGCTGGATCCTGTTGGCAGGTTTGGCGGCCCTGGTGGCCACCGTCGTTTCGAGCGCTGCGCTCGGCGGCGGTCGGACGCCTGCCGCGCACAAAGCCTCGTTCACGGCGGCCCTCGTGAGCGACATCGGCAAGTTCACGGACAAGGGCTTCAACCAGAACCAGCTCAAGGGCCTCAACCAGGCCAAGGCCAAGCTGGGGGTCACGACGATCGCGCTGCAGTCGAACTCGACGAGCGACTACGCGCCGAACTTCAACTCGGCGATTCGCAAGGGTGCGAAGCTCGTGATCGCAGCAGGGTTCCTGCTCGCACCGACGGAGGCCACGTTCGCGAAGAAGTTCCCGAACGTCAACTTCGCGATCACCGACTACGGGGCAGAGGTCCCGCCGCTCGGTAGCAAGACCTTCAAGCCGCTGTACAAGAACGTCGAGGGCCTGACGTACGCGGCGAACGAGTCCGGCTGCCTCGTCGGCGTTCTCGCGGCGAAGATGGCGCAGAAGATGGGCGGCAACACGGTCGGAGCGGTCGGCGGCATCAAGATCCCGCCGGTGGACATCTGGATCGCGGGCTACCAGTACTGCGTCCAGAAGGTCGTTCCGGGCATGAAGGTGCTCATCCAGTACTCGAACGACTTCGTTGCGACCGACAAGTGCCAGACCGTCGCGCAGAACGAGATCGGGCAGGGCGCGAAGGTGCTCTTCCAGGTCGCGGGCGGCTGCGGTCTCGGCACGCTGAAGGCCGCCGACGCCGCAGGCATCTGGGGCATCGGCGTCGACGTCGACCAGTACAACGCCGCGAAGCACGTTCTGACGAGCGGCATCAAGCGCGTGGACACTGGCGTCTACGACGCGATCCAGCAGGCTGCGGCCGGCCACTTCCAGGGCGGCAGCGACCTCGTCTTCAACCTGAAGAACAACGGCATGGGCGTCGGGCGCATCAGCCCGTCGGTTCCCGCGTCGTGGGTCACGCTGATGAACAGCTACAAGGCGAAGATCATCGCCGGCACGCTGAAGGTGCCGTCGGCGATCAAGTAGTTCGATCGACCTCGAGAGGGCGGGCCTGTGCCCGCCCTCTCAACCTTTTAGGATCGTCCCGTGGCCACTGAGGAACTCGTTCTCGAGATGCGCGGTGTCCGGAAGGAGTTCCCGGGCATCGTGGCCAACGACGACGTCTCGCTCGACGTGCGGCGCGGCGAGGTGCATGCGCTGCTCGGCGAGAACGGCGCCGGCAAGTCGACGCTGATGAACATTCTCTACGGGCTGTACAAGGCCGATGCGGGCGAGATCCGTTTGAGCGGCAAGCCCGTCGTCTTCAACTCCGCTCGCGACGCGATCGAGGCCGGGATCGGGATGGTGCACCAGCACTTCATGCTCATTCCGGTGATGACGGTCGCCGAGAACATCGTCCTCGGGATGGAGCCGTCGCGCGACGGGATCTTCCTCGACGAGAGCGGTGCCGAGGCGCGCGTAAAAGAGATCTCGGAGCAGTTCGGCCTTCTCGTCGATCCGAGCGCGCTCGTGAGCGACATAACCGTCGGCCAGGAGCAGCGCGTCGAGATCCTGAAGGCGTTGTATCGGGGAGCCGACCTGCTCATCCTCGACGAGCCGACGGCGGTGCTCACGCCGCAAGAGGCCGGTGAGCTCTTCGAGATCATCCGAAGCCTGAAAGCGGACGGGAAGTCGATCATCTTCATCAGCCACAAGCTGAACGAGGTGCTCGAGATCGCCGACCGCATCACCGTTCTGCGCCGCGGGAAGAAGATCGAGACCGTGCTCCGGCAGGGCGCGACGGAAGAGTCGCTCGCACGCGCGATGGTTGGGCGCGAGGTGCTCTTGCGGGTGGAGAAGGCACCGGCGCAGCCGGGCGACGTCCTGCTCTCGGTGAAAGACCTCCACGTTCTCGACGAGAGGGGGATCCCCAAGGTGCGCGGCGTTTCGTTCGACGTTCGTGCCGGTGAGATCGTCGGCATCGCGGGTGTGGACGGGAACGGGCAGACCGAGCTCATCGACGCGATCACCGGGCTGCGGAAGGCCGAGAGCGGGAGCATCGCCGTCGCCGGGGTCGAGGTGACGGATCCGAGCGCCCGGCGCATGCTCGACGTCGGCGTCGGCCACATCCCGGAGGACCGCCAGCGCCGCGGCCTCGTTCTCGAGTTCTCGATCTCGGAGAACATCGCGTTGCACGACTACGCGATCCCGCCCGACGCGAAGTGGGGATGGCTCTTCCCCGCCCGGATGATCGATCGCGCGCGCCGGTTGATCAGCGAGTTCGACGTGCGGGGTGGCGGGCCGCTGACTCGGGCCGGCGGGCTTTCCGGCGGGAACCAGCAAAAGGTCGTCGCAGCGCGCGAGATCGCGCGCGATCCGAAGGTGCTGATCGCCGCGCAGCCGACGCGCGGCCTCGACGTCGGCGCGATCGAGTACCTGCACCGGCGGATCGTTGCCGAGCGGGACGAGGGCAGGGCCGTTCTGCTCGTGTCGCTCGAGCTCGACGAGATCCTCTCGCTCTCCGACCGGACTCTCGTCATCTACGAGGGTGAGATCGTCGGCGACCACACGGGTGAGGTCTCCGAGGAGCAGATCGGCCTCGAGATGCTCGGCGGACGGGAGAAGGCGGTCGCGTGACGATCGATCCGCAGAACGTCGCGCCCGAGACACCTGAAGAGGCGGCGCACACCGGGACACTCATCGCGAGCATCGCGCTGAAACAACGCGCCGGCGGGATCGTCGTGCCGGTGCTGACGGCGCTCCTCGCGTTCCTGATCGGCGGTCTCGTCGTGCTCGCGACGGGCCACAACCCGATCTCTGCGTACAACGACATCTTCGACGGCGCAGGCCTGAACTGGATCTTCCACCCGACGACGAACGTCGTGAACACCGCGGCGTACAACCTGTCGCAAACGCTGCTCCAGACGACGACGCTCATCCTCACGGGCCTCGCCGTCGCATTCGCGTTCCGTTGCGGCATGTTCAACATCGGCGGTCAGGGCCAGTACTTCATCGGGCTCTACGTTGCGAACTGGCTCGGCCACGACTTCCCAGGGATGAGCCCGTTCCCGCACATCGTCCTGTGCATCGGCGCAGCCACGCTCGCCGGCGCGGCGTGGGCGGGGATCGCCGGCTTCCTCAAAGCGGCGGTCGGCGCGCACGAGGTGATCTCGACGATCATGCTGAACTGGATCGCGATCTGGATCGGCGAGTGGCTGTTCGGGGACGGGGGGCCGCTGCAGAATCACGCGAACGCGACCGCGCCGATCTCGAACGACATCGCGACGAGCGCGCAGCTGCCTGTCTTCTGGGGCCAGCAGCAGCTGCAAGGCCTTCACATCGGATTCTTCATTGCGCTTGTGGCGCTCGTCGTCTTCTACCTGATCCTCAACCGGACGACCCTCGGCTACGAGGTGCGCGCGGTCGGGTTCAACCCCGAGGCGGCAGCGTACGGCGGCATCAACGTGAAGAAGAACCTCGTCGCGGCGATGGCGATCTCCGGCGCGTTCGCCGGTCTCGCCGGCGCGCTCGACATGGTCGGCTACCTCTACCACTACGGCCAGTCCGACATCCCGGTGAGCGCGGTCGGCTTCCTCGGTATCGCGGTCGCGCTGCTCGGCCGCAACACGGCGGTGGGCGTCGGCATCGGCGCGCTGCTCTTCGGCGCCCTCCTCTTCGGGACGACGCACGGCCTTCAGGCGGGGGCGAGCTCCATCGATCCCTCGCTCGCATCCAACCTCACCTACATCATCCAGGGGCTGATCGTGCTCTTCGTCGGCGCCGACGTGCTCATTCTCTACATCTGGAACACGCGGAAGAAGCTGCGCATACGTCCGAAGGCGGCGACCGCATGACCGAGTGGGCGCAGCGGCTCGACAACCCACTGAGCGCACGCCTGCGCGACCCGATGGCGACCGGTTACACGGGTCTGCTACTCGGCGCGTTTGCGGCGTTCCTCGCGATCCCGCCCATCGAGGCGCGCTCGAAGACCTGGCCCATCCTCGTCGGCATCGTCGCCGCCGCCCTGGGAATCTGGACCGTCACGCGCGGCAGGAAGCGGCTCGGCTACGGCGCGGTTGCGGCTGGAGTGATCGGCATCGCGCTCGGCATTCTCGCGACGTACTCGGGCGAGACGAATCTCAACGCGGTGTTCGACGCGACGCTCATCGCGCAGATGTTCGCGTTCTCCACGCCGCTCGTGTTCGGCGCAATCGCCGGCATGTTCTCCGAGCGCAGCGGCGTCGTGAACATCGGCCTCGAGGGAATGATGCTCATGGGCGCCTTCTGGGGCGTCTACGGCGCGGACACGGGCGGAAGCTGGATCGTCGGCCTCGTCGTCGGGATGGCGAGCGGCGGCCTTCTCGCGCTCGTCTACGCTTATTTTGCGATTCATCTGCGCGCCGACCAGATCGTCGGCGGCACGGCGGTGAACTTCCTCGCGCTCGGCATCACCGGCTACTTCTTCTTCCAGCTCTACCACGGGAACTACGTGTCGTCCGGAGTCTCGACGATCCCGAACATCAACATCCCCTGGATCAAGCACACACACTTCCTCGGGCCGGCGATCGGACACCTCAACCTCATGGTGTGGGCCGGCTTCGTGCTCGTGATCGTCTCCTACATCGTCGTCTTCAAGACGCCGATCGGGCTCCGCATTCGGGCCTGCGGCGAGCATCCTCGCGCCGCCGACACGGTCGGCATCAACGTGTACCTCGTGCGCTACGGGTGCGTCGTCCTCTCGGGCCTGCTCGCGGCCGCCGGCGGCGTCTACCTCTCGGACGGCTTCGGCGGCGGAACGTTCAACGACAACATGACCGAGGGTCGCGGCTTCATCGCGCTCGCGGCCATGATCTTCGGCAACTGGCGGCCCTTCGGCGCGTTCAGTGCGGCGCTGCTCTTCGGCTTCTCGAGCGCGCTCGCACTGAAGCTGCAGATCTACTCGGCTTCCGCGGCGACGCTCTTCAACGCGCTGCCGTACGTGCTCACGCTCATCGCCGTCGCCGGCGTGATCGGCCGCACCGTCCCGCCGGCGGCGGACGGCAAGCCGTACCGCAAGCAATAGACCTAAGCGCCTATTGCGACCATGCGCTCGATCGCGAGGCGCGCACGCTCGGCCGTCTCTGCCTCGACCGTCACCCGGTGGCGCAGCTCGACCAGTGAATCGCGCACCTTGTCGAGTGTTGTCATCTTCATGAAGCGGCAGACCGCGTCCTCACGCACCGGCTCAAACCGCTTACCGGGCGCCTCGCGCTCCAGTCGATGGATGATGCCGGTCTCGGTTGCGATCAGGAACCGCTTCTTCGGCGAGCGGCGCGCGTAGTCGACCATCTTCTCCGTGGAGAGGATCTGGGTGCGCTCATTCCCGAACGCCATCGCCTGGCTCGCGCAACCGCACTCGGGATGCACAAGCAGCTCGGCATCCGGCGCCTCGTTCTGCCAGCGCTCGATGTCGGCGGGCCGGATGCCGGCATGGACGTGACACTCCCCGAGCCAGATCGTCAGCTTCCGCCCGGTCACACGCTCGAGCCAGAGCCCGAAGTACATGTCCGGCAGGAAGAGGATCTGCTGATCCTCCGGGATCGCTTCGATGACCTGCTGCGCGTTGCCCGACGTGCAGCAGTAGTCGCTCTCCGCCTTCACCTCTGCGGTCGTGTTCACGTACGAAACGACCACCGCGTCGGGGTACTGCGCTTTCCAGTCGCGGAGCTGTTGCCCCGTGATCGACGCGGCGAGTGAGCAGCCGGCGTCGAGATCGGGGAGGAGGACCGTCTTGTCCGGACTGAGGATGGCCGCGGTCTCGGCCATGAAGTGCACCCCGCAAAACACGATCGTCTCCGCTTCCGTCGCGGCTGCCTGGCGTGCGAGGCCGAGCGAATCGCCGACGTAGTCAGCGACGTCCTGCACTTCTGGTCGCTGATAGTTGTGGGCGATGATGACGGCGTCGCGCTCTTGCGCGAGCGCTCGAATCTCTTCGTGTAGCGTCGTTGCCTCGGCGGCAGTCATTGAACCTCCAGGGAGACGTGGAGTGAGCGCGCCGAATGGGTGAGCGCACCCACCGAGATGAAGTCGACGCCCGTCTCTGCGTACGAGCGGACGGTGGCAAGTGAGACGCCGCCGGATGCTTCGAGATCGACGCGGCCGCCAACGAGCGCGACGGCCTCGACGAGCTGTTCCGGGCGCATGTTGTCGAGGAGGATCCGCTCGACGCCGGCTTCGACCGCCTCACGCACCTGCTCGAGCGTCTCCGCCTCGACCTCGATCGCCAGACCGTTCGAGCGTCCGCGCAGCGCCGCGACGGACGCTGGGATGCCACCGGCCAGGCGGAGATGGTTCTCCTTGACGAGGATCGCGTCGTGGAGGCCCGCGCGATGATTCTGCGCGCCACCGCAACGCACCGCGTATTTCTCGAGCGCGCGTAGTCCGGGTGTCGTTTTGCGTGTATCGAGGATCGTCACACCCGTACCCTCGACCTGCTCAACGAAGCGGCGCGTGAGCGACGCGATCCCGCACAACCTGCCCAGAAGGTTGAGCGCGACCCGCTCTCCGGTAAGCACAGCCCGCGCTGGGCCTTCGACGTCGGCGACGACAATCGGAACGTCGGTTACCACGGTCCCTTCGGGATGCGTCGCTTCAACCTGGACGGACGGATCCAGCGCGCGGAATACCGCTGCCGCAATGGGTACGCCGCAGACGACGCCAGGCTCTTCGAGCAACAGCTGCGCCTGGCAGTGGGCGTCGTCCGGGACGAGTGCCTCGCTCGTGAGATCCCCGTCACCGACGTCTTCGGCGAGTGCGAGCGCGACCACGCGCTCGATCATCGGCTGGGTCAGCTCCATCGCTCCAGCGCGGGTTCGGACCCAAGACGCAGCACGATGTGACCGGCGAGCGCGTCGCTCTCGGCGGGGAAGTCCTCACGGAAGTGGACTCCACGGCTCTCAGTGCGCGCGATGGCGCTTTGCGCGATGAGGCGGACAAGGCGGCTCGGCGCATCGAGCAGTGCCGCGAGGCCCGTCGCGTTTCGGATAAGACCGGCTTCGCGCCAGAGCTCCGCGCGCAGCGCCGGCGTAACCGCCTGCTCGTCAGGTGGCGCAACGGGTGAAGCGGTGTCTACCGGCGCCGCCGGTTCGTCACCTGCGGCCAGCGCGGCCCGCCGGCCGAAGACGAGGCATTCGAGGAGCGAGTTCGATGCAAGCCGGTTCGCGCCGTGAACGCCGGTGCAGGCGCACTCGCCGGCGGCGTAGAGGCCCGGGATGTTCGTTCGGCCATCCAGATCGGTGGCGATACCGCCGATCGCATAGTGGGCGGCAGGTGAGACGGGAATCGGCTCATCGGCCGGGTGGTAGCCGGCGCGCTCGAGTGTTGCCATGAGGGTCGGGTAACGGTCGCGCTCGATTGCGCGCAGATCGAGTCTCGCACCGTCGCGCGATGCAATCGCGCGCGACACGACGTCGCGCGGGGCGAGCTCGTCAGTGAAGCGCTCGCCGTCTTCATCGAGAAGGGTCGCACCCGCGCCGCGCAGCGCCTCGGAGAGGAGGAAGCCGTCGTCCAGGAGCGCCGTAGGGTGGAACTGGACGAACTCCAAATCGGCAAGCGCCGCGCCGGCGCGGTACGCGAGCATGAGCCCTTCGCCGACAGCGCCGAGTGGATTCGTCGTCCGCGCCCAGAGCGCAGCGTACCCGCCGGACGCGAGCACCGTGGCGCGGGCCGAGATCGTGCGCGTGGGCGTTACAACCGCGGAGCAACGCCCGTCGACGGTTACCAAGCCGAGCGCGGGCTCCCCGGCGGCGATCTCGATTCGCGGATGCTCGCGGACGCGCGCGGCGAGTACGTCCGCGATCCGCCGACCGGTTTCGGCACCGCCGGCGTGCACGACGCGGTTGCGAGAGTGGCCTCCCTCGCGGGCGAGCCCCTTGTCGAACTCCACCCCGAGTTCGACGAGGTCGGCGATCCGCGCGGGCGCTTCTTCGGTGAGCACGTCAACGGCGCCCTCACGACAGAGGCCACGCCCGGCGACGAGCGTATCCTGGGCATGCAGGATCGGATCATCGTCCGGGCCGACGGCAGCGGCGACGCCGCCTTGAGCCGCATAGCTGTTCGACGAGTCGAGAGAGCCTTTGGCAACCACGAGCACGGAGCCCTCGTCAGCCCCCGCGAGCGCGGCGCTAAGTCCCGCCACACCGGCTCCGACAATGACAAGATCGTAGTGCGGTTTCTTCCTCACAGGCGATAACCTGTAGGCGAGTGTACACAGTTCCCGACTCCCAAGCGAAAACAACCGCTCACGCCGTACTCGCCGCCGTTTTCCAAGTGCGAGCTGGAAGGCTGCAGGCACTGCTCTGGCAGCGGGCCCGGGCACCATACGCCGGAGCTTGGGCTCTTCCGGGAGGCGCTCTGGACGAGAACGAGACGCTCGAGGTCTCGGTGCGGCGACACCTTGCGAACAAGGTGGACGTCCGGGAGCTCTCGCACCTTGAGCAGTTGGAGACACGCAGCGATCCGGCGCGCAACCCAGCCCGCCGTGAGCTCGTGACCGCCTACCTCGGACTCGTCCCCAGCGATGCAGACCCAGTTCTGCCGGAAGACACACGCTGGCACGACGTCGACGCGCTGCCTGCGCTTGCATACGACCACGAGTCGATTCTCCTCACGGCGCGGGAGCGCTTGCGCACGAAGCTCTCGTACACGAACCTCGGTTTCGCGCTTGCGCCTCCGACGTTCACCATGGCCGAGCTGCGCGATCTCTACAACGCTGCGCTCGGTCACACGGTTTCGGCGACGAACCTTCAACGCGTGCTCATTCGCCGCGGACTGCTCGAGAGCACCGGCGATCAACGACGCTATGGGCGCGGCGGCGGTCGGCCGGCGACGCTCTACCGCTTCCGCAGGCCCGCACTGGAGATCACGGACCAGTTCGCCGTCCTAAAGCCACCGGCACGCTGACGGCTCGCCTTCGCGACCGGGTAGGCTGCGCTCCCCGTTGGCTGCCCACACCTCACGCGGGAATCGGCGCGCCTCCGCCGCCGTCGTCCTCGGTGCGATTGCAGCGGCGGCGCTTCCCGCCGGGATCGTGCTCGCGAACCAGTCGGCGCGCGTGAGCCTGCTCGCGGCGGCGTGGGCGGTCCCGGTCGCCGCCGTCTGCGGTGTCAGCGCCCTCCTCCTTGCACGCGGGGCGCGGACGCAGATCCGCGTCACCCTCGATCGCGCTGGAGGCCACCGCCGCGTGCGCGCGGCCGTCTATCTGGGGATCGCGGGCATCTGCTTCGCCCTCTCCGGCGCGATCGCCGTCGGCTTCTACGAGCTCTTACTGCGCCTCGAAGGCTGAGTCCCAAACCACCGGCGG
>DASSXM010000031.1:0-6438 GCA_035703805.1 Gaiellaceae bacterium | reverse complement strand
ACGGGGAAGACCGCGGTCGGACTGCACCGCGCGTCGTGGCTCCTATTCACGCATCGCGAGCAGCTGCGGCGCGTGCTCGTCGTCGGCCCGAACCCGACGTTCATGGACTACGTCTCACAGGTGCTGCCCGCACTCGCCGAGGAGGCGGTGGAGCAGCGCGCCGTCACCGAGCTGCTCGACGGCGTCGAGGTCGGACGCGAGGACGCGCGCGACGTCGCGCTGCTGAAGTCCGACACGCGCCTGCGCGAGGTGATCGCGCGCGCGGTCGAGCTGTCGCTGAAGCCGGCGCCCGAGGAGCTCGTGCTGTACGCCGACGGCGTGTTCGTCTCCGTGCGCGAGCGCGACGTTCGCGCGCTGCTGGAGGACGCGCTCGACTCCGGTCTTGCGCTGCAGCATGCGCGCGAGCGCTTCCGCATGAGTCTCCTTCGCCGCTTTTACGAGCGGTACGGCGAGCTGCTCGGCCCACAGGCCCTGCGCAGCTTCGACGACCTCGAGCGTGCGCTGCGGCGAAACGGCTTTCTCACGAAGTACCTCGATCGCGTGCTGCCGCTCCCGCGTGCCGACAAGCTCGTAGCGCGTCTGCTCACGTCGCGCGCCGCGCTCGCCGAGGCGGCCCACGGCCTCCTCGACCGCGACGAGCAGAAGCTGCTCCTGCGCGACCGGCCGAAGCGTGCCGCCGACCTGCGGTGGAGCGAGCACGATCTGCCGCTGTTCGACGAGGCGCGCGTCCTGCTCGAAGGCCCGCCGCGCGCGTACGGGCACGTGATCGTCGACGAGGCGCAGGACCTCTCGCCGATGCAGCTGCTCGCGATCTCGCGGCGCGCGGTCGACGGCTCGCTGACGATGCTCGGCGACGTTGCGCAGGCGACGGGGCCGGTCACGTACAGCGAGTGGCAGGAGCTCGAGCCGTATCTGCCGGAGGAGCTGGAGATGACCATCGAGGAGCTGCGGCACGCATACCGCGTCCCCGCCGAGATCATGGAGCTCGCACTGCCGCTGCTCGACCGCATCGCGCCCGACGTCGAGCCGCCGATCGCGTACCGCCAGGGCGGCGCGCCGCCGAAGCTCCTCCAGGTCGATGCCGACGATTTGGTGTCTACCGCACTGCGCGAGGGGACCGAGCTCGCGGAGCTCGACGGGCTCATGGCGATCATCGCGCCACGCTCGCTCCTCGCTGAGCTCGCCGTCCCGGCGCTGACGCCACGTCAGGCGAAGGGCCTCGAGTTCGACCACGTCGTGGTCGTCGAGCCGGCGCTCATCGCGGAAGAGGGCGGTGAGCAAGGGCTGCGCGAGCTGTACGTCGCGCTCACGCGCCCCACGAAGACGCTCGTCGTCGTCCACTCGCGGCCGCTGCCGTGAAGTTCTGGGAGGACTTCCAGGCCGGCGACGAGACGACGCACGGTACGTACGAGGTCACCGCGGAGGAGATCGTCGAGTTCGCGCGCCGCTACGACCCGCAGCCGTTCCACGTCGACGCGGAAGCCGCCGCAGAGGGGCCGTTCGGCGGACTTATCGCGAGCGGCTGGCACAGCGCGGCCATCTACATGGGCCTCTTCGTGCGCAACGTCCTCCTCGACAGCGCGAGTCTCGGATCCCCCGGTGTCGAGGAGCTGCGCTGGCTCGTGCCCGTGCGCCCCGGCGATGTCCTCACGGGCCGGAGCCGCATCGTCGAGACTTGGCCGTCCGAGAGCAACCCCGGACGAGGCACCGTCGTCGGCGAGCACGAGCTCGTCAACCAGAACGGCGAGGTCGTCATGCGACTCCGTGCGCGCGGCCACTTCGCGCGCAGGCCACAGACTTAGTTACACCGGGGCCAGGCCCGAGTCTTTCGCCGATTGGCTGCGCGGCGCGAACGACAGCGGCCTGGCCCCGGAGATCCTTGTTAGCGTCACGCCGATGCGCACGCGCAGGCTCGGAGACGGAGGGCCCGAGGTCACGGTCGTCGGGCTGGGGACGAACAACTTCGGCCCGCGGATCGACTACGGCGAGACGCTCGCGGTGCTCGACGCCGCGCTCGACGCCGGCATCACGCTCATCGACACCGCCGACATCTACGGGCAGGGAACGAGCGAGGACTTCATCGGCCGCGCGCTCGAAGGGCGACGCGACAACTTCATCATCGCCACGAAGTTCGGCATGGACAAGAACGACGCGCCGAAGATCCCACGCGGGTCGCGCGAGTACATCCGCTTCTCCATCGAGCACTCGCTCGCACGCTTGCGGACCGACTACGTCGACGTGTATCAGATGCACCAGCCCGACGACAGCACGCTGATCGAGGAGACGCTCGGTGCGCTGCACCAGCTCGTGCAGGAAGGCAAGGTCCGCTACATCGGCAACTCGAACTACTCCGCGGACCAGATCGAGGTCGCCGACAGCATCGCGCGCCAGGACGGGCTCACGCGCTTCGTCTCGGCGCAGAACCACTACTCGCTCGTCGAGCGCGAGGTCGAAGACGAGGTTCTTCCGACGTGTGAGGGCCTTGGGATCGGCGTGTTGCCCTACTTCCCGCTCGCGAGCGGCCTCCTCACGGGCAAGTACGAGCGTGGCAAGGAGGCGAAGGAGGGGCGGCTCGCGGGACGTGAGATCGCCGAGGAGAGGTGGGATCGGACCGAGGCGCTGCAGCGGTACGCCGGCGAGCGCGGCGTGACGCTGCTCGACGTTGCGATCGGCGGCCTCGCAGCGATGCCTGCGATCGCGTCGGTCATCGCAGGCGCGACGAAGCCGGAGCAGGTGTACGCGAACGTGAAGGCGGGCGAGTGGGAGCCGAGCGAGGACGACCTCGCAGCGCTCCGCGCATTGCGCTAGCGGACGACGTCGAGCTCGTCCGCAGGCTCTTCCGAGAGTACGCGGACGGCCTCGGCATCGACCTCTCGTTCCAGCACTTCGACGAGGAAGTCGCGGCGCTTCCCGAGGGCTACGACGCGCTGCTCGTTGCGTGGCTCGGCGACAAGCCCGCCGGTTGCATCGGTATCCGCTCGCTTGGCGGCGGTATCTGCGAGATGAAGCGGCTGTTCGTCCGGCCGACCGCCCGCGGCGCGGGCGTCGGCCGTGCACTTGCGCTCGCTTCGATCGAGCACGCACGCACGCTCGGCTACGAGCGGATGCGCCTCGACAACATTCCGGCGAAGATGGGCGCCGCCTACGAGCTCTACAAGACGCTCGGCTTCGTCGAGATCGACCCGTACACGGTCAACCCGAACGAGGGCGTGAAGTTCATGGAGCTGCTGCTCTAACTGCTCGCGCGAGCCGCATCCGCTCGGCCGGCAGGTAGAAGCCGAGCGCGGCGAGCACGAGCGGATACGCGAGCACCAGTAGCGCCGACGGCGCGAGGCTGAGATGCGCCGCGCGCGCCGCGACCGTGAGGCCGACGGCGGCACCGACGGCGGTGACGACGCGTCGCCATTGGTACGGCACCGGGTACACGCGCTGCGCGTACAGCGTCATCCCGATGAAGAGCACGACGTACGAGATCACCATCGAGATCGCCGCGCCGACCATTCCCCAGCGCGGGATGAGCCAGAAGTTCAGGCCGATGCTTGTCGCCGCGCCTGCACCGGTGACGACCCAGTTGAACTGCGTGCGCCGTGCGCGGCCGCTGCCGATCGCGAGCACGGTATAGCCCGCGTAGAGCGCGAACGCGAACACGAGCAGCGGCACGCCCTTTTCAGCGCGCTGGTACTGGGCTGCAGTCAGCAATCGCACCCACCAGGGCGCGAGCGCTCCGAGGACGAGCGCGACCCACGACGCGAACGTCAAGAGGTACGTGAGGACGAACGAGTAGGTCCGGCGCGCTTCGCCGTCGTCCTCGATCGAATAGGCGAACGCCGGCCACGCGGTCTGGAACGCGATCATGACGAACGTGATCACGCTCGCGATCTTCAGCGCTGCGGAGTACACGCCGACCTCGGCCACGTTCTTGTACCAGACGATGAACTCGCGGTCGACGAAGCTGATCGTCCACAGCGCGAGCGCAGACGGGACGAGTGGTAGACCGAATGTCTGCATCTTGCGCAGCAGCGGCCGGTCGAACTCGAGCCCAAGCTGCTCCGTGCGGTAGATGACGAGCGCGACGTACACGACGAGCGTCCCGGTGAAGTTGCCGACGACGAGCCCGATTGCGCCCCAGTGGAAGACGGCGACGAAGACGACCATCGCCGCGACGGTGATGAGCACGTTCGCGACGCTCGCGATGGCGTACTGCACCGAGCGCTCCTCGACGCGGAAGAGCGCGGTGAGCTGCTGGTAGTTCGTCTGCGCCCACAGCCCGACCGCGCCTGCGCGCACGAGCGACGGGTCGTGGCCGAGCCCGATCCAGTGCCCGACCGGCCCGGCAAAGACGACGCCGAGCACGAGCCCGAGCGTCGACATCCCCATCGTGAACCAGAACGACGTGCGGATCACGGTGAGCTTTCCGACTTCCTCCTTCGCGTCGAAGTAGAAGCGGAAGAACGCGCTCGAGATCCCCATCTGCAGCGTGATCGCGAGCACCGCGGTCGCTGCGGTGACGAGCTCGACGCGGCCGTACGAACCCGGCGGCAGGTAGTGCGTGTACAGCGGCAGAAGGAGCGTCGCGAGGATCCGCGACACGAGCCCGCCGAGCCCGTAGATCGCCGAGTGGCGGCCGAGCCGCTTGAGCTCCGCCCCGAGCCTCATCGCAACTGAGCGTAGAGGTCGAGCAGGCGGTCGGTCATCGGCGCAAGGTCGTGCACACGTTCGACGTACGCGCGGCTCGCGGCGCCGATGCGGCGGCGCTCATCCGCCGACTCTGCGAGGGGGCGAAGCGCGTCGACGAGGGTGTCCTTCGTTGCGTGCACGATCGGCACCTCGACCTCGAATGCTTCTTGCGTGCGCTGCGCCGCCTCGTCGTGCAAGAACGTGACGACGGGCTTGCCGAGCGCCATGGCCTCGATAGCGAAGACGCCGTACCAGCCCGCATGCAGCTGGTCGACGACGATGTCCGCTGCGCGGTAGCGCTCGAACGCCTCGCGATGGTCGAGGCCTTCGACGAGCTCGAGGTCGAGACCGAGCCGCTCGCATGCGGCGATCACGTGCTCGGTTCCCTTTTTCGAGCGCGACGACGGCGCGTGCAGGACCAGCGGGCGCTCGCTGTCGGACGGCGGCGACGGCGTGATGCTCGCGACGTCGATCGCGGGCGGGATGACGTGCGCGTCGGGCACCCAGCGAGCAGCGTCATACGAGCCGACGACGCGCGCGCCGGCGCGCCGCGACCAGTCGAGCTCGTGCGCAGGCTTGCCGCGGATGTCGGAGCCGAGGAAATGCATGACCGATCGCTTGCCGAGCGCGCGCAGGAGCTGGAATTGCACCGACTTCGGCAGCAGCGTCAGCCCGAAGTAGAAGTGGAAGACGTCGGTCTGCGGCGCGAGCTTCGCGAACGCACGCGCCTGCGCGAGCTGGCGCCCTGCGAGCGAGCGCGGCCGCTGGATCTCCTCGTCCGCCTCCGGGTGCAGCTGGTAGCGCTCGAAGACGACGAGCCGTGCGTCGACGCCGCGTGCGCGCAGCGCCTGGACGTTCGTCCAGGGAATGCCGGCCGTGTTGACGGGGCAGTGCGTGACGCGCACGCGCGAAGCCTAAGCGCCCAGCCGGCAAAGCCGGCTGGGCTCTTGGTCGGCATCGCAAGCGATGCCTTAGGTGACCGCGTCAGGCTGCAGCGATGTCGCCGAGGCGGTAGCGGAGGTCGTTCAGGCCGTCACGCCACTCGTCCGACGCGAGCGCGACGCACTTCATCGCGCGGATCGCGAGCTCGACGAGCTCGTCGTCGGGCACGCCGTGCGTCTCGACCCAGTTTCGCGTTTCCTCCGGCAGCTCGTCGGGCGGCTCGCCGGCAGCGGACGCGACGATCTCCGCCGCCTCGATCGCCCGCTCGGCAAGCTCAGCCGACGCAGGCTCGTCACAGGCTGCCTGCAGCGTCCCCCGAAGCGTGTTCCAGTTCATTCATTGGTCCCATTCCACCTGGTCGAAGAACCTAAGCGCCGTGCGGCCCGGGCGAATGCGGCTCTGAAGCGTCCCCAGCTCCTCGTCTGAGATCTCTCCGAGCGCGCGCTTTACCGCGAGCCAGGGCAGGTTGAGGTTCTCCTGGTAGACGATCGTCGAGATCCGCGGGTTGATCTCGATCACCTGCTCGCCGACGAGCTGGATGTTGAAGAAGTGCTCGATCGCAAGCTCCGCCACGATCGCGTTCCCGATCTCCAGCAACGCCGGGTCCTCGAGGGTGACGAAGTACATCGCGAGCCCGGCGCGCATCGCCTCGCGAGTTTTCGGATGTCCGAGCACGATCTCGTGGCCGTTCGCGATCCCGTCGATCGTCCGCTCCGGGCCTGTCGCGAGCTCCATCACGAGCAGCTCCGTCCGGTCGTCGACCGAGGAGAGGATCGCGACTGCGTCCTCGAGCAGCATCGACACCGACCCCGGCCGTTC
>DASSXM010000016.1:0-39054 GCA_035703805.1 Gaiellaceae bacterium | reverse complement strand
AGGCGACGATTACGGGACCGGCCGAACCCATGTAACGGCAGCGACCAGGTCGCGCCGCGACCTGGTCGCATGACTCTCTGGCTACCTAGCCGATCTGATACTCGCGCAGGACGTCGTTGAGCGACGTCTTCATGTCCGTCTGCTCGCTGCGCCGGCCGACGATGAGCGCGCAGCCGAGCTGGTATGTGCCGGCAGGGAACTCCTTCGGCCGCGTTCCCGGCACGACGACGGAGTACGGCGGCACGTAGCCCCGGTGCTCGATGGGCTCCGAGCCGGTGACGTCGATCACCGGCACGGACCCGGTGAGCGAGACGTTCGGCGCGAGCACCGCGCGTTCGCCGATGAGCACGCCTTCGGTGAGGATGCAGCGCGAGCCGATGAAGGCACCGTCCTCGACGATGACCGGGCGCGCCTGCACCGGCTCGAGGACGCCGCCGACACCGACGCCGCCGGCGAGGTGGACGTCCGCGCCGATCTGCGCGCACGAGCCGACCGTCGCCCACGTGTCGATCATCGTGTTCGGCCCGACCCAGGCGCCGATGTTCACGTAGCTCGGCATCATCACGACGCCGCGGGAGAGGAACGACCCGTAACGCGCAGTCGCAGGCGGCACGACGCGAACTCCGAGCTCGGCGTAGTCGTGCTTCAGCGGGATCTTGTCCATGTACTCGTACGGGCCGACCTCGATCGGCTCGACCTTGCGAAGCCGGAAGTAGTCGAGGATGGCGGCTTTCGCCTCCTCGTTCACGCGCCACTCGCCGTCGACCTTCTCTGCGACCCGGAGCTCGCCGCGGTCGAGCGCGGCGATCGTGTCCTCGGTACTCACAACAGCTCTGCCGCCCGCTTGCACTCCTCCAGCGTAGGGACGAGCGCGAAGCGCACGTAGCCTGCGCCGCTCGGCCCGAACATCTCGCCCGGCGAGGCGATGACGCCGCGCTCGAGGAGCGCGTCCGGGTCCGGTCCGATGACCCAGAGGTACATCGTCGCCGCGCTCGCGACGATCTCCCAGCCCTTCGCCTCGATCGCCGGGATGAGGACGTCCCGCTTCGCGCGGTAGCGCGCACGCGTCGCCTCGACGTGACGCTCGTCGTTCCAGGCGACGACCGATGCGCGCTGGACGAACTCCTGCGGCGCGGTACCGACGGTGGGCCGGTACGTCTTCAGCGCGTCGATGACGTTCGGCGCGGCGGCGATGAAGCCCGAGCGGTAGCCCGTCATCGACGAGCGCTTGCTCAGCGTCTGGAACACGATCACGCGCGACCGATCGGAAGCCTGCAGCGCGGACGCGGGCGGCTCGTCGAACCAGAGCTCCGTGTATGCCTCGTCGGAGGCGATGTAGAAGTCGAGCCGGTCGGCCAGCTCTGCGAGTTCCTCGTAGAACGCGACGGGCGCGACGGCGCCGGTCGGGTTGTGCGGATAGTTCACCCAGACGATCGCCGTGTTCTCGTCGATCTCGCTCAGGTCGGGAAGGAAGCCGTTCTCGCGTCGCAGCGGCAGGGTTCGCACCTCCGCGCCGGCGAAGCGCGCGCCGCGCTCGTACACCGGGTATGCGGGCTCGCCGAAGACGACGGTGTGCCCTGCGGTGTCGAGGACCTGAGCGAGCGAGAAGATCGCCTCCTTCGACCCGTAGGTCGGAATGACTTCGCGATCGGGGTCGAGCTCGACGCCGAACCGGCGGGCGCACCAGCCCGCGGCTGCACTGCGTAGCTCGGGCAGCCCGGCAGCGAGCGGATACGGCGCACGTTCGGGAACCGCGTCGATGACCGCCTGCCGGATCAACGGATCCGTTGGTTCGTTGGGATCGCCCTTGCCGAAGTCGATCACCTCGATGCCTTCGGCGACGAGGCGGCGGCGCGCTTCCTCCAGCCGGACCATGGGGTAGGTCCCCATCTCCGTCAGCGTCGGATTGATCACGAGAGGAATTCTCTCAGGGTCGCGAAGCACTGCTCGAGGTTCGCAATCGGAATCTGCTCGTCCTGCTTGTGCGCGTACGCAGTCGCGCCCGGCCCGTAGTTGATCGCGGGGATGCCTTCGACGGCGAACTGGGCCACCGGTGTCCACGCCTGCTTCGGCCGCACGTCGGGCACGAGCCTCCGCAGCCGCACAATGTGCGCGTTGTCGAGCGCAGGCTGCGCCGACGGGGAGCGGTGGAGGACCTCGATCTCACCGCCGGAGATGAACGTGCGCAGTCGCTCCTCGGCGTGGTCGCGCATGAAGCGGTAATTGAGCTCGACGGAGGCGGATGCGGGAACGACATTCGCGGCGATCCCACCTTCGATGCGCACTGCGCTCACGACTTCGCGATAGACGAGACCGTCTATCACGACGTCGACCGGCTCGAGCGTCGACAATGCGTGCAGTCCGCGCACGAGCTCGTGGATCGCATTCACGCCGGTCCACGGCCGGGCAGAGTGCGCGCTCACGCCCGTGTATGTGACGCGCGCCTGGATATTGCCGAGGCACCCAGCGTGCAACACATTGTCGGTCGGCTCGAGGACGACGGCTAGCTCGGTTCCCTCAAGCAGGCCGCTCGCGAAGAGCGCCGGCAGCGGGCTCTCGCTCAACGCGACTTCTTCACGCGTGAAGAAGAGATAGCGGCCGGGAACGCCCGCGCGTGCGAGCTCGATCATTACGGCGACGCCGCCCTTCATGTCGCTCGCGCCGACTCCGTGCACGGCACCGCCTTCGATCCGGCCGGGGATGTTCCCCTGCGCCGGGATCGTGTCGAGGTGCCCGGCGAGAACGACGGGCCCGTCGCCGTAGAGGAGGACTTCGCCGTCGTCGTAGAGCGGGCGGCCCGCGAGCGCCTCGCGGACGAACGCGACCGCGTCCGCCTCGTGGCGGCTTTCGGAGGCGACGTCGACGAGCGCGAGTGTCGTGGCGGCGAGATCGGGCGCTCCCACAGCAGGGGTCATAATGGCTGCAGATGGCAGTGCTTGAACCGAGTCCCGAGCCGGAGCGCGGGTTCGTCCTCGCGGTGCTCGGCCAGGGAGTCGACCCCGACGAGGAGCTGGCCGAGCTCGAGGAGCTCGCCCGCACGGCCGGCGTGCAGCCGGTCGGCCGCGTCGTGCAGCACCGGCCGGAGCCGGATCCGCGCAGCTATGTCGGCAAGGGGAAGCTCGACGAGCTGAAGCAGGCGTACGGCAACACGGGCGCGGAGGTGTTGCTCGTCGACGACGAGCTCGCGCCCTCGCAGCAGCGGGTGCTCGAGAACCTCCTGCAGGCGCGCGTCGTCGACCGCGCGCAGCTCATCCTCGACATCTTCGCGCAGCACGCGATCAGCGCGGAGGGAAAGCTCCAGGTCGAGCTGGCGCAGCTCGAGTACAACCTCCCGCGCATGCGCGGCATGTGGCAGCACCTCGAACGGCTCGGCGGCGGGGTCGGGACGAGAGGCCCCGGCGAATCGCAGCTCGAGACCGACCGTCGCATCGCGCGACGCAGCATCAAGCTCCTGAAGGACCGCATCGAGAAGCTCGCGCGCCAGCGCGACGTTCGCCGCAAGGAGCGCATGCGCACTGCCGTGCCGACGGTCGCGCTCGCCGGCTACACGAACGTCGGCAAGTCGACGCTCCTCAACGCGCTGACGGACGCGGATGTCTCGGTGCGCAACCGCCTGTTCGAGACGCTCGACCCGACAACGCGCGGCTTCGAGCACGACGGCCGGAAGTACCTCGTGACCGACACCGTGGGCTTCATCCGCCGCCTCCCGCATCAGCTCGTCGAGGGGTTCGCCGCGACGCTCGAGGAGACGCTCGTCGCCGACCTCGTCCTCCACGTCGTCGACGGCTCGGCGCCGGAGGAGCGGCTCATCGAGCAGGTCGCGGCGGTGAACGCCGTGCTGCACGAGATCGGCGCTGACGACCTGCCGATCGAGCTCGTCCTCAACAAGATCGACGCGGTGGATCCGCTGCACCGGCGGCGGCTCGCGAACCGCTATCCGGACGCGCTCCAGGTGTCGGCGCTCACGGGCGAGGGCATCGACGAGCTCCGTGCACGCGTGGCGCAGCTGTTCGAAGAGCGGTTCGAGCCCGTGCGCCTCCTGCTTCCGTATCGCGAGGGCGGCAAGCTCAACGAGCTGTACGCGCTCGGCGCGCCGATCGAGACGCGCGAGGACACGAGCGACGGCGTGCTCGTCACCGCACGGTTGCCGCGCCGCGTGCGCGCACGCTTCGCCGAGTACATCGCGTGATCGAGCTGCCGATCCGCCGGCTGCGTCCCGATGCGGTGCTGCCGCAGCGGGCGTACGGCGGCGATGCAGGGCTCGACCTCTCCGCCTGCGAGCGCGTCGAGCTCGGACCGGGGGAGAGAGCAACCGTTCCCACCGGCCTCGCGGTCGCGATTCCCGAGGGCTATGCCGGATTCGTCCAGCCCCGCTCCGGGATCGCGATGCGCAACGGGATTACGATCGTCAACTCGCCGGGGCTCGTCGACTCCGGCTACCGCGGCGAGCTCCAGGTGGTGCTCCTCAACACGGACGCTCGCGAACCGTTTGTCGTCGAGCCCGGCATGCGCATCGCGCAGCTCGTCGTCGTGCCGATTCCCGACATCGAGCTCGTCGAGCTCGACGAGCTGCCAGAGAGCGAGCGCGGCGTCCGCGGGTTCGGCTCGTCGACGTGATGGAGCCGCGCATCCGCGTCTCCGCGGTCCTGCGCTGGCAGGACCGCGTGCTGCTCTGTCGCCACGAGAAGGCGGGACGCGGCGAGTACTGGCTCTTGCCCGGCGGCGGCGTCAACTCGGGCGAGAGCCTCGTCGCTGCGCTGCACCGCGAGCTGCGCGAGGAGCTCGGTATCGACGACGAGGTGCCGCTCGAAGGCCCCGTAGCGCTCATCGATTCGATCTCGCCGCAGCGCGCGTTCGCCGCGAAGCACGTCGTGCAGATCGTCTTCGCCGGCGACCTCTCGGGGCGCTCGCTCGAAGCGGTCACCTCGCTCGACGCCGCCGTTCGCGGGCATCGCCTGTTCGACACCGCGGACCTCGACGACATCGTGCTCCATCCGCCGATCCAACGGTTCCTTCGCCGCTGGCAGCCGGGCGATCCCGCCGTGTACCTGGGGTCGCTGTGGGCACCATAAGCATGTGGCCCCACTAGGAAGTGTCGCGATCCAGGGCTACCGGTCGGCGCGCGAGCTCGCGTTCCAGCCGGGCAACGTCTGCGCGTTCGTCGGCGAGGCGTCGAGCGGCAAGTCGACGGTGCTCACGGCGATCTGGACGCTCCTCGAGGCGGCCGCGCCGCCACCGACGATCGACGACGTCTCGCAGGGAACCTCGGGCCGCATCCATCTCGAGGCCGAGCTCACCGAAGGCTCCATCTTTCTCGACGCCACGCCGCCGGACACGCTCAACCTCAATCGCGCGGGTGCGCCGCCGGTGCTGTTCCTGCCGGCGAACCTGCGGCCGCGAACGCTGGTCGCGCCTGCAACGGGCCTAGGTGCAGCGGACGTCGTCGAGCTGTTCAGGCCGCCGCTCCCCGAGCATCACTGGTCGGCCGCGGACGGAGGGTTGCTGCTCGTCGCCGGGATGGAACGGCTGCTCGCGTCGAACCTGCGCGGCTTCGTCCTGCTCGTCGAGGAACCGGAGCTCTACCTCAGCCCGCACACGCAGCGCCATCTCTATCGCGTGCTGCGAGCGCTTGCGCAAGGCGGTAACCAGATCCTGTATTCGACGCACGCGCCGGTGTTCCTCAGCGTCGACCGCCTCGAGGAGCTCGCGCTCGTTCGGCACACGACGGATCGCGGCACCACCCTCTACCAGCCCGATCCATTGCCGGAGGCCGAGAGCTTCCGCGCGCTTTCGGAGTTCGACAGCGATCGTGCCGAACTGTTCCTCGCGCGCGCCGCACTCCTCGTCGAAGGCCGGACGGAGAAGCTCGCGTTCCCGCTCGTCTTCGACGCGCTCGGCATCGAGCCCGACAAGCAGGGCATCGTGGTCATCGAGTGCGGCGGCAAAGGAAACATGCCGCTGTTCGCGCGCATCTGCAATGCCTGCGGCATTCCGTACGTCATCGTGCACGACAGCGACGCGGAGGGAGGAGAGCCGCCGATCGAGTCGGAACGCGTCGCGAACGAGCAGATCGTCGAGATCGCCGGAGCCGACCGGACGATCGTGCTCACGCCCGACTTCGAAGCCGTGTCGGGAATGGACGGACGCGGGCGAGGCCGCAAGCCGGACAAGGCGTATCGCTGGTACACAGGGAACGGCGACGTTCCGTCGCAGCTAAGGCAGGCAGTCGAAAAGATCGTCAGCGCCGCCGCGAATTAGGAGGCTTCGGCGAAATAGTGGAGTGCTGCGGATGGTGCGCTGGATCGGCGCGCTGCTTCGTCCTCGGTCGTGGCCGTAGCTGTGCTACGGCCGCTCCCTGCGTCCTCGCATCGCATCCGACCAGCGCATCCCCGCAGCGGCACCATTCCGCCGAAGCCTCCTCGCGCGCGCTGCGGATACGGCGTGCGCCTGCGCCTCGAGCTCGTCGTCGAGCGGAGCGAGCTCCGGCGGCTCGCCGCCGCTGCGGTGGGCGAGTGCCTGCGCGAGGAGCCAGTCCGCGAGCCGTGGGTTCCGCGGCAACAAGGGGCCGTGGAGGTATGTGCCGATTGCGCGGCCGAGTCGGCAGCCTTCGTAGCCACTCTCGCCGTCGTTTCCGTAGCCGGCGATCACGCGTCCGAGCGGCTCGGCGCCGGGATCGAGCTTCGTGCGCCCGGCGTGATTCTCGAAGCCCGCAATGGGGCCGATGTCGCTCTCGATGAGCACGTTGCCGATCATGCGGCGATCGCCGGCGACCGTCTCGAGCGGCAGCAGACCGACGCCCGGCATGTCCTCGCCGTGGAAGCCGCGATAGCCGCGGCCGAGCAGCTGGTAGCCGCCGCACACCGCGAGGAGCGCGGCGCCGCCGTCGAGGACCGCCTCCCGCAACGGCTCTGCCTTCGCCGCGAAGTTCGGCGCGACGAGCAGCTGCTCGCGATCCTGTCCGCCGCCGACATAGTAGAGATCGTGCGCGCCGGGGACGATGTCGTAGTCGAAGCCGAGCTCGTCGACCTCGAGCGCATGCCCGCGCCACTCCGCCCGGCGTGCGAGCACGGCGATGTTGCCGCGGTCGGCGTAGATATTGAGATAGCTCGGATACAGGTGCCCGACGCGGATGTTCACGCCGCGTCCTCCCAGTAGGGGCGCGCGGCGACGGTGCGCCGCAACGCGAGCATCGCCGTGTAGGTGGGAAGGACGACGAGCTCGCCGTCCGCGGGCGTCATTCGAAGCCCGATCGCGATCGCTGCCTCGAGGTTCGGCTCGACGACGATCGCCTCGTCGGCCATGCCGGCGTACTTGCAGCGGAGCGCGAGCTCGGCCGCGCGGTTTCCCGTCGCGATGACGGTGTCGAGCCGCTCGAGCAGCTGCTCGAAGTCGACGTCCCAAATCCACGAGACGTCGCGCCCGTCGGCGATCGCGTCGTTGAGCGCGATGACCGCGAGTCGGGGCGCGCCGCCCTCGACGAGCGTGCGCACGACCTCGTTTGCACCCGCAGGATTCTTGACGAGCAACAGGAGCACAGTCTTGCCGCCGACGTCGACGCGTTCGAAGCGACCGAACGCTGCGCTGAAGCCCTCGAGGCCCGCGGCGATCTCCTCGAGTGTCGCGCCGAGCGCGCGTGAAAGCGCAGCAGCGGCGAGCGCGTTGTAGACGTTGTAGAGGCCCGGCAACGCGAGCGCGATGCGTCGCGAGCCCTCCGGAATCGTGAGCTCGAACGTCACACGGTCGAGGCCGTGCAGCTCGATCGAGTGGGCGACGATGTCGAGCGGCGGGCGCGCGTGTCCGCAGTTCGGGCAGTGGTAGTCGCCGAGATGGCCGATGTACGCCGCCGTGTAGTGGTAGGGCGTGCCGCAGCGCACGCAATGCTTCGAGTCGGACGCGTGCTGCAGCGCGTGCCGTGCGACGCTCGGGTCGTCGATGCCGAACGTCGTCGCGTTGTCGAAGAGGCTGAGTTGCGGATCGTCCGCGTTCACGACGAGCGACAGGGAGGACACGGCGTTGCGCCAACGCTCCGCAACAAGCTCGAGCTCGCCGTAGCGGTCGAGCTGGTCGCGGAAGAGATTGCCGAGACAGACCGCGCGCGGATGCAGGCGCTCAACCGCCTCCGGCAGCGCTCCCTCGTCCACCTCGAGGAGACCGAGGTCGGCGTCACCGGCCGCGAGCAGCGTCGACGCGACACCGGAAAGGAGATTCGCTCCCGACCGGTTGTGCGCGAGGCGATACCGGCTTCGGAGGATGTCCGCGGCCATCGCCGCAGTCGTCGTCTTGCCGTTGGTCGCGGAGACCACGGCGCTTCCGGCCCGCAGGCGGGCGGCCAGGAGGTCGATCGCGCCGGGGTCGAGCTTCCAGAGGAGCTTTCCGGGCACCGTCGTGCCGCCGCCTGCCCCGACCGCCCTGGAAAGCCCTGCAACCGCCCTGGCGGCCGCGACTTCGACGGCGAGCGGAACCGGCAGGCGCACGCGACCGAGCGTACCGGGATGCTCATATCGGGGGATGCCCGGCCAACCCGGGCTTCTTAGGCTTCGCTGATGCGGCCCCGAGGGCAGTCGTCGGCGTTCGCGCTCACGCGAGCAGGGCGTCTGTACATGCTCGCGCTCGGGGCCGTGACCCTCGGCGCGGCCATGCCTTTCTACCTGCACGTTCGCGACGTCAACCACGCTTGGATCTCGTTTGCGCTGCTCGCCGCCGCGACGACGTTCGCGCAGATGTTCCCGGTGAAGTCGCCGCAGAACGTCGTGTACCAGACGTCGATCGTCTTCCTCTTCGCCGCGTCGCTCGTGCTCCGTCCGGAGCTGCTCGTCCTCATTCCGCTCGTGCAAACCGTGCCTGAGTGGCTGCGCGAGCGATACCCGCTGCCGATCGAGATCTCCAACGTCGCGAACTACACGCTCAGCGCGCTCGCGGCCTGGGGCACGGCCGACCTCATCCGCTTTCACGAGACGACCATCGCGGGCTACGACGGGCGGTTCGCGGTCGCCGGCCTCGCGGCGTGTGCGGCGTTCGTCGTCGCGAACCACGTCATCGTCGCCCTCACGCTCCATTTCGTCCGGGGTCACGACCTGGACGCGACCGGCGTCTTCACGTTGGACAGCGTGTCGATCGACCTCGTCCTCAGCCTCCTGGGGCTGACGCTCGCCGCGTTCTGGATCTGGGATCCGTGGCTTGCGTTCGCGGCGATCGCGCCGCTCCTCGTCGTCCACCGCTCGATGAGCATCCCGCAGTTGCAGGAAGAGGCGCGGGTCGACCCGAAGACGGGCCTTTACAACGCGAGGTACTTCGCCGGCACGCTCGAGGTGGAGATCGCGCGCGCCGAGCGCTTCGAGCGGCCGATGGCCGTCATCATGGCCGACCTCGATCTCCTGCGCGAGATCAACAACAACTACGGACATCTCGCCGGCGACGTCGTTCTGCGCGGCGTCGCCGACATCTTCCGCTCGCAGCTCCGCCACTACGACGTTCCCGCGCGCTTCGGCGGCGAGGAGTTCTCGATCCTTCTCCCCGAGACGCCGGCGACGCAGGCCTACGAGATCGCGGAGCGGATCCGGCGGGCGGTCGCGGAGGCCGTGTTCGAGGTCGACACGGCAGCCGAGCCGTTGCGCGCGACGGTTTCGGTCGGCGTCGCGACCTTCCCGGACGACGGTATGGATGCGAATCAGCTCATCCATCGCGCCGACCTCGCCGTGTACCGCGCGAAGCTGCAAGGCCGCAACCGTGTTCTCGGAGCGGGGGAGGAGACGTTCCTCTCCGGGTCGTCGCACGCGCCGCGGCTGCGCGTCGTTCCAGCCGATGCCGCGCCGCTCGAGCCGCCGCCGCCGGTGCCGGCTCAAGAGCTGCCCGTCGCCGAGGCTGCCAAGATCCACGGTCCGCGCCTGCTCTCGCTCTCGCCCCGCCTCGTGGCGCTCGTCACGTCCGTGTCCGTCCTCGGCATCGCCGCCGGGGTCGCGGGTCTCGTCTTCGGGGACAGCACCGATGCGCTCGGCCTGATCGCCACCATGGCGCTCGTCGGAGCAGGTCAGGCGCTCGCGCTCGATCTCGAGCAGGTGGAGGCGACCATCTCCGTGAGCGCGGTCGGCTGTCTCGCCGGCGCCGCGCTGTTCGGCTATCGCGCTGCCCTGCCGCTGGCCGTCACGGCCGCCGTGGTCGAGTGGAGCGCACGGCGCCCGTCGATTCACAACGTGCTCTACAACGTCGGCGTTCTGACGACCGCGACACTCGCCGCCGCCGCCGTGTTCGACGTCCTGCATGGCAGCGGAACCACCGGCCGCCTCGAGATCACCGGGCTCGGCCTCGCCGCCGGAGTCGTGTACTTCGTCGTGAGCATGTCGCTCGTCACCGCCGCGTCCGCAGTCGAGCGGGGCGAGCATCCCTGGCGTCTGTTCCAGGAACAGTTCGCCTGGCTGCTCCCGCATTACGTCGTCTACGGCTTCATCGGCGCCGTCATGGGGATCGCCTACCAGGCGGTCGGCCTCTACGCACTCGCTGCCTTTGCGGTTCCGCTCGCCCTCATGCGCAACGCGCAGGAGGCGTACCTCACGCACACGCGCAAGTCGGCGCGCAGGCTGCGCGAGGCGGCCGAGACGATCCAGACGCAGAATGTCTCGCTCGAGCGCGCGAACCGTTTGCTCCGAGAGCGCTCCACAGCCGCGATGGAGTCGCTCTCGGCCACTGTCGACGCCCGCGACGCGTACACAGCGGGGCACTCACGCCGCGTGCGCGAGATCACACTCGCGGTCGGACGCGAGCTCGGCCTCTCGCGCGACGAGCTCGAGTTGCTCGGGTACGCCGCGCTCTTCCATGACATCGGCAAGCTCGCGGTGCCGGACGCAATCCTCCTGAAGCCGGGACCGCTCGATGCCGCCGAATGGGATCTCATGCGCACGCACGCCGAGGAGGGTGCGGGGATCATCGAGCGCCTCGGATTCCTTCACGATGCCGTGCCGGCGATCCGCCACCACCACGAGTGGTGGGACGGTGACGGCTATCCCGACGGCCTCGTGGGGGAGGAGATCCCCCTCGGGGCGCGGATCATTCACGTCGCCGACGCGCTCGACTCGATGATCACGACGCGCATCTACCGGCCCGCGCACACGAGCGAGGCGGCCCTGCGCGAGCTGCAGGCCGGGGCCGGCTCACAGTTCTGCCCCCGGTGCGTCTCCGCGCTCGAGCGGATCCTCCAGTTCGACGCCGTCGTCGCAGACGCGCCGCCGGCGATGGTTCAGACCGCGTAGGGCAGGCCTGCACGGGCCGACTTGCGGTTTTCCCAACCTGCTCTACCATTCTTGCCATGCCCCAGAAGCCGCGCTTCCGGGCGGTGGCCGATATCGACCCCGGTGCGCTCGCGGAGTTCCAGGCCGGCATCCGCAAGCGCTACACCGACGAGCAGATCCTCGCCGAGCTCCGCGCGAGCGCCGAACGGCTGGGCCGCTCTCCGACGATGCGCGAGTTCGCGGCCGATCCGCAGACGACGGTCCATCCGCAGACCGTCATCGAGCACTTCGGCGCGTGGAACGTCGCGAAGCGCGCAGCCGGTCTCGTGCCACGGCGCTTTGCGACGCGCGACGAGCTGCTCGGGCTGCTGAAGGATCTGGGGGAGGAGCTCGGCCGCCCGCCGACGGCGCGCGACATCGACGAGCACAAGGGTCACCTGCCGTCGAAATCGCTCTACTGGCACACATTCGGATCGCTGACGAATGCGCTCCGCGAGGCGGGCTTCGACGTACCCGTCGGCGAGGAGCGCCTCGAGCGCGCGGTCGAGCAGGGCACCGCGCTCGCACGGACGCTCGGGCGGCTGCCGAAGTTCGCCGACTGGGCGGAGGCACGCAAGGAGGACGACTCCCTCCTCACCGAGTGGCAGGTCTACCGCATGCTCGATGCGAAGCGCGGCGCGTGGTCAACGTTCCAGTTCCTCGTGCGCCAGCGCCTCGAGGAGCAGGGCGCGAACGTGGGGCCGGACGGGACCCTACGCCGCCGCAAGCGCAGCTAGGCGCTCGAGGCACATGTTGCGCTCGCCGGGAGCGCGTACAGCAGGGAGTGGCTCGGCCTCCCGATAGTCGATGTCGTGGCGGAAGCGCTGCTTCCGGGTGACGCGGGCGTCCTCGATGACGAGGAATGTCCCCGGCGCGACCTCGCGCTTGCGCAGCTTCACCTCGGCGTACTCCTCGACGACCTCGAGAGCAGCGCGCGTCGAGGCGAAGAAGAGCTCGTGCTTGCCCAGGCCGACCCAGAGCGGCCGGCCGGCTCCGCGCGCGGCGAACATCGTCCCGGGCTCTCGTTCGTCGAGCCAGGCGGTTGCGAGCGCACCGGTGAGCGCCTCGAGCGCGTGGGGATCGTTCGCCGAGTGGGCGGCGAGCGCGAAGATCGCCTCGGAGTCCACCGTCATGCGGGGCTCCGAGCGCGCGCACTCGTAGTGCGCGAGCAGCTCGTCGTCGTTGAGGATGATCCCGTTGTGGATGCCGATGACCGGCCCGTGGCGGACGGGGTGGTTGTTGGCGGCGATCGACGGGTGGCCCTTCGTGTAGTCGCGGACGTGGACGAGGAGCTCGGCAGCGGTGTCAGGCACCTCGATCCGCTCGAGGAGGAGGCTCGCCGGCGTCCGCTGCTTCGTCACCACCGGGTAGGTGGCGTTGGGGAGGCGATAGGCGTATCCGACGGCGTCGGCGCCGCGCTCTGCGATGCCTGCGAGCAGGGATTGAGCCGCGAGCGTCCGGTCGACGGCGCTGCGCGAGGAGAGGCTGTAGCCGCCGATTCCGCACATATTCCGCAGGTTCGCCGCCCTCAGGCGCGTCCCTTGTCTCAAGCCTAGCGTCCTCCGGGCCGATACAGGAGGCCATGGAGCTGCGGCAGCTCGTCGCGGACGAGAGCCCAGTCGAGGAAGAGCCTCTCGAGCTGAGCCCCCTCGTCGCGGACGAGATAGAAGACGACATCGAAGCGGCGCATACCGAGGATCCGCTGCGTCTGTACGTGCGCTCGATCGGCGGCGGTCCGCTGCTCACGCGCGAAGAGGAGCGCGAGCTCGCCCGGCGCAAGGACGAAGGCGACGAGCTCGCGAAGCGGCGCCTCATCGAGGCGAACCTCCGGCTCGTCATGTCGATCACGCGCTCGTACACGAAGGCGGGCGTGCCGCTGCTCGACCTCATCCAGGAAGGCAACCTTGGCCTCATCCGCGCGGTGGAGAAGTTCGACTACCGGATGGGCTACAAGCTTTCGACGTATGCGACGTGGTGGATCCGCCAAGCGGTCACGCGTGCACTCGCCGACCAGGGGCGGACGATCCGCCTGCCCGTGCACGTCGCCGAACGAGTGCGCCGTCTGCTGCGCGCGCGGAGGCAGCTCGCGCAAAAGCTCAACCGCGAGCCGTCGATGATGGAGCTCGCGCGTGCGAGCGGCGAGTCCGAAGAGCGCGTGACGCAGCTGCTCGAGTACGTCGACACACCGGTGAGCCTCGACTCTCCCGTCGGCGACGGCGAAAGCCTGTACGGCGATCTCATCGAGGATCTGCACGCACCGCGGCCCGATGAGGAGACCGCGGAGCAGCAGCGCGGCACCGAGCTCGCACGTGCACTCGAACGGCTCGCGCCGCGCATGCGCGAGGTGCTGTCGCTGCGCTTCGGCCTCGACGACGGTCCGCAACGCACACTCGAAGAGGTCGGCGCAGTAATCGGCGTCACGCGCGAGCGTGTGCGTCAGCTGGAAGGACGCGCGTTGCGCGAGCTGCGCACGATGGCGCCTGGACTCGAGCTGTACCTTCGCGCTTAAGAGCTCGCGACGACCTGCATCTCGCGCAGGCCGGCGAGACGGCGGAGCGAGTCGAGCTCGATCTGGCGAACGCGCTCGCGCGTGAGACCGAGGCGCCGGCCGATCTCCTCGAGGGTCTTCGGCTCCTCGTCGACGAGCCCGTAGCGGAGGACGACGACCTGGCGCTCGCGGTCCGGCAGCGCCTGGAGCGCGACGGTGAGTGCCTGCCGCCGGAGCGAGAGCTCGACGCTCTCTTCGGGGAGCGGATCGTCGCCGGCGACGAAGTCTCCGAACACAGCGTCGTCGCTTTCGCCGACGGGCTGGTCGAGCGATGCCGACGCACGCGCGGCTGCGCGAACCTCGCGCGCCTGCTCGACCGGCAGCGACGCTTCGTCGGCGATCTCCTCGAGCGTCGGCTCGCGTCCGAGCTCCATCCAGAGCGTGCGCTCCGCGCGGTTCATCTTCTGCAGGCGCTCGACGATGTGCACCGGCATGCGGATCGTGCGTGCCTTGTCGGCGAGCGCCCGCGCGACGGCCTGGCGGATCCACCACGTCGCATACGTCGAGAACTTGTAGCCCCGGCGCCAGTCGAACTTCTCGACCGCGCGAATGAGGCCCAGCGTTCCCTCCTGGATGAGGTCGAGGAACGGGAGGCCCTGGTTGCGATAGTTCTTCGCGATCGAGACGACGAGCCGGAGGTTCGCCTGAATCATGTGCTGCTTCGCCTCGCGGTCGCCGCGCTCGATCCGCTTCGCGAGCGCGACCTCTTGCGCGGCGTTCAGCAGCGCGTGCTTGCCGGCCTCGCGCAGGAAGAGCTGCAGCGCGTCGGTCGTCGATTCAACCGGCTGCGTGAACGAGGGCGCGGGTGGGGGAGCCGCCTCTTTCTCAACGTCCTCGACGAGCTCGATGCCGCGGCGGTCGAGCTCCATGTACACGGCTTCGATCTCGAGCGGATCGAGCTCCAGCGGTTCGAGCACGTCCTGCAGCTCTGCATGGCGCAGCTGGCCCGCCGCCTCTGCGGTCTCCAACAGCGCTGCGACCTCCTCGCTGTCGAGGATGGTCTCGATCTCGACGGTCAAAGCTCGGCTCCCCCCTGGATCCGCGTTACCTCGCCGTGTTCCGCGCGCTACCGAGAGACAAACACGCGCGGCCTCCCTAAATCAAGTGTTTCTCTTCGGACCCCAGATCCGGGGCGTCGTCAGCTCGAGACTGTTCCCGCCCGGATCGCGGAAGTAGATCGACCGGCCACCGTCGGGCCAGTGCACATCGGCTTCGACATCGACTCCCGCGCGCCGGAGGCGATCCGGCCAAGTCGCCAGATCCTCGTCGCTTGCGAGCGCGAAAGCGGCATGTCCCGGGCCGGTGGCTCCGTGGGACGGCACCGGGCCGGGCCGTGACGTGGCGGCTGGGTCGAAGATGAGCAGGATCCCGCGCCCGCAGCGGAAGAACACGTGCCGGCCCGACTCCTTCGAGTGGAGGGCCAGCCCGAGGACATGAACATAGAAATCCTCCGACGCCTCGAGGTCGGTGCTGTAGAGCGCCGTCTCGAGAACGTCTACGACTCGTCCTGCCGGTCGCGGTTCGGCGTGACCTTGTGCTTCAGGCCGAAGTACCGGGCGGGGAACCACCACTTCACCAGCCGTCCGAGCGCTGTGCGGTTGCACCAGCAATCCGCATCGCAGATGCATGTGTGGTTGTGCGGGTTGTGGATCCGGCGGGCGATCTCCATGTGCCGATTTTACGCCGTACATGTCCGAAGAGGGCTGACGTCAGGAGGCCTCGCTACCGTCGAACGCATGTTCTCCGGCGAGTGCACGTGCGAGCTCTGCGGCCGCGTCTACCGATACGACTATCGCCGCGGCCACACGAAGAAACAATGCAACTCATGCCGCAGTAACAAGTTCAGGCTCCAGCGCCGAAATAAGGAGCGCCTGGTTGAGCTCCGCGGCGGTCGGTGCGAGATCTGCGGTTACTCGAGGTGTCTTCGTGCGCTGACGTTTCATCACCTCGACCCGGCCACCAAGCGATTTCATCTCGCCGGTGCTCCGACGCGAAGATGGGAAGAGTTGGTTGCCGAAGCGGAACGCTGTGCGCTGCTGTGCGAAAACTGTCATCGCGAGGTTGAGCTCGGGATAAGCGCCGTCCCGCAAGCCGTGCGATCCCGGATCGAGGCTTTCCTTCAAGGCGTAGAGCGACGAGAACGCCGGCCTCCCGGCCGCCCGCGCCTGTCTTAATCAGCACACGAGAACAAACGTTATGGAAAGCTGCGATTTGACGGATATCGTCCAACCGTGAAGCGCGCTGCGCTTGGGGTCGCGATCCTCTCCGCCCTCCTCCTGCCGGCTCTTGGGCATGCGGAGGTAGTGCCGGGATCGCAGGGCGTGCAGGACTCGCTCCTCGCGACTGCGCCCGACGGATCGCCGCGGGTCGGCTTCGTCGCGGCGGACGGTTCGCTGCAGGTCGCGAGCCGAGCGGCCGACGGCACGTGGTCGGCGAGCGCCGTCTCGGGCCTGCCGGGAGCCCGGTCGCTCGTCGTCGGCATCGCTGTCCGGGCGGACGGGTCGAGCGTCGTCCTCGCCGAGGATCCGGGCGCCCACTGGCTCGCGCTCGCCGAGCAGCAAGCGGCAGGCTGGCAGGTGCGTACCGTCGCGACGGCGCCGGCGAACGGCCTCCTGGGCTTCGGCGGGCTCGCGCTCACCACGGCCGGCCGCGCGGTCGTTGCCTATGCCTACGAGGTCGCCTCGGGCAAGACCTGGCTTCGCCTTGTGACCGAGAGCGCCGCGGGCGCGCTCGCGAACGAGCCGGTCACGAAGCTCGGCTTTCCGAAGAGCGACTCCCTGCCGGCGGTCGCCCCCGTCGTGCTCGCGAGCGGCGCCGTGCGCATCGAGGAGGCGTACGCGAACGGAACGATCGAGTGGGCACGCACGCCGAACCACAAGGACTGGATCGGGCAGTTCGTCTACACGAACTCGATCGGCTCGCCCGCAGGCGTCGTGCAGGCGCTCGCCTCGGGTGTCGGCGTGTGGAGCGCCTGGACGGAGCTGTTCCCGTCCTTCGACGAGAGCCAGCTGTTGCTCACGCTGCACGCGAAGGGCGAGCACACCACCGTCCTCCACCACCACGCGTTCCTCGTCGGGCTCGTCGTTCCCTCGTCAGGACCCGAGGTCGCGGCGGACGACTACGTCGACCTCAACGGTCACACCGTGTACGCCGGCCTCGTCGTCGGCGCCGACGGCACGAGCATGGAGCTCGCCGGCGACCTCGTGGGCTATGCGCTCGACGGCGGCGCGCGCCAGTACCTCCTCGTCGAGCCGGACGGGCTCGAGTGGTATCGAGCCACTGCTCCGCCGACTACGCGCGTCGATCTCTCTGCGGCGGTCAGCGGCGCGTCGTTCATCCTCACGGGCCACGTAACCGGCGCAGGTGGCGGAACAGTCGAGCTCTGGCGAGAGACGCAAGCCGGCGCCACGCTTGCGGCCTCCCTCCCCCTCGCTGCCGACGGAAGCTTCACGACGACCGACCTGCCGCCGACACGTCCGCTCACGTATCGCGCGATCTACCGCGACCCTGCAAACGGCGGATTGCCGCTCGCATCGCTCGTCCGCACGGTGCTCGGATAGTGATTCGGAGTTATCCACAGGTTGCACGATCCGCTGTGGAAATGTTGACTATTCAAAATCCGCAAACTGCGACTTTTTCCTCTTTCGACCCCCTTGCAGCGTCCTTGCATGCCCCCTAGATTCCCAACTGCGCCGAGCGCGGCGCGGGAGTAGGACGAAGCAGAGCCGATAGGCCGTACGAGGAGGTCCGCAAGGGCCGAGGCGGAAAGTCGAGCGGTTCTGTGGACGAAACCGCGACCGGCTCGGCGAAACTTTTGGTCCGGTGCCTTCGGGCGCCGGGCCTTTTTTATGCCTCGTTAGGATCTGCGCCGATGCACGTTCCTCATCCGCCGAGCATCGACCAAGGCGTCATCGCACTCGTCTGGGCCATCGCGCTCGGCGCCTACATCTACTTCGGGCTGCTCGCCGTCGGCACGTCGGGCGCGTTCGCGATCGTGATCGCGATGCTCTCCGCCGCAGGGATCTGGCTCTTCGTCCGCACGCGCGGCGAAGAGATCTAGGCCACTTTTCGCGACGTCAGCGCGAAGACGAGCTTGCGTGCGAGCGCAGGCCCAAGCACCGCGTCGAGCCGTTCGCGAGCGGTCGGCGTGGCCGGATCGAGCCGAGAGACGTGCGCGAACAAGAGCGCACTCCCTCGCCTCTCCTGTCGCTCGACGTCGTTCGCCTCCATCCCACTCTGTATCGGGACGGGAACCCTCTCGCCACGATCCCTGACCGAGGGGATAAAGGGCCGCCGGCAACGCCGGCGGCCCCTGAAGGAATGTCAGTCCTCGCTCTTCGGTCCTACCGTCACCGTGTTCGGCTCCGCGTCATGCGCGGCGCGCCGCTCTGCGGCGAGCGGCTCGTCCGCGGCCCGACGGTCGACCGGCCCGGGAGCTGCGATGACGCCGGTAGGCCGGTCGACGTCAGTTGCGACCATCCCCTCTGGCACCGCGTCCAGCGAGAGTCCGAGGACGAGGCCGAGGCCGAACGCGAGCACGCCCTGCCAGAGGGCGAGGTCGTGCACGATCCCCGTCAGCCCGATCGAGCCGGTCCAGGAGACGATCCTGCCCTCCTCCCAGCCGTTCCCCGGCTGACCGGCGAGAAGGATCCAGCCGACGCAGACGATCACCGGCAGGAGCCCGAAGGCGAGCGTTCCGGGTGAGATCCGCACGCGCAGGCCCTTCGTCCAGTTGCCCACGAGCTGCGAGAGCGCGAGCACGAGCCCTGCGCCCGCGACGATCGCGAGCCCGGCCCAGTAGCGGCCGTCAGTCTGCTGGCCCACCCGGGTCGCGGCCCACAGGAGCAGGCCCGCGATGCCGCCGGCGGCGAGCGTCGTCAGCCCGCGGGTCGCGTCGTACAGACCGTAGTACCGTCTCATCAGATCACCTCATTCCGCGTTTTGCGCGTCAGCGGTGAAACGCGAAAGACAGGTGTAAAGGTGCGCTATTCGAGCGCCAGGCGGCGAGCATCGAACGTCGCCGACCACAGCTGCGCGCGGAACTCCTCGACCGCCGCGTGGAGATCGTCCGCGAAGACGTGCTCCACGACGCCGATCTCGCGGTCGTTGTGGAACGGAACGTCGACGTGCTCTTGCGAGACGAGGTTCACGGAGGTGCGCTGGCAGGCCGGGCAGCGAACCGCCAACCCGACCGTTCCGTCGCCGGGCGTGAGGAGGAAGAACGACGACGGGAAGACCGGGCGCGGGCGTTCCTCCGGGTAACAGAAGAAGCTCCACGGCCACTCCCCCGCCTTGATGTGCGTAGCGGCGAGCTCGCCGAGCTCGGCCGCGACCGGCTCGAGCTTCGCCGTCATGAGGTTGAGGAAGACGCCGCCCTCGAGACCGAGCGGCGCCCAGTCGAGCTCGTCGTGCGTGACGAGACCGTCGTGCTCGTCGCCGCACCTGCACGCGTAGCGGATGCGATACACGACCGGGTGCGCCGTTCCCTCGAGCCGCTCGAGCGTGCGGAAGGCCGACAGCGACACGCGGCTCTCCCCGTGGCACGGGCACGCGAATGTGTACCGGCTCGTGAGCGGGTCGTACATGTCAAGGTTGTAAACGCCCTCCCGGACGTCACGGTTCCTCAGTACGTGATCAGCGAGAACAGGTCGCGGTCTGTGAGGCGGTCGCGGCCGCCTAGGAAGGAGAGCTCGATCACGAAGTTGATGCCGACGACAGTCCCGCCGAGCTGCTCGACGAGGCCGGCGATCGCCTCCACCGTGCCGCCGGTCGCGAGCACGTCGTCGTGGATGACGACCCGCGCGCCTTCCTTGATCGAGCCGGCGTTCACTTCGAGGGCGTTCTCGCCGTACTCGAGGAGATAGCGCGCGGTCACCGTCTCGGGCGGGAGCTTGCCCGGCCTGCGCGCGGGCACGAACCCGCAGCCGACTTCGCACGCAATGGCCGCGCCGAGCCAGAACCCGCGTGCCTCGGCGCCGAGGACGAGATCCGGCTCGCGCTCCGCCGTCCACGCTGCGAGCTCCCCCACCGCCTGCTGCAGCGCCGGCCCGCTGCCGAGCAGCGGCGTGATGTCCTTGAAGCCAATCCCCGGCTCGGGGAAGTCCGGCACTTCGCGGATGAGCGACTTGAGGTCGATCGCGGTCATCCGGCGACCATACGCACATTCCGCGTGAAGAGGAGCTGTGCGAGGTCCTGCGACGCCTCGGCGAGCGCCTGGAGATCGTCGAGGCCGGCGCGTCGCCGCTCGGGATTGCGGGCGCGCAACGCGGGTGCGACGACCGCGTCGAGCAGGCTCGTCTGCCGGTCGGCCGCCGTCCGGAACGCGCGCAGATGGCGCGGGGCGATGCCGTAGCGCGCGAGCGTCTCGCACGCGGTGGCGATGTCGACGTCCGTCTCCGAGTAGATCCGCTGGCCGCCTTCGACGCGGGGCTCGAGCAGTCGGTACTCCTCGAGCTCGCGGGCTCGGCGAACATCGATGCCGGCGCTGTCGCACAGCGCCTCGAGGTCGAGCCCCGCCTCGTGCTCGCCGAGCGGCACGACGCGCTTGCGCCGGCGCTCCTTGCCTGCGCCGCGCGCGAGCTCTTCGCGGATGACGCGGAGCGGCAGGAACTCGTCGCGTTGGAGACGGAGGATCGTCTCGAGCCGCACGACGTCGTCCTCGCCGAACATGCGGTAGCCGCCGCGTGTGCGCTTCGGCGTGAGCAGTCCCTGGTCCTCGAGGTAGCGGATCTTCGAGATGGAGATGTCCGGGAACTCAGACTTCAGGCTGCGGCACACGGAGCCGATCGTGAGGAGCCGCTCTCTCATAGAGACGGTGGACATCAGCGCTGGAGGAACGTCAGCCGGTACTTGCCGATCTGCAATTCGTCGCCGTCGCTCAGGGTGGCAGTCTCCACGCGTTCACGGTTGACGAACGTGCCGTTGAGGCTTCCCTGGTCCTCGATGCGCCACGTGCCGTTGTCGTCGACGAGCACGGCGTGCTTGCGCGACACCGTCACGTCGTCGAGGAAGATCCCGCAGTCTGGGGACCGGCCGATCGTCGTGCGGTCGTGCTTCGGCATGAACGTCTCGCCCGAGCGGCCGCCGCCGGAGCGGACGACGAGCGCGGCACCCTGCACGGCGAGGTCGTCGAGCGTGTCGAACGAGTCCTGCCCCTCCTCCGCGCTGAACTGCTGCGTCTGCTCATTGCTCTCGGGCACGTGCAGCAGCGCCCCGCACTTCGAGCAGTAGCTCGCGGCCTCCGGGTTCTGGAAGCCGCACTCCGGACAGTAGACGTGGCTCATTGAGAAGGCGGCGCGGCCTTGCCGGCGAGGATCTCCGTCAGTGCGTCGACGTTTACGTCGTCGAGCACGCTGCGGCCCCCGCTTTTCTGCAGCCGCGCGACGAGCTCGGCGCGCAGGATGTCGATCTTGCCGTGCAGGATGCGGCGCCGGTACGACACCTCCTGCTCCTCCTGCGTGTACTCGTCGATGAGCCGCTTCAGCTCGTCGTCGGGGAGCGTTGCGAGATCGGGCACCGGTTCCATCGCAGCCTTTCGTCGGCCAAGGGTCAAGTTGAAGTTTAGACTACGCTCTGGCAGCTGTCTCTTCGCCCTGCTCGATCTCCTCGACGACGCGGCGCAGCTCGGCCGCGAGCTCCTCGGAGACCTCGGTCGTCTCCCCCTCCGCGTAGAGGTGGAGGAGCGGCTCGTCCGGGTCCGGCAGCACCTGCGCCCAGCCGCGCTCGTCGAAGACTTTGATCCCGTCGGTGAGATCGAGGTCGCGGCCGGAGAGGCGCTCGTTGAGGACGCGCATGACGAGGCCTTTCATCGCCCACGGGCACGCGATCTGCCGGTGGACGAGCGTCGGCGCCGGCAGCTCGGCGACGAGCTCGGAGATCGGACGGTCGACCGGCGCAAGCAGCTGGAGGAGGTTCGCGAGGCTCGCGACCGCGTCGTAGCCGGGCAGGAACTCGGGGAACACGTAGCCGCCGCCCACCGCGCCGCCGAAGACGACGCCGTCCTCCGCCGCGACCCGGGTCAGGTCGGGCAGCGACGCCGGCGTGCGAACGATCTCGAGGCCCGAGCCCTCGATGAGCCGGTCGACCTGGCTCGTGACGATCACGGGGAACGCGAGCTTGCCGTGTCGCCCGTTCGAGCCGATGAGCCGCGTGTAGAGGAGCAGCGCCTGCTCGACGGGGATCTCGTGCGCCTGCTCGTCGACGAGGTACAGCCGCTCTCCCGCCCGGTCGAAGACCGCGCCCAGGTCGGCGGCCACCGCAGGTACGAGCCGCTTCGCCTGCCCGATCGAGCTCGCGAGCCCGGTCCCGTCGGGATCGCCCTCGGTCGGGAACGCGTGCGCCGCGACCGCTTCGACGCCGAGCGGTCCGAGCACGAGCGGCAGGACGTACGACGCCGCCGAGTAGCCGTAGTCGACGACGATCCGGAAGCCGCGCTCGCGAATCGCCTCGACGTCGAGCGTCGCGAGGAGGTCGCTCGCGTAACGCTCGCGCACGCGCGCGGGATACGAGATCGTCCCCACTTCGCTCGAGGCGACGCGACGCAGTTCGCCTCGCGTCACGTGCTTCTCGACTTCGCGCTGCATGTCCTGGCTCAGCTCGATTCCCGGCTGCTCGAAGAACTGGATGCGGATCGCCTCCGGATCGTTTGGGCTGACGCCAACGTGGAAACCGGCTGCGTAGTTCTCGCTCTTCAGGAGGTGCCGCGCGACCGCAGCAGGGATGACGCGCAGGTCGGCGACGCCGACGCCGGTCGACGACAGGCCGGAGATCATCGCGCGCTTGATCATCCGGCAGGCAGGCGTCCCCTCGCGCGAGGCGACGACACGTGCACCGCGCTTCAGCGCGGTCCCGAACGCGGCGGCGAGGCGCACCGCGACGTCGGGCGTGAGATCGACGTTGACGAGACCGGATACGCCGTCCTTGCCGAAGACGCGCGTCGTCGCTCGCGACTCCCAGATCAGGCTCTCGAAGAGCTGCGAGCCCGTCTCGACCTCCTTGTACGGATAGATCCGTACGTCCGGCATAATCACGCTCTCGGCGCCAATTGTGACCTCGTCGCCGACCGCGACGCCCTGGTGCACGCGCACGTGCGAGCGCAGGTCGCACGACCGCCCGACGATGGCGCCTTCGACGACGGTGCTCCGGCCGATGTATGTCGACGTGTCGACGATCGAGCGCGAGATGCGCGCACGCTCGCGCGCCGTCACGCTCGCCGAAAGCACCGTGTACGGGCCGACGGATGCGTCGGGCGCGACGCGACAGTAGTTGCCGATGAAGACCGGGCCTTCGAGCGCGCCGAGCTCGTGCAGGTCCACCCCCTCGCCGAGCCAGATGTTCCCGCGGATGCGGATGCCCGGAATCTCGAGCCGCACCTTCTCGTCGAGCGCATCGAAGTTCGCCTGCCGGAACTGGTCGAGGTTGCCGATGTCCTGCCAGTAGCCGTCGAGGACGCAGCCGTAGATCGGTCGCCCCATCTCCAGCAGGAGCGGGAAGAGCTCCTTCGCGAAGTCGAACGGCCGGTCGTCCGGCACGTGCTTCAGCACCTCGGGCTCGAGCACGTAGATACCCGTGTTGATCGTGTCGGAGAAGACCTGGCCCCACGAGGGCTTCTCGAGGAAGCGCTCGACACGGCCCTCGTCGTCCGTGACGACGATGCCGAAGTCGAGTGGATTCGGCACCGACTTGAGCCCGATCGTCACGGATGCGTTGCGTTCGCGATGGAACTCGACGAGGCGGGTGAGGTCGACGTCGCAGAGCGCGTCGCCGGAAATGACGAGGAACGTGTCGTCCAGTCGCGCCGTGGCGAGTCGCACCGAGCCGGCCGTCCCGAGCGGCGACTCCTCCACCGAGTAGCTGATGTCGACGCCGAGCGAGTCGCCGCTCCCGAAGTACGAGCGGATCGCCTGCGGCAGAAACGCGACGGTGACGATCACGTCCTCGAAGCCGTGCCGCTTGAGGAGCTCGACGATGTGCTCCATGCACGGCTTGCCGACGATGGGCACCATCGGCTTGGGTTGGTTGGACGTGAGCGGGCGCAGGCGCGTGCCCTCGCCGCCCGCCATGACGACAGCCTTCACTTCCTCAACTCTCCCCGGGCATCGCGGACGTACAACATCGCAGCGGCAACCGCGGCGCCCAGACCGATCCAGAACAACCAGATCGGCCAGCGCGTCGCGTCGTGCGTGACGATCCGAAAGCCGATCGCGGCGTACAAGAACCAGGTCGCGGCCTTGCCGAGCGCGTTCACCTCGAGCTCGACGCCGCGCGGCGCGAGCAACCGCCAGCCGCTGAGCAGGAGAAGGTCGCGGGCGGCGATGACGGCGAGAGCGGCCCACGGCAGGCGGCTGTACGCGACGAGGAGGATCACGGCCGCATCGATCATCAACCGGTCGGCGAGCGGGTCGGCGATCTTGCCGAAGCGCGACTCCACATGCCAGAGGCGTGCGAGGAAGCCGTCGATCTGGTCGGTGATGCCGGCGACGCCGAAGACGATGCCCGCGGGCCACGAGTGGTTGCTGCCTGCACGCACCATGAGCACGACGAAGACGGGGATGAGCACGAGGCGGCCGAGCGTGAGCGCGTTCGGCAGCCGTGCGAGCGGGGCCGGGACAGCGCGCGTGGCCATCCCGAGCAAGTGTACGGCGGTCTCTACCCGCTCGAATGGAAACGGCCTGCCCAGTACGCGGTGCGCGTCAGGTAGGCCGTCTGTGCGGGAGCGCCGGTGAGACCCCACGCGCCGTCGTACGTGTTGTAGCCGTGCCGGGCGACGGCGGGCTCGATCTGCGTCCCCTCACCCCACTCGTTGAAGCTCGTAATCGTGATCAGGTCGGGCTTCGCCTCCAGCGCCGCCGTCCAGAGGTTGTCGTACGTGACGCCGTTACGCCGCAGCGTCACGGCCGGCGCCTCCCCTGCGCGGGTGCCGTCGTATCCCGGCCCAACGCTCGGCGCACACAACAGGTGCACCGCGTGCGCTTGCTCACAGAGGCGGATGAACTTCGCGCCGGTGTCGGTGATGAAGTCATACGTGTAGAAGCCGGCGAACCCCCCCGCGGCGGCGAATCCGATCAGGTCGGTGCCCGCGAAGAGCCGCAGTGACGAAGGCGCCTGGGCGCGCACGCTCGCCCAGTCGGACGCTGCGAAGTCGCGCGGGTGGTACACGTAGACGTCGCGGATCCCAAGCGACGCCAAGTACGCCAGGTCTTGCGCGACGCTCGCGAGAGACCGGTCCGCGTATGGCTCGAGATGTACCGCCGCCTGCAGGTGATGACGGCGGAGCGAGCCGAGGACGCTCGGAAGCCGCTTGTCCGTATCGGATCCTCTGCCCCACCACGAGATGACGACTTCGTCGATACCGGCAGCGGCGATCTCCGTCATCTGCCGGTCGACGACGGTCGCGTCGGCGCTCGAATACGGACCGGTCGCGGGATAAAACGGCGAGTAGAGATCGCCCGGCGGCTTGTGCGTGTTCTGGTTCCAGTGCACCCATGCACCGTCACGCTGCGGCGTCCCGTACCAGGGGTAGTAGAAGATTGCGACCGTTCCGGCTCGGGCGAGAGCGGGAGAGGCCAGATATAGGGTTACGAGCCCCCCCGCGAGGAGGCGGCGCAAGTCGGACGTATCCTCTCGCGCGTGGCGGACGCATTGCAACTCCCGGGGTTCGTCAACGCGCACAGCCACGCCTTTCAGCGAGCGCTGCGCGGCCGGTCGGAGGGAGCCGACTTCTGGGCCTGGCGAGAAGCGATGCTCGGGCTTGCCGCGCGGGTCCGAACCGATTTTCGGAGCGTGTTCGGCGAGCTGCGGGCCGCCGGCTACACCGCCGTCGGGGAGTTCCACTACCTCGGCCTCGACGAAGCGCGGGCTGCGGTGGCAGCCGCGGCCGAGGCGAACATCGAGCTCGTCCTCCTGTACGTCGCATACGGCCGCGGCGGGATCGAGCGGTTCCGCCAGGAGTCGATCGCCGACTATCTCCGCGACCTCGAGGAGCTGCGCTCGACGGGCGCTCGCGTTGGTGTCGCCCCCCACTCCGTGCGCGCGTGCCCGCGCGACTGGCTCGAAGAGCTCGGCCGCTACGCAATCGCCGAAGGTCTCCCACTGCACGTGCATGCCGACGAGCAGCCGCGGGAGGTCGAGGAGTGCCTCGCCGAGCACGGCAGGCGGCCGATCGAGCTGCTGGCCGACTGCGGCTGCCTCGGACCGTTGACGACGGTGGTGCACGCGACACACGCGGACGGTGCTGAGCTCGATCTCCTCCGCGAGTCCAACGCCCGTGTGTGCGTCTGCCCGACGACCGAGGCGAACCTCGGCGACGGCTTCGTGCCCGTGCAGCGCCTACTCCACCGAGACATCGGTATCTGCATCGGGTCGGATTCGAACGTGCGGATCGATCCGCTCGAAGAGCTGCGCGAGCTCGATGGGATCGCGCGAAGGCAGGCCGGGAGGCGCGACATCTTCTCCGTCGATGCGCTGCTGTCGATCGGCTCGCACGAAGGCGCTGCCGCGCTCGGGCTCGACACGTGGCCGCCGGTCGAGATCGACACCGCCCATCCGCAGCTGCAGGACGTCGAGGATCCGCGTTGCGCGCTCGTCGCGTCGTGTTCGGCCGACGTGATCCGCTAGGGAATACGGGCGGCGGTCGCTGCGACGAGCTTCCGCGCCGCGAGCACGAGGTCCTCGGCGAAGAGATCGGGCTCGCGCCGGTACACCTCGACCAGCCCCCAGACCTCGCCGGAGACCTCGACCGGAAGCATGAGCAGCGCGCCGAATCCGAGCTGCCGCAGGATCGTCGCCGGGTCGGCGATCGACAGCTGAAGCGGCGCCCGTTTGCTCATGACCTCACGCGCGGCCGGGTAGTCGTGCACGAGGAAGGCCTGGCCGACCTCCACCGATCGTCCCGGCGCGTGCTCTGCAATGACGATGAGGACGTCGCCCACCGCCCGCGAGATCGCGCACGCATCAGCCTGGACCTCTCTGCACAGGATCTCGGCAAGCTCCGCGAGCACGTCCGCCAGCCGCAGCTCCGCGTTCATGCGGCGCAGTATTGCGCCAGCTGCGCTATTTCCCGTGACCCTTGGCCTGGCCCTTGCCGCCGGGGCCGTCCGGCGCGGGCGGCGCGTCGACGACGGGTGCGGTGACGACAGCCGGCGTCGTGACGACCGGCTGCTGCTGCTGCTGCTGCTGCTGATCCTCGTTCTTTTTTTGCTTGCCGTTTCCGTGATCGTCCGCCGGCGGTTGCGGTGCCGGCGTCGTGACGACCGGCTGCTGCTGCTGCTGCTGCTGCTCGTTCTTTTTTTGCTTACCGTTTCCGTGATCGTCCGCCGGCGGTTGCGGTGCCAGCGTCGTCGTCACCGGAGCGGTCGTCGTAACGGGCGCTGGCGTTGTCGTCGTCGTCGGGGCCGACAGCGGCGCGATCGGCGACAGCGATTGGTTCTTCTTCTGCTTGCCGTTGCCGTGATCGTCGGTCGGTGTCGGCGTGGTCACAGGCGCCGCCGTGGTAGCCGGAGTCGTTGTCACGGGCGTCGTCGTGGCCGGCGTCGTGTCGACCGGCTGGTCCTGGTTTTTCTTCTGCTTGCCGTTACCGTGATCGTCAGGCGGCGTTGGAGTCGTGGTCGTCGGCGCCGCCGTCGTGACGGTCGGCTGCGTAGCCGTCGAATCGCCCGCGCCGTCTTGCGACTTGCGCTTCTTGTCGTTGGACGGAGCGGGCGCGGTCGGAGCGCCCGGCGCATTGCTCGACTGCGGCGGTCCGTCCTGCTTTCTTGCAGGGGTAGTGGGTGCGCTCGGCGCGCTGCTCGACTGCGGCGGCGCGTCTTGCTGCTTCGGAGCCGCGGGAGGCGGCGTGCTCTCCTGGGGCGGCGAGGGTGCGGGAGCGGCCGGCTGCACGGGCGGGGCTACGGCCGGCGCAACAAGCGCGACCGGAACATCATCGACCGCAGGACGTGCCCTGCCGGAGAGAACCTCGAACCGAGGCGTTATCGGTGCGCGCGGGTCCTTCACGACGCGCGAGCCCGTGCGTTCCGCGACGAGCGGAGCTTCCGGTGCCGACGTCACGGTGTACGCGACGTGCGGTGAGACCGACAGGGTCGTCGCCGTGTGCACGCGCGCGTGCGGGCGCGAGTGCACGATCGTGTGCTGCACGGCGCTCGCCGTCACGGAGACCGTTCCCGCGGCGACCGCAAGTGCGACCGCTTTGACTGCGGCGCCGCCGGTGAGGAGCGACTTGAGCGCAGCGAGCACCGAGCCGAGATTGAGCGTCCGCCCGACCTTCCGCTTCAGCTTCTCCTCTGCCGGCTGCTCGAGTGCACCGGCAAGGCTGCGACGCGCGCGGAAGATGAGCATCTCCACCGACGCCTGCGAGAGCTCGAGCTCCTCGCCGATCTCGCGATACGAGAGCCCCTGCCACTCACGGAGGAGGATCGCGCGACGCTGGTTTTCGGGCATCTGCTCGAGCGCGTCTTCGAGGCCGATGAGCTCGACCGCGCTCTCGCGACTCTGCGCGGGAATCGTCTCCTGCAGGATGTCGAAGTCGTTCGGCGTCTCGAGCCGAAGCCGGCGTGCCGAGGACGACCGACGCGCGCTGCAGACGTTTTGCGCGATCTTGTAGAGCCACGCCTGCTCGGCGTGGGTAACCGCACCGCCTTTCAGGCTGCGGAACGCATTCAGGAACGTCGTCTGGACGGCATCCTCGGCCTCTTCGCGCGAGCGAAGCTGGTGGAGGCAGTACGCGTAAATCTGACGCCCGTAGCGCTCGTAGAGCTGATGCGTCGTGGCCGCGGTGACGTCGTCGGCGCGACCCATGTGCGGTGCGGCGGACAAGCTTCCCTCAGACCCTTTCGACCCCTAGACGGCGTATGAATTGTGCGACTCTGTACCGTCAGATACAAGACACTTTTTAGCGTTTTACAACGGATAATTCTCGTCGTATCTCTCTAAATCTCTCCTCTCAGGCGACGCTTCTCGTCGTGAACTGATCCTGGAGCTCACCGACGTACGCCGTCAGGTCGCGCTCGCGCTCGGCGATGAGCGCCTCCCGGCTCGCGAGCGCGCGCTCGCGATCGTCGAGCACGTCCTCGCGGAGGTCGAGGTCGACGCCGAGTCGCGCCTCGCGGACCCGGAGCGATTCCGTGAGGTGCTCGAGCTCGAGAGAACGCTCGGCAACGACGGTCTCGCGCTCGATCACCTTTGCCTCGCGCTCGTGCACACGCTCCTCGCGGCGCTCGAGCTCGGCGAGCAGGGCGAAGGCCTCCTGTGATGCCTGGCCGTGCCCCGCCCGCTCCCGCTCGAGCCGCTCGCCGTGTTCGCGAAGCCTCTTCTCCCTCGCCGCGAGCGTCGCCTCGCTGTTCGAGAGCATCCGCTCACGCGCGCCGTAGCGCTTCTCGAGCGCGCTCTCACGCGCAAGGACCTCGCCTTCGCGCTCCTGCAGGCGCTCGCGCTCGAGGGCGACCTCTGCGATCGCCGCATGGGCGGCCGCCTCACGTCGGCCGGCCGCCTCGTCGCGGCGCAGTGCGGCGGCTTCGCGCTTCGCGACCGCGTCCTCGCGGGCGGCGACGCGCGCACCCTCCTCCCTCGCGCGAGAATCGAGCGCGGCCTGTTCCCGCTTGAGCTCGCGTTCGCGCTCTGCGATCGTCGCGAGCTGCTGTGCAAGATGCGCCGACGCGTGCGCGCGCTGCTGGCCGGCCGACTCCAACTCGAACGAGCGCGAGTCGATATGGCGTGCGAGCTCGGCGAGCCTGGCCTCCTCGGCGACGATCTCCGTGCGCTTGGTCGCGATCTCGGTCTTCTCAGCCTCGAGCTGGTCGAGCTGGATGCGAAGGACAACCTCGCGCTCCTCGGCCTCGGCGCGGGCGGCTTCGACGCTTGCCGCGACCTCGTCCGTGCGCGCTTCGCGGAGCGCGACATCGCGGGCGGCGGCGAGCTCACGCTCGTATGCCTCGACCTGATGCTGCAGCGCCTCTCGCAACTGGCGCTCGCGTCCGAGGGCGTCTTCGAGCTCGCTTTGCACGTCGATCGGCGCCTCCGTCTCGACCTGCTCGACAACTATCTCCGGCGATGCGACCTCCTGGTCCACACCGAGCTTGCGCTCGAGATGCGCCCGGAGGCCGCTCCCGAAGCCGGTTTCGGTCTCGTGCGTCACTTGCCCGAGAAGTTCAGGTAGTGGGTGAGGCTCAGCATCGCGGGGCCGAGCACGACGAGGAACATCGCCGGGAAGATGAACAGCGCCGTCGGGAAGAGCATCTTGATCGGCGCTTTCATCGCTTTCTCTTCGGCGGCCGCCTGGCGGCGCAGACGGGAGTCCGCGGCCTGCACGCGCAGGATCCGGCCGAGCGAGATTCCGAGCTGATCCGCCTGCACGACTGAGCGGACGAAGGCGCCGACCTCCGGTGCCGGGACGCGCTCGGCGAGCTTCTTCAACGCGTCGTGGCGTGCCTCGCCGATGCGCACTTCGCCGAGCGTCAGCGCGAACTCGTCGACGAGCGCGCCTTGCATGTGCTCGGTGAGCTTTGCGATCGCGCCGTCGAGGCCCAAGCCCGCTTCGACCGAGACCGCGAGGATGTCGAGAGCGTCCGGAAGCTCGGAGCGGATCTGCTCGCGACGTGCGCGGATCCTGTGCGTGAGCCACGTGTCCGGCAGGAGGAAGCCGCCGACGCCGAGCAGAGGGACGAACAACACCTCCGTGACAGTTCCGGCGGCGATCCCGAACAGCAGCCCGATGACGACGCCGGCGATCGCGCCCGCGGCCTTGACCGCGAGGAACTGGGTCGTGGAGATCCGGCCGGTCAGACCGGCCGCCATCACGCGGGCATGCACCACCTCGGCGGAGACCTTCGGATTCGCGAGCAGCGTGAGGCTGGCGAGGCGGTCGATCGCGGGCACGAGGACGCGCTCCTTGAACTTCGGCACTTCCTGGCGCGAATCGATGCGTCCTGCACCGTAGGTGGAAGCACGCCGAAGCGCGACGTAGCGACGGCGTTGTGGCGCGGTCGCCACCTCGACGACGAGGAAGAGAGCGAGCGCGAGTGTGAGACCTGAGAGGAACAGCATCGGCTACCCCTTGAACGAAACGATCTTTTTGAGGATCAGCGAACCGAACGCGAGCATCCCGATGCCCATCCCGACGAGCACATGGCCCGTCGACGTGTGCCAAAGCGGGGACATGTAGACCGGGCTGATGAAGCTGATGAGGAGCGCGACGCAGAACGGAAGCCCGGCGAGCACGTACGCCGACATCCGCCCCATCGCGGTCAGGCTGCGGATCTTCCGGGCGAACTGCTGACGCTGGCGGACCGTCTCGGCGACCATGTCGAACAGTCCGGCGAGCGACCCGCCGATCTGTCTCTGGATCGTCACCGCGGTGAGGACGAAGCTGAGATTCTTCGAGCCGATCCGGTCGCTCATCTCTGCAAGCGCCTCGTCCATCGGCCGTCCCAGCTTCGTCTCGGTGAGCACGCGGCGGAACTCCTTCGCCGCCGGCTCGGCTCCCTCGTCGACGACCGCCTGGATCGCGTGCCGAAACGAGTGCCCGGCCTTCAGCGACGCCGACACGGTGATCAGGAGGTCGGGAAGCTGGTAGTCGAAGGCCTTCATCCGCTTCGTCGCCTTCCACGACACCCACGCCACCGGGATGGATCCGCAGGCCGCCATCACGACGACGACGACGAGCGCGGACGCCCCGGCGATGCCGGCGATGATCGCGCCGACGATCCCGCAGCCGATGCATGCGTAGAGGAGCTCGGCGGCGAGCAGCGGAAGATCCGCGCGGGTGATCAGCTGCTGCAGGCCTCGGAACTGTTTGACATTCGCGAGCGCGTTCTCGGTCGCGGTCAACACCGGGCGCACGAGCGTCCGCCCCTCCCCCTTCCGGCGTCGGCGCGATCGTCTGCGCGTCGGCGCGACGTGAGGAGCGAGCCGCGCCGAAAGCCAGCTGCCATTCCGCGCTGACAGGCCGAAAGCGACTGCGAAGAGGACGAGCAGCCCCACTCCCAGGGCGAGAGCCGCCGAGGCGGCGGGCGACGTCCACGCCGAGCGAGGTAGAAGGCTCGGCTGCGGCGCGGACGGCACGGCGCCGCCGCCACCAAGGTCGATGGTACGCGCGGTGCTCGCGCCCGGGACTCCGACGCGAATGCTGAGCGCGTCGCCAGGGCGAACGGCGGTGACATAGCTCAGCTGCCACGTGTGCGTCAGTGAGCTGCGAATCGACGCGTACAGCGTGGAGAGCTGTGAGCTCGACGTCGCTTCGCGGAATGCGCCGCCCGTGGCGGTCGCGAGCTCGCGCAGCGGTGCCGGGGTGAACCCACGCCCGGCGATTCCGATCGCGTAGACGGCCGCCCGCGCAGCGTGCGCCGCCGCAACGGCGGTCGTCAGCGACGCGGTGCTCGAAACGTCTTGGCCGTCGGTCACGAGCAGGATCACGTGACCGGGCGCACTCTCGTACCGGAGCTCAGTGGACGCGCGGACGACAGCGTCCCACAACGCCGTCCCCTGGTGCGGGTCGGCCTGGACGCCGGCGAGTGCAGCATCGGAGTCCGCCGGCGAGCTCGAGAAGCGCGTAAGCGCAACCGCGTGCTGCCCAAACGCGATCACTTGCACTCGGTCGGATGCACCCTTCGAGTCGACGAAGAGCTTCGCCGCCGACGTCGCGTCCACCAACTTGTGTCCAGCCATCGACTGCGATCGGTCGACGGCGAGGACAATGCTCTTCGTGTTCCCGAGGTTCGCGGCCTGCAAGCCCACCACCGGCGCGCCGTTCTCGGTAATGCGCGGCCGACCGTCGCCGGTACCTGTCACGGCGGTCACACGGATCTCCGGGAAGCCGCTCGTGTCGATGCCTGCGATGCGCACGCCGGCGGCAGCCTGCGCCGTGACGACGAGGCAGGCGAACGCTGCCGCGGCGAGAGCGGCCTTCCTCACTGTCCGTACCCGTTCACGGCGAAGGCGGCGCGCAGGTCGAGGTCGTCGGTCGCGAAGAACCCCGGCGGCAGGAGAACGTTGTTCGCCGCGAGCTTCTCGAGGAAGTGCGGCTTCAACCCCGTGGGGCGCAGAGGAGTCAAGAGGCGCTTGGCCCGCGCCGCATCCTCTTCCGTCGGCGACGACGCGACGAAGAGATCCTGGAGCGTGATCACGTCGGACTCCATCCCGACCACCTCGACGATGTGGCTGATGCGACGCGACCCGTCGACGAGGCGGACGATCTGCACGAGGACATCGAAGGCGCTCGCAATCTGGTCGCGGATCGCGCGATGGGGCAGCTCGACACCGGAGGTGAGGACGAGCGTCTCGAGGCGGGCGAGCGCGTCGCGCGGCGAGTTTGCGTGGATCGTCGTCAGCGAGCCCTCGTGGCCCGTGTTCATCGCCTGGAGCATGTCCAGCGTCTCCGCTCCGCGGACCTCTCCGACGATGATCCGGTCGGGACGCATGCGCAACGCGTTGCGGACGAGCTCGCGGATCTTCACCTCGCCCGATCCCTCGATGTTCGGCGGCCGTGCTTCGAGGGTGATCACGTGCTCCTGCTGCAACTGAAGCTCGGCGGCGTCCTCGATCGTCACGATCCGCTCGTCGCCCGGAATGAACGCCGAGATCGCATTGAGCGTCGTCGTCTTGCCGGTGCCGGTACCGCCGGAGATGAGGACGTTCAGCTTTCCCTTCACACACGCGCCGAGGAACTGTGCGGCGCGAGCCGAGAACGTCCCGAACGAGATGAGGTCGTTGATCGTGTACGGATCGCGCGAGAACTTGCGAATCGTCAGCGTGGGCCCTGAGAGCGCGAGCGGCGGAATGATCGCGTTGACGCGGCTCCCGTCGGCCAGACGTGCATCGACCATGGGCGATGCTTCGTCGACGCGACGCCCGACCTGGGAGACGATCTTCTCGATGATCCGCATGAGGTGCGAGTCGTCGACGAAGCGTGCGTTCGTCCGCTCAATCTTTCCGCCGCGCTCGACGAAGACCTGCTCCGCCCCGTTGACCATCACCTCGGTCACGGTGTCGTCCGAGAGAAAGCGCTCGAGCGGCCCGAAGCCGAGGATGTCGTCGCTGAGCTGGCGGACGAGCTCGCGGCGCTCCTCTCGCGTGAGCGGCGTCCCCTGCACCGCGAGCTCCTCCGTGACCGCCTTGTAGACACGCTCGGCGAGATCGTCCGCCTCCGCCTTGAACAGCTCGGGCCCGAGCTTCGCGATGCACGCGTGGTGAACCGCTGCCTTCAACTCGGCGTACGGGTCGAGCCGCTCGGTGGCGGCGTCGGCAGCGACGTGCGTTCCCTCGACGGTCCGCGAGAGGCGGTCGTGGAGGCCCATTTCAGGCCCTCGCGAACGAGAGAATGCGCTTCCGCTCGCTCCGCTTCGTCTTTGCGGCACGAGGCGCTACCTGTTTCGCGAGCGCGCCGAGCGCGCGCGAGAAGTCCGACCGCGGCTCAGCCAGGACCGCCGCCTCGCCTCGGTTGACGCACACCTGGACGTTGCGATCCATCGGGAGCTCGCAGGCAATCTTCACCTTCAACGCCGCCTCCACCTCGCTCGACTTAAGCCCGACGTTCGCGCTCGCACGGTTCATGACGTACGTGATCCGGCTCGCAGGAAACGAGAGCAGCTCGAGCGTCTGGAGGGCAAGACGGACGTTCTTCAGGGTCGGCACGTCAAGCCCACAGAGAATGAGGAGCTCGTCGGTGCGGTCGAGCGTCGCGAGCATCGCGCCGTGGAAGAACGGCGACGTGTCGACGACGATGACGTCGTACGAGGAGCGGGCGACCTCGATGAGCGCGGTCACTTTGCTTTCGACCACGAGCTCTGCATCCTCCGGGCGCAGGGGCGCCGCGAGGATGTCGAGACCCGACTGGTGGCGAGTGACGTAGCCGGCGAGCTTCTCGGAGTCGAGCTCACCCGGTGCGACGACCAGATCGTAGATCGTCTTCGTCGGCTCGAGGCCGAGCATGATCGCCGCGTCGCCGAACTGGAGGTCGAGGTCGAGTAGGAGCGTCCGCCTGCCCTCGGCCTTCGCGAGGATCGACGCGAGGTTCGTCGAGATGACGGTCTTACCCGTGCCGCCTTTGGGCGAGAAGACCGTGAGCACGCGGCCGTGGCGGGTCGCGACTTCGACCTGTCGACGGGCATGCGACGCTTTGCGCACCGCGAAGACGACGTTGTGCGTCAGCTGCGGCAATAGGAGGACGTCGGCGACCTCCTGCTCGAGCGCCTGCTCGAGCATCGCGGCCGCCTCGGCCCCCGACGCGACGAGGATCACAGGCGCACGCGTCACTTCCCTGATCGCGGCGATGTCGCGCGCGGGGAACTCCGACGCGCGGGTCGCGTGCACGACGCAGCCGAGGTGGCCGCCGCTGAGCGCGGCCGACGCGTCGGCGACCTTCGTGCTCGCCCCGACGACGTCGAGCTCTTCGACCTCGCCGAGCGCGCCGCGAAGCGTCTCGAAGCCCTCACAGTCGCCGGTGAAATAGATGCGGATGCGATCGCTCATCGCACTCCCGCCCGGACGATCGAGTCGATGGTCTCGAGCCGCTCGGCGCTGTCGACTGCGTCGACGACCGGGCGGAGCTCGAGCGTCCAGTCGGCGTTCTTCAAGACGAAGAAGAGCCGCTGGACCTGCGTGTCGGTCACAGCAATGATCGCCGAGCTCGAGGTGCCGGGCGCCGCGCCCTTGGCGAACGACGCGTCCCCGGGCGGTGTGAGGACGGTGAGGTCACGCAGGACGATCCGCGTCGCCGTCGCCGTCGAGTTGGCGCTGAGCCGCAGGTTGGCGACGAGGTCGACGTGATCGCCGGCGCGGAGCGTCCCCGCCAGGAGTTGGTTCGAGTCCCCGGCGACCTGGACGGCGCGCATGGTTCCCTTCAGCTGCGCGCGGATGCCTTCCGCGGCCGCGTCGGTGAACGGCCGCAACGTCACCTGCTCCCCCGCGTAGACCGGACTCGTGAGCACGAGCGTCGAGATCTGGTCAGGGCTCGAGATCGCACCCGGCACGACATCCCGGCGCTGCACAGTCTCGAGGCGGAGCCCGTGGGACTTGACGACGTCGGCGCCGGACGTCCCGGCTGAGATGTCCTTCGCTGCGACGTAGACCTGCACGTTCGCGCTGCTGTGCTGGACGGAGCGCTTGTAGTTCGTGACGTAGAGAACGGTGAGCAGCATCGCGACGAGCGCGAGCCCGATGGCGATGACAACGTTTCTGATGCGATAGGTCATGTCGAGTCCTTCAGTTGACGAGGGAAACGCTGTAGACGCCGAAATCGGGCAGATGCTTGTTCGTCGTGCTCTGAAGCCCATTCCAGATCACGCGCGTGAAGTAGCCGGTCAGTGACGAGTTGTTGCCGTTGCCGGGATCGAAAGAGTCGAGATGGAAGGCCACCCAGCCGATGACGTTGTACTGGGCGTTCGCGCCGTTGCCCGTGAGCGTGTCGTAGACAGGAAGGAGCAACTCCGTCGCGAGCCGCGCGTTCAACGCGCTGATGATGTTGTCCGAGTTGAACTTCGCGCCGGGGTCGGAGTTGTACCGGCCGAGCGGCAGGTAGCCGTCGAATCCGTACTGGATCCAGCCGGCGAGGTTCGGAACGCCGTTGTTCGACCCCGGATCGAGGTTGACGAGTCCGAATGCACCGGGAGCGCCGTCCTTGCCGAGCGGGAGCGTCGTCTCGACGTGGAAGCAGGGGCAGCCAGGGCCTGAGAGCTCGGTCTGGAGCTTGTTCACGACGATCGGCCCCACTCCCCTGACCGCCTCCGGCGTGCCGGCGCGCGCCGCTGCGGTTGCCGAGACGTCGACCGACGAGATCGAGAAGAGCCGCGCGAAGAACGACGGCGTCGTCCGCTTTACCTTGACGACGACCGTGTCGTTCGGCTGCCATTCACTGCGGAAGGAGATGTCGCTGGGGGCGACGCCGCCGCCGTTCACCGTCGCGTATTGCGCGGCGAGAGTCGACGCGGTCGGCGTGTCGTTGGGCAGCGCCTGCGCCCCCGCGAGCGCGGCGGCATCGGCCGTTCCCTGCGCGGCGCGCTGCGCGCGATACCACGCGCCGACGTCGATCGTCAGCGCGGTCGCGCCGAGCAGCAGCACGAGGAAGACGACCGAGAGCATGATCGCCTGACCGTCCTCGTTGCTGCGAAGCCGGCGCATCATTCGAGCAAGTCCGTCATCGAGCTGGTCAAGTTCCCGGAGCTGACGACCCAGCCGAGAACGTTGATCGAGTAGGGATAGGTGACCGTCACGGTGAGCGTGCTGCCGCCATGCGAGAGCGTCGGATCGGCCGGATCGGAGACCGTCACACGGCCGTTCAAATTGAGCCCGCCCGAGGCGTCCTGCGCCGCCTGCTGGATGTCGGAGATCGTGTAGCCCGCGGTACGCGCGACGATCGCCTGCCTTGCGGCGGCGCGTGCTGCGTCGGTGACGCGGAGATAGTTGTTGAACGAGATTCCCACTTGGACGATGGCGAGCAAGAGGACGATCAGCAGCGGCGCCACGAACGCGAACTCCACGGCGGCCTGGCCGTGTTCGGAGCGGAGGTTGCGGTCGCGGCGGCACATGACGGCTGGAAGAAGGTGGCGGGCCGCCTCGGAGCCGGCCCGCCACCCTTCTCGTGGTTGCCCTAGAGGGCACTAACCACCGTGTTGAGCGCGTTGAGGCCCTGATGGCCCAGCGTCACCAGAACGGCGATGACGACCGCCGCGATGAGCGCCAGGATGATCCCGTACTCGGCCATTGCCTGGCCGTCCTCGCGCTTGAAGTTGTCCTTCACCCACTGATACACGAACGCGAACATCGATTCACCCCTGTGGTCGTTGGTTGAAAGTGGAGAACGGCGGCTCATGAGGGCCATGCGTCGACGACTGCGTGGAAGAGCCGGATGCATTGCTCTCCGAGCGATGCGTAGGCCGCGATCAGGAGCGCGGTGACGAGTGCGAGGATGACCGTGTACTCGACAGCCGCCTGTCCGTCCTGTGCGGCAAGATCCCGATCGAGCTTTCGATTCGCCGTACCTCCCTTCCGATATGTGCAGCTTGTTGCGTGGATATCGGTAAGAGCAGGACAGCGCAGACTTTCTTTCGCGCAATTGCAAAATCACCCTGAAGGGGTACGACCGTGAAGACAGCGGTTCTGAAGAAGGAAGACGGAACGCTCGTCTGTGCACGCTGCGCGATCGCGTCGAATCCATGGACGCGCTTCCGCGGGCTCATGGGGCGGCCATCGCTCGCTCCCGACGAAGGGATGCTCTTCCCGCGCACGGGATCGATCCACATGTTCTTCATGCGCTTTCCGATCGACGCCGTCTTCTGCGATCGCGATCTCCGTGTGCTGCATCTCGTCCGTGGCCTGCAGCCGTGGCGCACCGCCGCGAAGCGCGGCGCGAAGGCCGTCATCGAGCTGCGTGCAGGCGGCGCGGCCGGTCTCGAGCCTGGAGAGCGGTTGCTGCTCGAGTAGCGAAAGATTCGCCGCCGACAGGGCTCATAAGTGTCGTGGAAGCCGCTCCGGCTCCGATCGCTCTGCCCGTGCGGGTCCGCGCCGACCTTGCTCCCTGGCTCGCCGTCGCCGCCCCCCTTGCCCTGCTTGCGGTCGCAGTCGTCGTCACCGGTCCCGGGCTCGTCGTCCAGGACTCCTGGCTTGCGCTCGTCTCCGGTCGTGAGCTCGTCGCCCACGGCCTTCCGAGCGTCGACCACCTCACGGTCATGGCCTCAGGCCACCGATGGGTCGACCAGCAGTGGTTGGCGCAGCTCGTCCTCTACGGAGCAGCGCGTGCCGGCGGCGTGGGCCTCGCATTCGCCCTGTGTGTGCTCGCTGTTCTTACAGCCTTCGAGCTCGTCGCCCACATCGCGTACCGGCGCGGTGCGTCGCCGGTCGTCCTACTCCTCTTCCTCGCCTGGGCGGTCGTTGCGGCGCCGTGGGGGTTGCAGATGCGCGCGCAGGCGCTTGCGCTGCCGCTCTTCGCGCTCACGCTGTGGCTCCTAGAGCGTGGCGGCTCGCCGTTCCTCATCCTCCCCGTGCTCGCCGTGTGGGCGAACATCCACGGGTCGGTGCTCGTTGGCGTCGGGCTCGTCGCGGCCTACGCGATCGTCCGTCGGTCGCCGGCGCTCTTCGTTCTCGCGCCGGCGATGACACTTCTGTCGCCCTATGCGATGCGGCTTCCCGGTTACTACCGGTTGATGGTGCTCAATCCGCCATTCGGGCGCTTCGTGAAAGAGTGGCAGCGGACGACGCCGGGGCCGCTCACCGCGGCGTTCTTCGCGCTCGCACTTTGCGGTCTTGTGCTCATCGTTGCTCGCC